>JANNNB010000202.1:0-1835 GCA_031398325.1 Actinomycetes bacterium
GCCGGCTCATCGACATGGGCCATACGGTGCGTTGCGTTCGCAATGTCACCGACGTCGACGACCCGTTGTTCGCCAAGGCCCGCGAGCTCGGCGTGCACTACCTCGATCTCGCAGCCGGCGAAGAGGCCCGCTTCGAACGTGACATGGTCGCGTTGAACGCGCTCCCGGTCGCTGTTGCTCCCCGTGCATCGTCGGCGATCCCTGACATCCGCGGTTTCATCGGCATGGTGCTCGACCGTGGGTACGCGTACGAATCCGGCGGATCGGTGTACTTCGATGTGTCGAAGTTCGAATCGTTCGGCTCGCTCAGTCATTACACCGACGACGAGATGCTGGTGCTCGCCAAGGAACGCGGCGGCAACATCGACGACCCCAACAAGCGCTCGCCGCTGGACTTCGTGCTCTGGCATCCATCGGCCGCCGACGAGCCGAGCTGGGACACCATGTGGGGTCCGGGCCGTCCGGGTTGGCACATCGAATGTTCGGCGCTGGCGCTGCGCGAACTCGGCACGACCATCGATTTGCACGGTGGCGGAGCTGATCTGATCTTTCCGCACCACGAGTGTGAGCGTGCTCAGTCGGAGGCCGCCACCGGCGAGCTGTTCGTCAAGCACTGGATGCACACCGCCCTGATCCACATGGACGGCGAGAAGATGTCGAAGAGTCTCGGAAATCTCGTGTTCATCGATCAACTCCGTGAGACCTGGGATCCTCGGGCGATCCGCATGGCGATCATCGAGCACCACTACCGCGTCGAGTGGGAGTGGGACGACGAGCTCATGCCACGCAGTCAAGCCCGTCTCGATGCGTGGAACGAGCGGACCGGATCGAACCCGGACCTCCTCGATGAAGTTCGTGGACGCCTCGACGACGACCTCGACACCCCAGGAGCCATCGCCGCGATCGATGATGCCGCTCGCTCCGGCGCCGGCGTGGGCGAGGCCGCCGCGCTGCTCGGTATCGACCTCGACTGACCCTGGCGCGACACCGGGCGTTGACACGAAGTTCATCGGGCGCGCTTCTCATGTGCGGTTGCCCGGTCTACTCTTGAAGCCGTGACACAGGGACCGGGAGCAGGAGCGATGCAGCGCAGGGTGCGCCGGCTCGGCCGTCCCGTCTCCAACCGACTGTGGAACATCGAGCTCTCGGGCTACGAACGTCTGCCTGCGGCGGGCCCGGCGATCCTGTGTCCGAACCACGTCAGCTTCCTCGACTCGGCGTTCCTGATGCTGACCGTGCCACGCAACATCTCCTTCGTGGGCAAGGCCGAATACATGGATTCCTGGAAGACCAAGTTCCTCTTCCCCGCGATGGGGATGATTCCGATCGACCGGGCCGGTGGCGACAAGAGCACCGCCGCGCTCGACGCGGCCGAGGAAGTGTTGCAGCGCGGCGAGCTGTTCGGAATATTCCCCGAGGGCACCCGGAGCCGCAACGGTGATCTCCACAAGGGGCGCACGGGTGCTGCTCGCCTGGCGATGAAGCTCGACTGCCCGATTTTCCCCGTCGGCGTTATCGGTACCGACAAGATCCAGCCGCCCGATGCGAAGATGCCCAAGCTGTTCCGATCGTGCCAGATCAAGATCGGACGCCCGGTGCGGCCCGAACGGTACCGGGGACGTGGAGCCGAGCACATTGCGTGGCGCTCGATGATCGATGAGGTCATGTACGAGATCCGTGAGCTCACCGGCCAGACCTACATCGATTCCTACGCCGGCGCCAAGGCCGAGACCGAGCCGACGGTCGCTGGGCGGGTGTCATCGGTCGTCGACCCGATTGCGCCTCGGACGCTCGCAGTCGAGCGTGAACTCACCCTCGTTGCCGGCCACTGAGCG
>JANNNB010000219.1:0-2021 GCA_031398325.1 Actinomycetes bacterium
GAACCGACCCGGGGCGGCATCGGCCATCGAGGCGACGCTCTGGGCGAAGCACGCAGGCGCTCGTGTGTAGGCCGGGACGATCGCCGTGCCGAGACGCAACCTCGGCTCCCACGCGGCGGCGAGGGCCAGCGGGGTGAACGCGTCGGCACCGTCCGACTCCGCCGACCAGATGTCGGTGTAGCCGAGATCGGCCAGCTCAGCGAGCTTGGCCTGATGACTGTGGAGCGGCCCCGGGAGTGGAACCGTCATGCCAGGTCGAACAGGGAGTGCCATGACCGCCGACTGTACGCGGCGAGCCGCGTTTCGTTCACAGTTGGCCCAGCTGGGCGGCTGACGAGCCCAACATTGAAGTGGACTATCGTCAGAGGAACAGACGAATCATCGGAGGGTGGGTTCATGGGTGGAATCGGCGGGAAATTCGTCACTGCGGGGCTGATATTCATCAGTGTTGTCGGTCTTTCTTCGCCCGCCGGCGCAACGACGATTGATGGACAGTTCGATCGAACTGGCCCGCTCGGTGCCGCCGCCACATTCAACCTCACGGTGGCCGGACGTGGCGGCGTCCCACCCACCGGCGCCGGATCCGTCGCACTCAACGTCACCGCGACCAACCCCTCCGCAGGTGGCTACTTCACCATCTGGCCAACCGGACAAGGCCGACCCAACGCATCAAACCTCAACTTCGTCGCCGGACAAACCATCCCGAACATGGTCATCGTCCCCATCGGCGCCGGCGGCCAGGTATCCATCTTCAACGAAACCGGAACCACCGACGTCATCGTCGACGTCCTCGGATGGTTCCCAACGGGCCCCTCATTCACCGGACTCACCCCAGCCCGGTTGATGGACTCCCGGATCCCGCCGGCACCGCCGCAACCTCCGCCGCCCGTGCCACCAGCGGAACTGACCTTCTCCGCAGGAACACACCTGGTGAACGCGACGATTCCACCCGGGCGCTATTTCGCGATCAATGCCCAGTCCGGCTGCTATTGGGAACGACTCCGGGGACTCGGCGGATCGTCCGCTGAGATCATCGCGAACGATTTTCTCGGCTTCGCTGGGCGCGTCATCGTGGACATTCGTGCGTCGGACGTGGCCTTCAAGTTCGACTCGGATTGCGGCCAGTTCAAGTCCGCTCAGCCCCCGGGATCCCCAGCCGCGGCGATCGCTCCCGGCTCACACGTCGTGGGCTCGAACGTCCAGAGCGGCACCTACACCACCAGCGCGGCGTCGGGTTGCTACTGGGAACGATTGAGCAGTTTCGACGGGCAGTCTTCCTCGATCATCGCGAATGACTTCGTATCGAGCGCCGGAGTGCAGTACGTGACCATTAGCCCCACTGACGTGGGATTCAGCACCGACGACGACTGTGGAACCTGGACGAAGGTTGGCTAGCAGAACTTCACTCAGCGGTCCTTCCAGAACCGCACGATGACGCTCTGGCTGGCGGTGGCCATGAGGGTTCCGTCTTCGGCGAACATGTGGACGAGGCCGTGCCCGAAGCCGCGCTCGACCGCGTGGATACGGATGTCCATGAGCACCCACTCTGTCGGTACGAGCCGAACGACGCGCAGCGTGTTGTCCAGGCTGTTGCCGCCCGCGGCGGCCCCGAGCGCCTGGCCGATCCCCATCGGCACGAAGTCGCCGAGCACCGCCAACGTCGGAGCATCGACGTCGGTGAGGACGTCGGGGATCCGGGCCCACAGCATCGTCTGACCGTCACCCGGGGTCCCGTCGAACGTCTCGATCGGTCGACCCTTCACCATCCGCTGATCGAGTCTCCTGCTGATCGAGTCGCCGAGGTCATGGTCGTTCGGTCGAACCGGGCAGTCCAGCGGGCCAGGAATGTCGGAGGGCATCGATTCCCATTGCCCGGCAACCTCCATCGGCCGATCACCCAAGGCGGCATTGACGGTGAGGATCTCGCGATCGGCGACGTGACACACCGCTCGTGCCTGCGTGATCTGATGACCGGACACCGCGATGGTCACGTCGATGTCGACGACCTCGCCCGGCTTCGC
>JANNNB010000306.1:0-4682 GCA_031398325.1 Actinomycetes bacterium
GAGACGACGCGGAGGCCGCGCGGCTGGCCGGTATCCAGGTGCAGCGCGTCCTCATGAGCGTGTACGTCGTCGCCGGCATCGTCTTCGTCAAGGCCGTGATGCTGGCTGCGCTCACTGTCTTCACGATGTACCTGCTCGGCTCGATTGCGATTTCCGTAGCGGTGCCTGACGCGTCGTTGGAGTTGACGTCGGGCGCTTCGCAGGCGTTCACCGTCTACGCCGACGGATTCGGGGTGCCAGGTCTGTCGAACGTGTTGTCGGGCCTGTTGGTGCTCGGTGCGCTCGCCGCGTCGATCGCCTGGATCGCCGGACCGAGCAGGAGCATGTGGTTGGTCGGGAAGGCCGGCTACCTGCCGCGAGGGCTGCAGAAGACGAACAAGAACGACGTGCAGATGCCGTTGCTCCTGCTGCAGGGGGGTGTCGTGACCGTGCTGTCGTTCGTGTTCGTGGTGGCTCCGAACACGTCGGCCGCGTTCGCCATGCTGCAGGACGTGTCGATCTCGCTCTACATGTTGATGTACGTGTGCATGTTTGGCGCGGCGATCAAACTGCGGATCTCACAACCGGATCGCGAGCGACCCATCAGGATTCCGTTCCTGCCGGTGATCGCCTGCGTCGGCATCCTGTCCGCTCTGTCAGCGATCGTCCTCGGCCTCACGCCGCCGGCGGGCTACTCGAGCATGTCGGCGGGGAAATACGCCGCGATCATCGCCACCGGCGTGATCGTGCTGGCCATCCCACCACAGTTCATCCACCGCTTCCGCAAGCCGTCCTGGACGACCGAAACCGAGCCAGCAGCGATCGTCGAGCTCGAACACGACGACTGATCCACGAGAAGTGTCAGCCGTGAGGTCGAAACCGACCTCGCGTGCTCACACTTCGGCGGGCCCCCGCCCGTCCTGCGCACGAAGTGTGAGCTGTCAGGTCGATTTCGACCTCCAGTGCTCACACTTCGGTGGGGTGGGGGCGTCAGAGAACTTGGCCGACGTCGCGGATGTTCGACTTGGCCTGCTGCCACATCTCGGCGACGTCGCCGCCGAACACGACCTTGCTGGCGGCGAGGGAGAAGCCCTTGACCTGTTCGAGTGTGGTGGTGGGTGGCATCGCCAGCGCCCGTGGGTCGGTGACGAAGTCGATCAACGCCGGCCCATCGTGGGTCAACGCGCGCTCGATGGCCGGGCGAATGTCAGCCGAATGGACGACACGCTCGCCGTGCAAACCTGCTGCCGTGGCGACGGCGCCGAAGTCGGGGTTCCTCACGTCGGTGCCCCACGGCTGGTAGCCCACGACCATCATTTCGGCGCGGACCATGCCGAGCGTCGAGTTGTTGAAGACCATCAGCTTGACGGGGATGTCAAGGCCAGCCGCAGTGAGGAGTTCGCCCATCAGCATCGAGAAGCCGCCGTCGCCGCACAGTGCGATGACCTGCCGGTCGGGAGAGCCGACCTTGGCACCGATGGCCTGCGGCATCGCGTTGGCCATCGAACCGTGGCCGAACGAGGCGAGCAGTCGTCGCCCGGGCTTCATGTGCAGGTAGCGGGCTCCCCACACGTTACACATGCCGGTGTCGATCGAAAACACGGCGTCATCGTCGGCGAGATCGCTGAGGGCGGTGGCGACCATCTCGGGGCGGAGTCCCTCGCCATGGCCCTCGTGGGTTACGTAGGTCTGGAGATGCTTCACGTCCTTGACGTGATGCTTCAGAATTTCGTCGAGGAACGACGAATCGGTCCGCGGCTGCAGCCTCGGCAGCAGCGCTCGCAGGGTCTCGCCGACATCGCCGGTGAGGCCCAGGTCGACACTTGCCCGCCGGCCGAGGTGCGATGCGTTGTCATCGACCTGGATGATCGTGGGATAGGCGGGGAGGAAGGCGTGGTAGAAGAAGTCGGTACCGAGCATCAGCACGAGGTCGGCCTTGCCGAGCGCCTCGGTGGCGCCACCCCAGCCGAGCAGACCGGTCATTCCGACGGCGTGCGGGTTGTCCGCCTCGAGGACGTCCTTCCCGCGATAGGCGTACCCGATCGGCGCCTTGAGCTTTTGCGACAGCTCGAGCACTTCGGTGCGGGCGTGGCGTGTCCCTTCGCCACCGAAGATGACGATGCGCTCGGCTTTGGCAATGAGGGCGGCGGCACGGTCGAGGTCTCCGTCGGTGGGGCGGATCACGGGTCGTTGGGTGATGATCGGGTGGTTGATCAGTTCGTGATCGACCTCGGCGGCACAGATGTCGCCAGGCAGGATGATCAGCCCGACGCCGCGGCCGAGGATCGCCGCCTGGAGTGCGAGCTCGGAAATGCGCGGTACTTGACTGGCCGACCCGATGCTGCCGACGTAGTTGCAGGCCCCCTCGAAGATGAATTCGGGTTTGGTCTCCTGGAAGTACCCGGTGCCGATCTCGGCGCTCGGGATGTGCGTGGCGATCGCGAACACCGACGCCCCGTTGCGCTGGCAGTCGTACAGGCCGTTCAACAGGTGCACGCTGCCCGGCCCCGACGAACCGAGCACGGCGGTCGGGCGGCCGGAGATCTGCGAGTCGGCGCCGGCGGCGAAGGCCCCTGCCTCTTCGTTGCGGACATGGATGAACTCGATGTCGTCCTCGTGCCGGCGCAAGGCGTCGACGATCGGGTTCGCCGAGTCGCCGACGATCCCGTACACCTTCTTGATCCCCGCCTCGACCATCTGGTCGACGAGGATCTCTGCGACCGTCTTGCCCATCAGCGATCGATCCCGACCCGCTGGGGTGTGAAGACCTCGGCCGACGCCCGGTCCCACAACTGCTGGAAACGCTCGGGGGCGGTGCCGTCGAGGAGGACGTTCGCGTCGTAATGGTGGTAGATCTCGGTGAACGACTGCACCATCGAGTGGTTCACCCGCTTGACCATCAGGTCCGGTGTCAGTTCCGACGGGTGGTCGAGGCCCATCGCCGCCACCATCTCGGCGAGTGCGTGGATCGTGTTCTTGTGGAACTGGTGCACCCGCTGCGCCTTGTCGGGCACGACGAGCGCCCGCTGGAGCTTCTTGTCCTGCGTGGTGACGCCGACCGGACACTTGTTGGTGTGGCAGCGCTGCGACTGGATGCACCCGACGGCGAACATGAAGCCGCGAGCCGAGTTGCACCAGTCGGCGCCGAGCGACATCGCCCTGGCCATCGCCGATGCCGACACCAACTTGCCACTGGCCCCGAGCTTCATCCGATGGCGCACACCGGCACCGACGAGCACGTTCTGGACGAGCAGGAGACCCTCGACAAGGGGGGTGCC
Source organism: Actinomycetes bacterium (assembly GCA_031398325.1). Classification (GTDB taxonomy): domain Bacteria; phylum Actinomycetota; class Acidimicrobiia; order Acidimicrobiales; family Ilumatobacteraceae; genus Sva-07. The sequence goes on from JANNNB010000306.1 coordinate 3,258, forward strand.
GAGCGAGTCCGAGAACTCGAGCGGCGCTGCACCCGTTCCGCCCTCGCCGCCGTCGACCACGATGAAGTCCGGGTACACGTCGGTGGCGAGCATCGCCTTGACGATGGCCATGAACTCCACCGGGTTGCCGATGCAGATCTTGAACCCGACCGGCTTGCCGCCGGACAGCTCGCGCAGCTGGGTGATGAACGACATCATCTGCAGCGGGGTCGAGAATGCCTTGTGGTAGGTGGGGGAGAAGACGTCCTTGCCCATCGGGACGAGGCGGGCTTCGGCGATCTCCTCGGTCACCTTCGCGCCGGGGAGGATGCCGCCGTGGCCCGGCTTGGCGCCCTGTGAGACCTTGATCTCGATCATCTTCACCTGCGGGTGGGCGGCGTTCTTGGCGAAGAGTTCGGGGCTGAAGTCGCCGTCGTCGGTGCGGCACCCGAAGTAGCCGGTGCCGATCTGCCAGATCACGTCACCACCAGGTTCGAGATGGTGCTTCGAGAGGCCACCCTCGCCGGTGTCGTGGGCGAACCGGCCGGCCTTGGCGCCGGTGTACATCGCCTTGACGGCGGCGGCGCCGAGTGCTCCGAAGCTCATCGCCGAGATGTTGAGCACCGACAGCGAGTACGGCTGTGTGCACTCGCTCCCGCCGACGGTCACGCGCAGGTGATCGACCGGGTCGGCCGGCATCGGGTGCGGGGCGATCGAGTGCATCATCCACGTATAGCCGTCGGCGTACACGTCGAGCTCGGTGCCGAACGGCTTCTTGTCGGGCACGTTCTTGGCCCGCTGGTACATGAGCGAACGGGTGTCGCGGTCGAACGGGCGGCCGTCGGTGTCGTTCTCGACGAGGTACTGGTGCAATTCGGGCCCGGCGTCCTCGAGGAGGAAGCGCATGTGTCCGACGATCGGGTAGTTCCGCAACAGACTGTGCTTCGGTTGGAACAGGTCCCACAAGCCGACGAGGACGAGCAAGCCGGTGATCGCCCCGCCGATCACCCACCAGACGCTGTGGACGACGGCGAGAACGATGAAGGCGACGGTCAGGACGACCATCAACCAGAAGACCTTGGTACGTGCGTTTTCGATCATGAGGTTGCTGCCCTTGCTGCTGACGTGGTTGCGATGGATTCGGATGTGTCGTCGGTTTCGGTGGCGTCATCGTCGGCGGCGTCGTCGACACCCCAGTCGATGCGCGGTGCGTCGGGATCGTCGATGATCGCCGGGCCGCGGTTGTTGGAGAACGAGTCCCAGGCCCAGTTGATGAACGCGTCGATCCGGGCGCGGGTCGTGTTCAGCAACCACGCGTGCACCCCGAGCCAGGCGGCGAAGGCGACCGACCCATGGAGTTCGTGATGATGCTTGCCCATCTCGGCAACGGCGGCGCCATGACCGATCATGGCCATGATGCCCTTGTCGTGGTACTTGAACGCCGGT
>JANNNB010000146.1:0-3047 GCA_031398325.1 Actinomycetes bacterium
ACGATCAGCAGCTGTCCGGTGAGCCAGACCACGATGGCGATCGCTGCCGCGATCACGACCGCGCGCCAGGAGTACGCGGCCAATCGTTCGAATCGCCGATTCATCCGCGCCACCGAAGCGTCATGGTCGTGTAGTACCCGCAGCTCCGCGGCCCAAACCGACGCTCAGAACTCGAGACACGGTGCTCCGTCGTCATCGAGGAACGCTCGTTCGATCAGGGCCACAGCCACGCCCGTCAGTCGTCGGCGGGCGCAAGCCGGCGCAACGGTGCGCTCACGATGCAGTACGTCCCATACACGATCAGGGCGACCGCAACGAACACCACCACCGCCGTTCCGCCGCTCGTTTCGAGCGTTTGACGCAGCGTCCCGTCGAGACCCTGCGCCTCCTGCGCGTCACCGCGCCAGGCCGCCCGAGCAAGGAAGAAGCCGACCAGCACGACCATCACGCCGCGTCCTACCCAGCCGATACGGCCGAGCACCACGATGTTCCGATGCGACAACGGACCGACTCCGCCACCCTTCAACTGGTCGTCGAAGTGACGTCGAAGGCCCTTGGCCACGAAGTATCCGCCGAGGGCGACCACCACCACCGCCACGAGCGCGAGGAGCAAGCGCCCGCCGGTGTGCGCGAGGAGGTTGCTCGTGACTCCCTCGACCTTTGCGTCCTCCGTGGCGCCCTCAGACGCCGTCGACGAGTTGCCGGAAGTAACGAAGGACCACGCGCTCCAGGCCAAGAACAGGTAGATGAGCGCGCTGACTGCGTATCCGACGCGAGTGGCCCATGCCTTGGCAGTGTTGTCGGCCGGAAGTACGACAGTGACCAGACGCCACATCGCGTAGAGCAGCAGACCGACAGCCACGATGGTCAGCAGAGCTCCACCGAATGAGGCCTCGGCGATTCGAGCAATCACCCCTGACTGGCTGGCCTCATCGGACGATGCCGACCGATCCGGTGGCCAGCCGAGGGCGATCGCCATCGCCAGTACCCCCACGAGGGCATACACCGCCCCCTTGGCGATCCAACCGATGCGCCCCAATGTGACCAACCAGGGATGTTCGGCAATGAACTCCTGCGTCCCCTCGTGTCCGACCTTGTCGTCGCCGGACGCTGCGTCACTCGAGCTGTGGTGATCGGATGCCGCGTCACCCGACAGCGACAGCTCAGACCTGGTCACGATGCGACGTCCGGTTGACAGATCCGGACGGCATCGGGAATGCATCGCACGGTGTACTTCTTTGCCTTCGGTCGGTCGCCGCCGTCGATCTCCCAGGGCCACGGCTTGTCGAGCACGATCTCCATATCTCGACATGAGGTCGTCACGACGAAGGGGGAGAATTCGGCACGACCCGTCACTGCGCGCGCCGCCAACCGGGCCCAGTCACGTCGGGTACGAGCCTGCACCACACCGACTTCGAGTCGACCGTCAGTGGGCGATGCGTCAGGGAACGCCTCGATCCCTCCGAGGATCGTGCCGACGTTGGCCGTCAGAACACACGAGGCGTCGCCCTTGAACCAGGGTCGCCCATCGATGTCGATTGACACGCCGATCGGTTTCACCGACGAGTTGCGCAGCGTGGCGGCGACGTAGCCGGCGCGTCCGAAACGTTCCTTCAGTCTGTGCTCGTCGACGTCCTTGATCATCATGGCGTCGAAACCTGTCCCGCCCATCACCGCAAAGCATTTCCCGTTCATCTCGCCGACGTCGAGCGGTCTTGGTTCGCCGAACAGCGCTACCTGGACGGCCGATGGAAGGTCGCTCGGAATGCGCAGATTCTTGGCAAGCAGGTTGGCTGTGCCCGCTGGGAGTACGCCCAACGAGACGTGGTCCATTTTGTCATCGACGATGGTGTGGATGCAGCGGCGGACGGTGCCGTCGCCTCCCCACACGATGATCCGATCGACACCGGCATCGACCATCTCACGGATGCGGTCGGGAGCCAGCCGGCTCTTGGAGATCTCCGCCCATGGCATGTCGGAGAACCCATGCTCCGCGAGGAGGCGACGCAGCTCGGACAATCCCCCGCCGAGCTTCTTTTGACTGTGTGCAATGACACCGATCTCGGTCATCTCTTCAACCTTTCGTCGTGTGGTGTGGTCGCTGCGGCTGAGTCGATCGCATCAAGTGCGGGCTCCCCGAGACGCTGCACCCGTCCACCGAACATGACGGCAACAACGAGGAACCAGGCCCACCCGACGATCACACCGGCAATGACGTCGGTCAGCCAGTGCACACCCAGCAGCGCTCGACTCGAGGCAACCGAAACGACAATGAACCCGCCGATCGATACCAGAAGCGGCCGGGCCCGCCGCGGCAGTGAGCGCTCGAGAATCAGCACGATCGCAGCCCAACCAGCTGCGGCCGTTGCAGAATGACCGGACGGAAACGATGAGCCCGCCGAGCCGATCAATTGATCGATGTCCGGGCGCTCCCGCTCGATGATCGCCTTGAGGGTGTTGTTGAGCAGTGCGATGCCGACTGCGATCGTGATGGCGAAGCCAACCACCGGCAGATGGTGATGGCGGTAGTAGTCGAAGGCGGCCGCCAATGCCAACGCAACGGCAACGACGACCGTGTCACCGAGTTGAGTGACAGCACGCAAGACATCGATGGAACGGTCGGTGGCATGGTTCGCCCCCCAAGCAGCGATTCCGGAGTCGTAGCGGGCGAACCCGCCCGCAGTGTCGATGCTGTCAAGGATCCACCCGACGCTGAGCGCTGCCACCCAGAGCGCAGCGAACCCGATTCCAACGCTGACTCCACCGACGACTCGCCGATCGACCCAACGCAGCAGCTGTTGCAACCTCGGATGGCCGGCGGTGTGCGCCACCAGCCAGTGCTCGACGCGGTCTGGGTCAAGCGGGCCGTTCGCCCCGTGGCGTCGTAATGACGGCGCGGCGAGCGCAACCGCGCAGACCACACCCGAGACTGCGACGATCATGGTGGTGCTCATCGTCGTTGCTGCGCCTGTGATTCGGCCCGGCGCGACATCCGATGAACGAGCAGCCAGCCGAGAGCGACCGAAAGCAGCCCCAGAATCGCTCCG
>JANNNB010000359.1:0-9758 GCA_031398325.1 Actinomycetes bacterium
CTCCATGTAGGTCGCGTCGCTGCCGTGGTTCGGCTCGGTGAGGCCGAACGCCAACCGGCGGCTGCCGTCGAGGAAACCGGGCATCCACGTCTCGATCTGCTCCGGTGTGCCGAAGTCGCGCATCATCAGCACGGTCGGAAAGTTGCCGACGATCGACGATTCGTTCTGCAGGTCGTTGTGCAGTCCGAGGCCCTTGCTCGCGAAGTGCTCGCGGATGATCGCCATCTTGAGGTTGCTCGCCCCCTGCCCGCCGTACTCCACCGGCAACGCCAGACGGAGCCAGCCGGCGGCGTCGGCGCGCCGGCGCATCTCGCGGAGGAGGTCCTCCCAGTCCTGTCGCGGGACGCCGCCGTTGTCGAAGTCGGTCCGGGCCCATTCACGCCGGTGGTCGAAGAAGCGGATGTTGTCGTCCTGCTGCTCCAGCGGCTTGATCTCTGCCTCGATGAACGCATCGAGCTCGACGAGCGTTTCTTGGATGTCAGCGGGAATCTCGAAGTCCATACGGACCGAGTGTCGCGACCCGGCCCCTCCGTTGACGAGTCAGACCCGCTGCGCCGGGTCGGCTACCGTTGCTCGAGTGTTCGAGGAACGCAACGCGGAGGCCGCTCGTCGGGTGAGGGCCGCGCTGGAGACCGCGCTCGTGCAGGGTGAGGTGTTGCACGGAGCGATGCACGCGACGAAGAAGTCGTCCTTCTCCGGCAAGGTCTTCGCCGTCGGCGTCACCGACGGACGGTTGATCCTGGTCGAGTTGGACCGCAAGTTCGAGCCGAAGTCGGCGCCGATCACGGTGCTGCCGACCGAGATCACCAAGGCGTCGATCGACGGTTGGGGCGGCGGCGCGTCACACTTCCTCTCGTCGGGCAACATGCCCGAGATCCGCTTCGACACCGCCAACGAGAAGTACAAGTTGCTGGTCGTCGGCGGCATCTCCGGCGAGACGCTCATGGGCGAGGATTACACCGCCGGCCTCCAGGCGATCTGCCAGTTCATCACCGACGCCGCCGCCCCGTAACCCGCCGACACGTAACCCGCCGAGCCTTCCCGAAATTGATGCCGCTGGTTGCGCTATTCGCAACCGACGCGATCAGTTTCAGGAGTTACGGGCGGCGCGCGTTGAGGAGGGCGGTGACGGCTTTGCCGTCGGCTTGGCCCTTGGATGCCTTCATCACGGCGCCGACGAGGGCGCCCATCGCCTTGCCTTCACCCGCACAGAACTTCGCCCAGGCCTCGGGCGCTGCCGCGATCGCCGCGTCGACCATCGCTTCGAGTTCGGACGTGTCCATCGCCTCGAATCCCTTGGCCGCTGCGATCGCTCTGGCGTCGCCGCCGCCGTTGCCGACGATCTCGGCGAGTACCTGCTTGGCCTGCGTCGCCGTCAGGGCACCGTCGATCTCGAGGCGGGTGAGCGCGGCAAGGTCCGAGGCCGGGACACGAGGACGGTCGCCCTGGTCGGCGAACGCTTCCTTCACGTGGACGAGCGCGCGGCCCGCGTCGCCGCCGACAGCGGCAACCTCGAGCACGTACGAATCCTGTCCGCGTTCGGTGACCACGAGAACTGCCTCGCCGTCGACCGGCTGGCCCGTCGCGGCTGCAAGTCGGGTGCGGCGCGCCGCCGGGAGCACCGGGAGCGCTGATCGAACGCGTTCGATCCACTCCACATCGGGATCGACCACCACCAGATCTGGCTCCTGGAAGTACCGGTAGTCATCGGCGTCCTCCTTGCTGCGCAGGGTGTGGGTCCGGCCGTCGTTCTCGTCCCAGTGCCTCGTCTCCTGACGGATCTTCTCGCCCGCTTCGAGCATGCCCACCTGGCGCTGCGCCTCGTACTCGATCGCCCGCCCGACCGAGCGCACGGAGTTGACGTTCTTGATCTCGCAGCGCGTACCGAGTTCGGCCCCCGGCAGTCGGACGCTGACGTTGGCGTCGACGCGCATCGAGCCCTCTTCCATCTTCGCGTCGGATGCACCGACCGCAACGAGGATCGCCCGCAGTTCGCTCACGTACGCCTTGGCCTGCTCCGGCGTGCGGATGTCGGGCCGGCTGACGATCTCGACGAGCGGCACTCCGGCGCGGTTGAAGTCGATGAGCGAGTAGTCGCTGCCGTGGATCCGGCCACCGGCGCCACCCTTGTGTGTCGACTTGCCCGTGTCCTCCTCCAGATGGGCACGTTCGATGCCGACCCGGAAGCCGTCGGGCAGGTCGAGCCAACCGTCGATGCAGATCGGCTCGTCGTACTGGCTGATCTGGTACGCCTTCGGCATGTCCGGATAGAAGTAGTTCTTCCGGGCGAACGTCGATCGCTGCACCGTGCAGTTCAGTGCCAGCCCGAGCCGCATCGCCAACTCGACCGCTTGACGGTTGAGCACCGGCAATGCGCCAGGGAGCCCGAGCGTGACGGGATCGATGTTCGTGTTCGGCTCGTCACCGAAGCGGTTCGGCGACGCGGAGAACAGTTTCGTACGTGTGGCCAGCTCGACATGCACCTCGAGGCCGACCACGAGTTCGTACCCGTGGAAGCTCCAGGCGCCGCCGGTCGTACTCGTTTCACTCATGCTGGTTCCAACCCCTGCACCAGACTTGCCGCGGCCCGCTCCAGTTCGGCAGCGACCCGGAACATCACGTCTTCCTTCAGCGCCGGCGCGAGCACTTGGACACCGACGGGCAACCCGGCCTCGCCCGTCCCGAACGGAACGCTCATCGCGGGCTCCCCCGACAGGTTCGACGGGATCGTGTACGTGTCACACAGGTACATCGACATCGGGTCGGCGGTCTTGTCGCCGATCGGGAACGCGACCGTGGGCGATGTCGGCGTCAGCAACACGTCGACGTGCTCGTACGCGGCGGCGAAGTCGTCGGCGATGAGGCGCCGCACCTTGAGCGCCCTCCCGTAGTAGGCGTCGTAGTAGCCCGCCGACAGGGCGTACGTGCCAAGCATGATGCGCCGCTTCACCTCGTCGCCGAAACCGGCGGTACGAGTGGCCATGTACATCGCGTTGGTGTCAGCGGCGTCGACACGCATCCCGAAACGCACCCCGTCGTAACGGGCGAGGTTGCTCGACGCCTCGGCCGGCGCGATCAGGTAGTAGGCCGTCAGGCCGTACCCGTACGCGGGTACCTGCACGTCGACGATCTCGGCACCAGCGGCACGGAGCGCGTCGAAGGCCTGTTCGAGACGTTCCGCCACATCGGGGCTGGCCCCCGTCGGAAGGTCGGCGATCCGTCCGACCCGAAGACCGGCGACCCCCCACTCGAGCTGGCGGGTGAGATCGAGCGTTCCGTCACCGACGGCGGGCTTGATCGACGTCGAATCCATCGGGTCGTAGCCGGAGATCACTTCCAGCACCAGCGCCGCGTCGGCGACGGTGGTCGCGAACGGCCCGATCTGGTCGAGGCTCGACGCGAACGCGACGAGCCCGTACCGACTGACCGCGCCGTAGGTCGGCTTGACCCCGACCACGCCGCACAGCGCCGCCGGTTGGCGGATCGAGCCACCCGTGTCGGAGCCGAGCGCGAGCGGCGCGAAGCCTGCGGCAACGGCCGCAGCTGATCCCCCGCTCGAACCGCCCGGCACGCGCGACGTGTCACGCGGGTTGCGGGTCGGGCCGAACGCCGAGTTCTCGGTGCTCGAACCCATGGCGAACTCGTCGAGGTTCGTCTTGCCGATCAGGATCGCACCCGCCTCGTGGAGCCGGGTCACGATCGTGGCGTCGTACGGCGGCTTCCACCCGTCGAGGATCTTCGACGAGCAGGTCGTCGGGATGCCGCGGGTGCACATGTTGTCCTTGAGCGCGATCGGGACGCCTGCGAGCGGGCCCATGTCGCGGCCCACGGCGACACCTTCGTCGATCTCTGCCGCCCGGGCGCGAGCGACATCGGCGGTGACCGTGTTGAACGCGTTGATCTCGCCGTCACGATCGTGGATCGCCGCGAGGTGCCGATCGATCACGTCGGTGGCCTTCACCAGGTTGTTGCGTACGTTCCACGCGATGTCGGTCGCGGTGGTCGGTGTCGGAGATTCCATCGAGTCGGCCATCGCTGCTCAATCGTCCAGCCCGATGATCGGCGGCACCAGGAACCGGCCGGACTCGGCAGCCGGCGCGGCAGCCAGCACCTCGTCACGGTCGAGGCACTCGAGCTCGACGTCCTCACGCATGACGTTGGAGATCGGAGTGGGATGCGTCATCGGCTCGACGCCGTCGAGATCGAGCGCATCGATGTCGGCGAAGTGGTCGAGAACATCGCTCAACTGGTCGGTCGCCCGCCGCAGTTCGTCGGCGTCGAGCGACAGGCGAGCGAGCTTGGCGACCTTGGCCACGGCCTCCGTGCTGATCCTGGTACCGGAGGGGTCTGACACGCCAGCGAGGCTACCGGCCGACCGCACACGCGCTCGGAGCCGATTCCGCCCCAGCGATGGAGATCTCCCCCACCGGCGCCGGTACATCGACATCGCACAGTCGGCGCGCGGAGTCAGCGCGCGGAGTCAGCGCGTGAAGTCGGGGGTGGGGCCGGTGTAGCGGGAGGTCGGGCGGATGAGCTTGCCGACGGCGGCCTGCTCGACGACGTGGCTGGTCCAACCGATCGTGCGGCTCACCGCGAACGTGGGGGTGAACATCGATCGGGGCAGGCCGGCGGTCTCCATCACCACGCCGGCGTAGAACTCGACATTGCTCGGGAGCGGACGGTCGGGCTTCAGCTCGGCGAGCGTCACGAGGATCTCGGCCTCGATGGCGATCGCCCGCTCGACCAGTTCGCCGCCGAGACCTTCGGCGACCTCTCGGAGCAGCCCGGACCGCGGGTCGGGGGCGCGATAGACGGCATGGCCGAACCCCATGATCCGTCGCCCGGCCGAGACTTCACTGCGGACCCAGTCGGGCGCTCGGTCGGGCGTACCGATCGCATCGAGTGCGTCGAGCGCTCGGCTGGGTGCACCGCCGTGGAGCGGGCCGGCCAGCGCACCGATCGCCGAGCACACGGCGTCGGCCACGTCGGCGCCCGTCGATGCCACCACACGCGCCGTGAACGTCGATGCGTTGAATCCGTGATCGACGGTGAGGATCATGTACTGCTCGACCGCTCGTGCCGACGTGGCCGACGGGCGTTGTCCTGTGGTCTCGTACAGGTACGACGCGGCGTGGCCGAGCGTCGGGTCGGGCTCGATCACCTCGAGGCCGTGCGCGACCCGGTGGAGCGCGGCGAGGAGCGACGGTGTCATCGCCGCGACCTGCAGTGCCTGTCGGCGGCGCGCCGGCTCATCGATGTCGATCACGGGATCGAGACCGAGTACCGGCGCCGCCACCGACAGCACCGAACGGAGCTGCGACAAGGGGCTCGCCGTCGTCCGCGCCACGGTCCGGACGACCGGAAGCAGACCAGCGGGCACGACCCGGAGCTCAGCGACTTCAGCGCGGAACTGGGCCGACTCGGAGCGGTCGGGCAATCTCCCCTCGCGCACGAGGAACCACACGTCCTCCAGTGAGCTGTTCCGAGCGAGCTGGGTCGCGTCGTGCGGCCCGTAGTGGAAATAGCCGTCGTCACCGTTCACGGCGCCGATGGCGGTCTCGGCCGCCACCACACCGTTGAGCCCTGCCGGTACGTCGATCATCTGCATCGTCATGGTTCGAGTGTCCAACCGACGGGGTGTTCGATCAACATTGATCGGATCAACGTTGATTGCGATCAATCGCATGGGTCACGATGGCGCCATGACCACATACGTGCGTTCGTCCGAAGCCGCCCGACTGCTCGGTGTCTCGACCGCGACGCTGTACGCCTACGTCAGCCGCGGCCGCGTTTCGCGCCTGCGGGCCGCAGAGGGGCGGTCCTCGTTGTTCGCGATGGACGAGCTCGAGGCGCTGCGCACCGCGAGCCGTCGGGCCGACACCACACCGCGGCCGACGATCGACGTTCAGATCGCGTCGTCGATCACCAGGCTCGCCGATGACGGTGTCGAGATCAGAGGGCTCGCGCTCACTGCGCTCCAGCGCGACCACCATTTCGAGGACATCGCGGAACTGCTCTGGACCGGAACGCTGCCCGACACCCCCACGGTCTGGCGGAGGCCGGAGCCGTCGGACGCAGCGGCCGTCATGACCCCGCTCGCAGGGATGGACGTCACGCCGATCGGGCGGCTGATCGTGGCCGCGACGGTGTTGGCCGGGCTGCATCCGGATGACACCGCAGCGCCAGCCGCCCGGCGCCTGCTCGGCGTCGCCCCGGCAGCACTCGAGGCGCAGGCCGGTGCACACGGGTCGGAGCCACGGGTCGACCCGAAACGCCAGGTGCCTGACCCCGAGCGTCGGATCCGGAGCGACAGGGTGTACGCCCGAAGCCTCGCCGGCGCGCTGGCCGACGATCCCGGCGTCGAGCTCATCGATGCCATCGACACGGCCCTCGTGCTCCTGGCCGACCACGAACTGGCCACCAGCACGCTGGCGGTGCGGATCGCAGCCTCGGTCCGTTCATCGCCGTACACCGCGATCGTGGCCGGCCTCGCCACCGTCGAGGGGGCGCTCCACGGATCGGCCGCAGCCTCCGTGCACCGCTTCCTCGACGAGTGTCTGCTCGACGAGCCGGGCACGGTGGTCGCACGCGCCAGAGCGGAACGCCGTCGGATCCCCGGATTCGGTCACAAGGTGTACCGGCACGAAGACCCGCGCTTCGCACCCTTGCTCGACGCCGTGCGCCGCCTCGCACCGCTTTCGAGCGAGGCGGGGGACGACGTGCGCCTCGACGTGATCGATGTGGTCCTCGCCGAGGTCCTCCGAACGATCCCGACCGCACCGAACGTCGACTTCGCCCTCGGCGCGCTGAGCTGGATCGCAGGTCTCCCTGACGACGTCCCGATCTTCGCCGTCGCTCGGATCGCGGGCTGGGCCGCGCACTACGACGAGGAACTCGCCGAGGCGCCCGTCCGCTTCAGAGGCCTCGCCCGCACCCCCACCTGACCCGATTCGCACCGCGATGAGCAAACCGCCCGGTAGTCCGGCGATTCGCTCATCACCTTGCACCGGAGCACCGAGGCGACGAGCGAACGGCCCGGTAGTCGGGCCGTTCGCTCATCGCTCGGTGGCTCGTGAGCGCGTGAGTGATGGGCGACGCGCGGCGGTAGCGTGGCGTGCTGCTGTATTGACCCGGCGTTGCAACGGAATCGACCGGATTCCCTTGTGTCGCTGGCACGAGAAGTTGATGGAAGTCGATCACCATGTCTGAGACCATTCTCAACGCCGAAACTGGCCGCCGCACCGGGAGCTCCGACTCTCGTCGTCTGCGCGCCGAGGATCGCATCCCGGCCGTCGTGTACGGCCACGGCATGGAGCCGCTCAGCATCTCGGTCAAGCGCCGTGAGTTGCGCGTCGCCCTCTCGGGCGCAGCCGCCATGAACACCATCCTCGACCTCACCGTCGACGGCAAGGTGTACCCGTCGATCATCAAGGACATCCAGCGCCACCCGGTGAAGCGCAACGTGGCCCACATCGACTTCATCCAGGTGAACCTCAACGAAGAGATCACCGTGTCGGTCCCGATCATCCTCGAGGGCGAAGCCAAGGAAGTGCTCGCGAACAATGGGCTCGTCGACCTCGCGATCCAGGAGCTGCAGGTGCGTACGACGCCCCGTCAGATCCCCGACTCGATCATCATCGACGTCACCGACATGACGATCGACTCGGTCATCCGCATCGAAGACATCAAGCTGCCGGCAGGCGTCGAGGCCATCGGCGAGCCGGATTCCCCCGTCGCCACGGTGCTGGTGATGCGTTCGTCCGAGTCGGAAGATGCCGAAGCCGCAGCAGCCGCCGAGGGCGAAGCTGGCGAAGCCGCCGACGGCGATGCCGCCGAAGCCGGCGACAGCGCTGACGACTGATCGCCGCACGACGGGCGCTTGCCCAGATCGCCACACGCATGGGTCTCTTCGGTCGTGTCGGCAAAGGCACACCCTTCGACTGGTTGGTCGTCGGGCTGGGCAACCCCGGCCCGAAGTACGCCGGTAGCCGTCACAACGTCGGCGAGCAGGCGGTGCACGTGCTCGCGCATCGTTGGGGCGCCACCCTCAAGGGCGGTCGCGACAACGCATTGACAGCCGAGACCAGGTTCGCCGACCAGCGCATCGTCCTCGCGTTCCCGATCACGTTCATGAACGAGTCCGGCCAGGCGGTCGGCGCACTCGTTCGCCGGTACCGAATCGAGTCGCCGGAGCAGCTCATCGTGGTCCACGACGAGCTCGACCTCCCGCCCGGCGAACTCAAGGTGAAGGCAGGGGGCGGTCTCGCCGGCCACAACGGCCTGCGCTCGATCAACCAGCACCTCAAGTCGACCGACTTCCTACGCGTGCGCATCGGGGTCGGCAAGCCGCCGTCCAAGGAGGCCGGCGCGGGGCACGTGCTCTCGAAGGTCCCGAAGGCGGAACGCGAGCTCCTCGACATCCGCGTCGCCGACGCGGCCGACGCCGTGGAGTTGATCGTCGCGGACGGCGTCGACGCGGCGATGCAGCGATTCAATGGCAAGCGATGACCACGGTCGACACCACCGAGCAGACCAGCCGGCACACGGTGGCCCCGCTCAGCTCGCTCCCCTCGTTCCTGCGTGACGAGCCGGGCCTCACTCGTGCCCTCGGCGACCCCAGCGCCCGCCTCGCCGTCGTCGAGGTGGCGCGGCCGATCTCGATCGCTGCTCTCGCCGGGCTGTCGTCCAGCCGTCCGCTGATCGTCACGTGCCCGACCGGCACGATGGCCGGACAGCTCGCCGACGACCTGCGCCAATTCCTGCCCGCCGACGAGGTCGTGCTGTTCCCCGGCTGGGAAACCCTGCCGTTCGAGCGGGTGAGCCCGAGCGTCGAGACCATGGGGCTGCGCTTGGAGGTGCTGTGGCGTCTGCGCCACGCCGAGCGCACACCGACCGTGATCGTCACCGGCGTTCGGGCACTGCTCCAGAAGCTCGGTCCTGGCGCCACCAGCGTCGACCCGGTCATCGTCCGCCCCGGCGCCGAAATCGACCCCGACGCGCTCTCGGCGACGCTCGTCGAGTTCGGCTACCGTCGCGAGGAGCTCGTCGAGCATCGGGGTGAATTCGCCCGCCGCGGCGCGATCATCGACATCTACCCGTCGACCGCCGACGCCCCCATCCGCATCGACCTGTGGGGTGACGAGGTCGACCGCCTCACCACGTTCGGCGTCAACGATCAACGCTCGATCGGCGACGTCGACGAGGTGCTGATCTTCCCGGCGCGCGAGTTGATGCCCACCGCCGACGTCCGCGAACGCGCCGCCGAGCTCGTCGCCAGCGAGCCGTGGGGCCGCGAGCAGTGGGAGCGACTGTCGGAGGGCGTGCACTTCGATGGCATGGAGAGCTGGCTGCCGTGGCTCATCGACGACTGGCAGGCCGGCGGCGGGCGACTGCTCACCGACGTGTTGCCGCCGTCGGCCAAGCTGCTGCTCGTCGAACCCCGCCGGATGCGCGACCGAGCCCTCGACCTCATCGCCGAGGAAGACGACCTCGCCCGCACGCTGGCGTCGACGTGGGCCCGCGACCCCGACCGGTCGTTCCCGCGACTCCACGCCGACCCCGACACGCTGCTGTCCGGCACGAACGCGTTCTGGTCGATCGACTCGACCCCCGAATCGCCCGACACGCCGCTCGTCGAAGCGTCGGGATGGGGTCCGGTCGCGGGCGACGGAACCGGCCTGACCGATCGTCTGACCGAGTTGATCGGACGCGGCTTCCGGGTGGTCGTCGCCGCCGACGGCACGGGTTCGGCGGCCCGG
>JANNNB010000382.1:0-1684 GCA_031398325.1 Actinomycetes bacterium
AGCGACGTCGTAGCCGACGTCGCTGCGCCGCTGCAACACCGCCCGCGAGATCCGTAGGGCATCGCGAATGAGCGCAACGGGCCGATCGACGCTGATTCCGAACGGCCCCAACGATTCATCGCCGCCCACCCCGAAGCCCAGCATCATCCGACCACCCGACAACTCGTCGAGTGAGGCGATGGTCGCGGCGAGCCCCCCGGGGTGCCGCAGCGCCGGCGATGTGATGCCAATCCCCATCCGGACGCGTGTCGTGAGCGCAGCAGCGGCGGCGAACACGACCACCGGGTCGCGCATGACTCCCTCGTCGGCGATCCACACCTCGTCGACGCCGGCGCGATCGGCGACGACGACCGCGTCGACCAGTTCGGCGACCGAATCATCGGGATACAACCACACGCCGGTCCTCATCGCACCAGCTCACCGATGCGTGACTCGACGCAATCGAGGAACGCCTGGCGGCGCTGGGGCGTCGACTTGTCGAGGCCGTACAGCGCGAGGCGGCGATGCGGTGGATGCTGGACCAGCTGCCGACGCACTGCCCGATCGATCACCCGCGCTCCCGACTCGCCGGCGAGCCGATTCGCCAGCTTCGATCCTCCGAGCGTGGTCACCGAGACCAACGAGCGCACGGCGGGGAGCCTGGTGTTGGTCGCCTGGGCGATCCACGCCAGCAGAATCGCCGGATGTGAGGTCCACCAAGTGGGGTGTACCAACACCAGCGATTCAGCTCCATCCACGGCCTGCGCATCAGCAACCGGGAACGGCAGGTAGGGGTCGTAGGACGACTCGTACAGATCGATCAGATGCGACTCGCACCCGGCGGCGGTGAGTCCGCTCAACACACGATCTCGAACCGATGCGACGTAGCTCTCCGCGCACGGATGGGCATAGGCGACCACGACCTTCACGACTGGGCCATCACGATCGGGCCATCCGCCGCTCGACGTCGACGAGAAATCGATCGCGATCGTGGTCGTCGGCGTCAGCGCATCCGTACATCGCAATCCAGCGTGACCGCGTCCGCAGACCTCCACAGAGCCGGATACTGCGGCGGATCAGACGTCGGCCATTGTCACCTTGGCGCAGCACGTCCAGTCGTGACTCGTCGTAGACAGCGATCCCCGTGAGGTGGCGGATGTTCGACAAGCCACGCTTCGACCCGGTGCGATCACCGAGGGTGAAGGCCACGCCGGGCACGAACGTCCGGTCGACCCATCCCTTGATCCCCGGCGTGACCATCGACAGGGTCGAGGGATACACGAACACGAGGCTGTCGGCCCGTCCGACGAGCTCGGCGTATGCGGAGGTTTCCGAGCAGGTCAACGGGTCGTCCGAGAAGTACGCCCGGCGATCAGCAGTGGTCATGACCGGCGAGTACTGCCGCTCTACCAAGTCGACGACGTCGACGTCGTGCCCAGCTCGCCACAGGCCGGCGATCGCGGCATCTGCGATCTCTCGCATGAACACGCCATCATCTCGGATCGGATCGACCACGAGGAGAACACGCATGGGGCTCCATTGCCACATCTTGCAATCGCGCCATCCCGATGTGCCGGGATGACCGCCGCTGCCGACCGGACTGTGGGGTCCGGTCGGCAGCAAGCGAATTCACACGACCCCCGGTCAGGGGATCGTTGTCGTTCAGAGCCCGATCGACTCGTCGATGAACTCGTTGTTGATGATG
>JANNNB010000021.1:0-3375 GCA_031398325.1 Actinomycetes bacterium
AGATCGGCACGCATGCTGCCGGTGTGTGCGTCGCCGTCGCTGCGGTTGCGCGAGGGGGCCTCACCGGGATCGGGATCGACCTGGAACGGGCTCGGGCGCTCGAGCAGGGGCTGTGGCCAACGGTGCTCACCCAAGAGGAGCAGTCGATGTGTCGCCAGTCCACCGATCCTGCCCTGGCCGCTTCGTTCATCTTCTCCAGCAAGGAGGCCATGTTCAAAGCGCAGTACCCCATCGCTGGACTCGAGCTCGAGTTTCTCGACGTCGAGATCGATCGCGTTCCGACTGGTGTCGACCTCGCCGCCATCAGAGTGCTCGACGACGCGACACCAGCCGGACCATTGAATCGCGATGCGATCGGCGAGGTCAGGACGTGCTTCGTCGGCGACCTGGTCGTCGCGGTTGCTGTGATCTGCTGATTCTCATCCGGCGGCGATCACATCAGCGGGCGCCTGGATCAACTCGATCAAGACACCTTCACCGCTGCGAGGCGTTGCGTCGGTCCCCTTCGGATGGAGGAAGCACACGTCGTGTCCGGCCGCACCCTTGCGAATACCACCCGGCGTGAAGCGCATCCCCTGCTCGGTCAGCCAGTCGACGCAGGCCGGCAGGTCGTCGATCCACAGTCCCACGTGGTTCAAGGTGGGGACGTGAACCTTCGGCGCACGGTCCGGGTCGAGTGGCTGCATCAGGTCGATCTCGACCGCATGTGGTCCGGCACCGAGACGCAGGATGTCCTCGTCGACGTTCTCCGCCTCGCTCACGTAGTCGCCGACCTTCTCGACGCCGAGCAGCCCGCTCCACAGCCCGGTCAGCGCACCCTTGTCGAGCCCGCCGATCGCGATCTGTTGGATTCCGAGCACCCGAAACGGTCGTTCAGTCATGCCGTGGATGTTGGCACGCGAGCGGTTCGTGCACGAATCCGGCATCATTGGAACGTGCCTCCGATCAGTGTTGCCCCGTCGAGCGTGTCCGGTTCGAAGCCTGCCGATCTGTCGTGGGCCTCGTTCACCGACGAAGCGCCGTGGGAGGTCGATCGCGCCGAGGTCCGGTGGCTGAATCTCGCGGCCACGTTGCGTCGGAAGGCGCAAGCCGAAGTTCCGTCGCTGACGAGGCCGTCGAAGGTGCCACCCGGTTCGCGAGTCGTTTCAGTGACAGCGCAACTGGGCGCCGCCGTCGTGCCGTGGATGGTCGCGAAGCGGCGCGGCAAGTACACCGACCCCGCCGACAGCAGGGCGGCGATCTCCAAGCGACTTCGTCTCGCCGCCGAGAAGCTCGGGCCGACCTACATCAAGCTCGGCCAGATCATCTCCTCGGGCGAGGGTCTGTTCCCTGCCGAACTCGTCGAGGAGTTCAAGAAGTGCCGAGATCAGGTTCCCGCCGAACCGTTCGCTGTGGTCAAGCTGACCGTCGAGCAAGATCTCGGGGGCCGGCTGGAAGACATCTTCGAGTCGTTCGACGAGACCCCGCTCGCCGCGGCTTCGATCGCCCAGGTGCACGCAGCCGTGCTGCGCACCGGCGAATCGGTCGTGGTGAAGGTGCAACGTCCCGCCGTGTCACTGCTCGTTCGCAAGGACCTCAGGGTCATGGCGTGGCTGGCCCCCCACCTCGTCGGGCGCATTCCCGTCGCCGCGCTCGCGAACCCTCCCGCTCTCGTCGAGTTGTTCGCGGAGACGATCGTGGAGGAACTCGACTTCCGGATGGAAGCGGCGAACATGCTCGACATCGCGGCCATGCTCCACGATCTCGACCAGTTCCAGTACGTGGTGCCTCGTCCACACCCGACGCTGGTCACGCGCCGCGTGCTCGTGATGGAACGGGTCTACGGCTTCAACTTCGACGACGTCGCTGGCATGAAGGACGCCGGGATCGACACCGAACAGGTCGTGCGAACCGCGATGATCGCCTTCATGGAGGGGGCGATCGTCGAAGGGATCTTCCACGGGGATCTGCACGGCGGCAACCTGTTCGTTCTCGCCGATGGGCGAACGGCGCTGCTCGACTATGGCATCGTGGCCCGCCTCGGCGAGGAGCGCCGAAACGCGTTCTTGCGCCTCATGCTCGGTGCGACGAGCAACGACGTCCGCACGCAGATGGCCGCACTGCGCGATCTGGGAGCGCTGCCGATGGACACCGACCTCGAGGCCGTCATCAAGGATCTGCGCCTCGAGGACGACGTCATCGACCCGACCACGCTGTCGGGCGAGGAGATGGTGAAGGAGGTCCAGCGGGTCGTCAAGGCGCTGCTCGGCTACGGGGCGAAGCTTCCCAAGGAACTCATGCTCTACGTCAAGAACATGGTGTTCCTCGACGGTGCAATCGCCCGCCTCGCACCCGACCTCGACATCCTCGGCGAGGTGGCGAACATCTCGATGATCTTCGCCCAGAAGCACGGCGAACGACTCGCCATGGAGTTGGGTGTCGAGCCCGATTCGGTCGAGTTCGATCCCGATGGTGTACGGGCCAGCCTCGGTCTGACCTCCGACGTCGATCGGATCACGTATCGCGAGTTGCAGGCTCGCCGCGAATTGATCCAGAAGCGGATGCGCGACCACGTCGAGGGCGAGAAGGCCTCCACCGGTCCGGGCCGCCGGTAACGTCGCCGATCGTGCGTCTGGTCATCGCCCGCTGCTCCGTCGACTACGCGGGACGTCTCGACGCTCACCTCCCGGAAGCGACGCGCCTCATCATGGTCAAGGCAGACGGGTGCGTCGCGATCCACGCCGATGGTGGCGCGTACAAGCCACTGAACTGGATGAATGCCCCCAACACACTGGTGGATGGCGGCGACGTCTGGGTCGTCACGAATCCGAAGCAGGAGACCCTCACGATCACCCTGCACGAGGTGTTCAGCGACGTGGACCAGGAGCTCGGCGTCGACCCCGGGCTCCAGAAGGACGGCGTCGAGGCGCACCTTCAGGAACTGCTCGCCGCCAATCCACACACCATCGAGGACGGGCTCACGCTCGTGCGCCGGGAGTATCCGACTGCGATCGGTCCGATCGACCTGGTCTGTCGCGACGGCAGCGACAAGGTGGTTGCCGTCGAGGTGAAGCGGCGAGGCGACATCGACGGGGTCGAACAACTCGCCCGGTACATCGAGCGGTTGCGGCTCGACTCCTCGCTCGGTGACATCCGTGGGGTGTTCGTCGCACAGGTGGTCAAGCCGCAAGCCAAGGTGCTGGCCGAGGCACGCGGCTTCCGATGGGTCGAGGTCGACTACGACGAACTGCGCGGCATGCGCCGCGACGAACTCCGCCTGTTCTGACGAGAAGTTGGTGCGCGGGGTAAGACCCCCCGCACCAACTGGTCATTAGCAGGGTCGGTTCGGGTGGCGCAGCACGGCGATAACATGGTACGTCAAATAGCCATCCGGGT
>JANNNB010000024.1:0-5378 GCA_031398325.1 Actinomycetes bacterium
TTCTCCGACCGCTCTGCTCAATTCTTCATTGCCCCTGGGTGATCTGAGGTTTCGGCTGGCTAGGAGGACGTGACCGACGTTGCCTTTGGGCAACGAGGGAACCGACCGACAACGCCAGACGGAAGCTCAAACAGCCAGGGGCAATGAAGAATTGAGCAGAGCGGTCGGAGAAATCCGAGCGCTCTGGTCGTTTTCGGCGGCGGTAGCCTCGCTGCATGGGTGAAGTTCCGGGAATGTGGTCGCCGACGTCGTGGCACGAGCGTGCCGCCGGTCAGCAGCCGAACTGGCCTGATCTCGGAGCACTCGAGCGCTCACTGAAGCAGATCTCGTCGATGCCTCCGCTCGTTTTCGCCGGCGAGGCGCGATCGCTGCAAGCCGAGCTCGGCCGAGTCGCGGCCGGGAATGCGTTCCTGCTGCAGGCGGGCGACTGCGCCGAGAGCTTCGACGACTTCTCCGCCGACACGATCCGGGAGAAGCTCCGCGTCATCCTGCAGATGGCGATCATCCTCACGTACTCGGTCGGTGTACCGATCGTGAAGGTTGGACGCATCGCCGGACAGTTCGCGAAGCCCCGATCGTCCGACATGGAGCAGATCGGCGACATCGAGATCCCGTCGTTCCGTGGCCACATCGTCAACGACCCGACGGCGTCCGAGGCGGCCCGCATCCCGAATCCCGAACGCCTCGTTCAGGCCTACCACCAGTCGGCGTCGACCCTCAACCTGCTGCGGGCCTTCACGAAGGGCGGGTTCGCCGACCTGTCCCGCGTGCACGCCTGGACGCAGGAGTTCGTCTCCTCCAGCCCACAGGGCCGACGTTACGAACAGCTCGCCGGCGAGATCGACCGGGCGCTCGGGTTCATGCGGGCCTGCGGCATCGAAACGGAGTCGAATCCGAACCTGTCCGAAGTCGACGTGTTCACCTCGCACGAGGCGCTGATCCTCGGTTACGAGGAGGCGCTCACCCGCCAGGACTCGCTGACGGGGGCATGGTTCGACTGCTCGGCCCACATGCTCTGGATCGGCGAGCGCACACGTGAACTCGATGGCGCGCACATCGAGTTCCTACGCGGTGTCGGCAACCCCGTCGGCTGCAAGATCGGCCCGACCACCACCGTCGACTACCTGCTCGAATTGTGTGAAGTGCTCAACCCGAACCGCATCCCAGGCCGACTGACCCTGATCAGCCGCATGGGGGCCGACCAGGTGGAGGACCGGTTGCGTCCGCTCCTGCGCTCGGTCACCGACGCCGGCCACCCGGTCGTGTGGGCATGCGACCCGATGCACGGCAACACGTTCTCGGCGAGCACCGGCCGCAAGACGCGCCACTTCGACGACAT
This sequence comes from Actinomycetes bacterium, assembly GCA_031398325.1. Lineage (GTDB taxonomy): Bacteria > Actinomycetota > Acidimicrobiia > Acidimicrobiales > Ilumatobacteraceae > Sva-07. The sequence continues at coordinate 1,340 of JANNNB010000024.1, forward strand.
CGTCCGCGAGATCGGTGGCTTCGTCCGCGCACACCGCGCCGAAGGAACATGGCCCGGCGGCATCCACGTGGAGCTCACCGGCGAGAACGTGACCGAATGCCTCGGTGGCGCAGACGCCGTGCACGACACCGACCTCGACACCCGGTACGAAACCGTGTGCGACCCGCGGCTGAACGCCCGTCAGAGTGTCGACCTCGCGTTCCACGTCGCCGAACTGCTCCGCGACTTCACCTGACCCCGGGCGCAGCCACGCGATGACTGCCCTCGACCTCACGGCGCACTGGCCAGTGGCCAATGTGAGCGCGGCGATCGTTCGCGACGGCCACGTGGTCGAGGTCGTCGGCCCGGCTGATCGCCCGTTCGCGTTGGCGTCGATCACGAAGCCGCTCGTCGCGTGGGCGATCCTCGTCGCCGTCGAAGAGCGGGTCGTGGACCTCGACGTCGAACTCACCGACATCGGCCAGTCGGGATGCACGTTGCGTCATCTGCTCTGCCACGCCGGCGGGTTCGCGTTCGACGGACGCGAACCGATCAGCCGACCCGAACAGGTACGCGGGTATTCCAACACCGGCATCGAGATCGCCGCCGAAACCCTGGAGCGTTCCGCCGGCATCCAGTTCGCCGAGTACCTCACCGAGGCCGTTTTGCAGCCGCTCGCCATGATCTCGACCTCACTCGCCGGTTCCCCGGCCCACGGCGGGCGCAGCAGCGTCGACGACATGACCCGATTCCTGCGGGAGATCCGATCACCACAGCTGATCAGCTCGGAAACGCGTGACGCTGCGTTCGTCAGCACGTACCCGGAGCTGAACGGTATCGTTCCCGGCGTGGGCCGCTATGCGCCGTGCCCCTGGGGGTTGGGCTTCGAAATTCGCGGCGACAAGTCGCCGCACTGGACCGGGCAGCACAACTCGGCGCGCACCGTCGGCCATTTCGGCGGCGCCGGGACGATGTTCTGGTACGACCCGGACGTCGACACCGGCCTCGTCGCGCTCACCGACGAAGCCTTCGGACCGTGGGCGGTCGACGCCTGGCCGGCCCTCTCCGACACCGTCCTCGCCGAGTACGCCCGATGACCGCGTTCAGTCACGGCGACCGCGTCCGATGGGCCACCGTCGACGACGACGGCCTGCCGCTCGTGCGCTACGGATTCGTCGGCGGCGTCACCGGCACGAACGGGCCGGTGATCGTGATGCTGGATGGGGAACTCGGTGGCGATGTGATCGATCCGGACGAGATCGAACCGGTCCACATGTCGAACGTCACCCTCACCTTCAGCGGAACCGACCTGCTCCACGACCCGTCGCTCCGCCAAGGCCTCGTCAACCTCTGGGTCGCGGAGGCCGAAAGCGCCGGGCTCGAGATCGCCACGCTGCAATGCATCGGGATGGGCGTGCGCGATGCAGGTGACGGCTATGCCCTCGCCGAGCTTTCGAGTGGCGGCCACACGTACGTGCTTCGAGCCACGTTGTGTTCCCACGACCACGAGTCAGTCATGGTCCACGCCGACCGCCCACTCCCCTCGACCGCAACGCTGCCATCGGGCGAACCGGCCCCGGTCAGCTGAGGCGTTCGATGATCATGGCCATGCCTTGACCGCCACCGACGCACATCGACTCCATACCGAACGTCTTGTCCTCGGTCTGCAGGTTGTGGATGAGGGTCGTCATGATGCGAGCGCCCGTCATGCCAAACGGATGGCCAAGAGCGATCGCCCCTCCGTTGATGTTCAACTTGTCTTCGGGGATGCCCAGATGCCGCGCCGACGGGATCACCTGAGCGGCGAAGGCTTCGTTGATCTCGACCAGATCGATGTCGTCGATCGTCATGCCGGCGCGGGCCATGGCCTGCCGACACGCCTCGATCGGTCCGAGACCCATGATCTCGGGGTTGAGCCCGGTGACGCCGGAGGAGATGATCCGAGCCAGCGGGGTGAGACCCAGCGCCTTCGCCTTCGTGTCGCTCATGACCAGAACGGCGGCCGCACCGTCGTTGAGCGGACAGGCGTTGCCGGCGGTGACCTTGCCGTCGGGACGGAACACGGGCTTCAACGCAGCGAGGCCTTCGGCGGTCGTGCCGTCACGTGGGCCGTCGTCCTTCGACACGACGGTCCCGTCGGGAAGTGTCAGCGGCGTGATCTCGTCCTCGAAGAACCCGCGCTGCTGGGCGGCGACGGCGCGCTGCTGGCTGAGCGCACCCCAGTAGTCCATGTCCTCGCGTGAAACGTTCTCGATTTCGACGACGTTCTCCGCCGTCTGGCCCATCGCGATGTAGAAATCGGGAAGTCCTTCCGGTGGCGTCCACGTCGGCTGTCCGCCCTGCGACCGCTCCTTCGTGCGAGCGCCCGGCTCCCGGAAGATCGGGTTGGGAGCCGTGTCGCTGGCACCGCTGGCGTAGCGGCTGACCGCTTCGACTCCGGCGGCGATGAAGCAGTCGCCCTCGCCGGCCTTGATCGCGTGCGCGGCCATGCGGATCGTCTGCAGGCTCGAGGAGCAGTATCGATTGACGGTGACACCGGGGACGTCACCGAGGCCGGCGAGCCCGGCCACCATGCGCCCGAGGTTGAACCCCGCCTCGCCCGCCGGCTGACCGACACCCATGATCAGATCCTCGACATCGCTCGAGGCCACCGAAGGCACCTTGGCCATCAGGGCTCGGACGATCTGGGCAGCCATGTCGTCCGGACGGAGCTCGACGAGCGAACCCTTGTTGGCACGCCCGATCGGGCTACGGGCGGTGGCAACGATCACTGCGTCAGTCATGTGATCAGGGTAACGAGCGAGCAGGATCGGCGACCAAACGGCCGTCCGTGGTCGATCGGCCATGGCCGTACGCTGCGGTCCGGTGAGCTGCATCGTGGCCCTCGACGTCGGGGGAACCTCCATCAAGTCAGGGGTCATCGAACTCGACCGGGTCGCCCGACACGATGCGGGCGCGCACGGGAGCGTGACGGTCGGATCGGTGGTCCCGACGCGATCGACGGAGCCTGCGGATGTCGTGCTGGCTCAGTTGGCGAGCGCTATTGCGACAGCACGTACGCTCGCGAGCTCCGAGGTCGTCGGCCTCGCGATCGCTTTCCCCGGACCATTCGACGTGGCCGGTGGCCGAGCGCTCATCCGCGGGCTCCACAAGTTCGAGTCGATCTACGCCCTCGATCTGCGGTCGGCGCTGCGCGATCGTGTCGCTCCGTCGTTGGGCGCCGTGCCGATCGAGTTCGCCCGCGATTCCGAGTCGGCGGGAATGGGTGAGGCGGTGTTCGGTTCCGGCCGGGCCGGTCACCGGGTGCTCACGGTCATGATCGGTACCGGGCTCGGCGCTTGCCTGACCGACGACGGCCACGTGGTCGAGACGGTCGGTCATCTCGAGGTCGAGAAGCTCGCGCAGCGCTCGACGATGTACGGCCGGGCCGACGACGTGTTGTCCGCACGCGGGCTCGCCGATCGGCTCGGCGTCGAAACGGCGTCACTCGCGTCGATCGTCCATCGACCAGAGGTGGTCGCTGCCATCGGCGACCATGGCCGACTGCTCGGCGCATTCCTCGCGCCGGCTGTCGCCGAGCTCGACGTCGACCTTGTCGTCGTCGGCGGCGGACTCGTCGCTGCGTTCGGATTGTTCGGCCAACAACTGCGGTCCGAACTGGCGCCGACACCCTGCGAGCCGGCGATCCTCGGAGCGGTCGGTCCGCTGCTCGGCGCCGCGATCCTCGCCTTCCCGGATCGATTCGCGCCGATCGATTGACCTGCAAACCCCGTTGAGCGGTCAGCGGGTGTCGACGACGCGGAACACTTCACAACTCGAACCGGCGGCCAGCCCGTTGGCTTCGGCGGCCGATGCCCACCATGCCCGCATTCGGACTTCGAGGGCGGCCGGATCCTTGTGCTGGCTCACGTGACAGAGGAGCGCCCGTAGCTTGCGGTCGACGGTCGAGGTGATGTCGATCACATCGGCCGCGCCGGGCCCATTCGGGATCCACACCTCGTCGACGGCCCAGTCGTCGAGATCGCTCGCCGGCTGACCGACGAACGCGAACGGATTGCGG
>JANNNB010000035.1:0-3703 GCA_031398325.1 Actinomycetes bacterium
GCGGGCCCGGACCGAACTCGGTTGGACCGTCACGCCCTTCGAGGAAGCGCTCGCCATCACCATCGAGCACCTCCGTCCCTTGCTTCGGACCTAGTCGGACAGCTCCACCGAGATGTCGTAGGTGCCGGTCTCGTCGTCGTACGGGAAGAGATCGAGCGTATAGACGCCGCTCGTCAGGAACGTGTCGATGTAGGGGTCCCAGCCCTCGCCATCTTCGGAGTCGTCGTCGCTATAGGCGGCTTCGTCATCCTCCTCGTCGTACACCGAGAGTTCCGTGTCGATGTCGGACGTCACCGTGATGGTCACATCGGAGCCACCCGAAGGCACGACGAGGCAGTAGAAGACGCCAGACTCATCGATCTCACCGCTGGACGAGTCGTCGGTGATGTCGGGGTAGTCATCGCACTGGCCGGCGGTGTCGAACCAGTAAGGCGCCCCGTCCAAGCCGGCGTAGATGCTGTACGGGGCCGTTGCGGCATTGGCGTGACCGACGATCTCGACGCCTTCCCAGACCGTCTCTGGCTTGCCGGATCCGTCGGCCGGGGCCAGCCGGACCTCGGTTCCATCACCCGACTCGTAGTCATCGGCCACCGAGTACAGGACGTTGGCACCCTCGAACCGGGGGTTGCTGATGCTTCCCTCGGAGTCGATCTCGTTGGCCTCGCCGTCGCTCACCACGATCAGCGTCGCGTCATCGTCGTCCTCCCATGCATGGACGAGCAACCGGCCGTCGTCGACCTGGAGGACATCGATGCTGGAGTACGTGCCATCGAGTTCGGTGATCTCCTCCCCGATCGCGTACAGCGTGACCTCGTCGTCGGCGTTGCCGGCGCTGATGTAGGTCAAGCCCGATCGCGGATCGAACGCCAGGCTGTCCACGTACTTGAGATCGTCGATGCTGCCGATGTCCTCGAGGTCACCAGATGTGGCCGAGCCGTACCAGACATCACCGTCGCCATCCCACGCAACCACCTTGGGCTCGGGGCCGGGAAGGAGCGAGTAGGACAGATCATCCTCGACGAGGAGTTCGGTGCCCTCGCCCGACGCCGTGTCGACGCGGGACAAGGTCACCTCACCGTCGGCGCGAGTGGCAGCGATGAAGGTCGAGCCATCGTCGGTGATCTCGCCGCTGACGCTTGCTCCGGTGACCAGTTCCCGCGTGTCGCCGTCGGCATCGATGACACCGATCGAAGCCTCGTCACCCACCTGCTTCGCGTACAACAGGGCGTCGGCATCGGAGGACCACCCCCATGAGGTGACCTCATCACCTTGCACCTCGACCAGCTCTTCACCGTCTGAGGCTCGGTGCACGACCAACGACTCCCCGGTCTCGGCGGCGATCAGCGCACCCGTCGGACTCGAGTACGGGTAGGAGGGGACGCTGAAGGCCGAGAGCTCGTCGCCGCTCGGCGTGGAAACCGTGACGGCGTAGGTGACGTCCTCGAAGTCCTCGACGTCCTCCTCGTCGCTGTCAGTCTCGAGCGTGATCAGGTTGCCGCCGGCATCGAAGAAGCACGAGTCGCCCGCGCCGACCTGCTCTGGCTCCTCGGTGAGGGTGCCGTAGAAGCAGATCTGCCCGTCGTCCACGGAGTTGGCGATGAGCAGGTGCTCGCCCGCCTTGTCGATCTGCACCGACGCATCGCCCTCTTCGCGGTAGAGCTCCTTGGGCTCGTCGTTGCCGGGCTTCACCAGGGCAACGATCGTGTCGTCGTCGTCGGACCACGCCACCAGGGCACCGCCGGACATGGGGAGGATGTCGGGAGTGATCGTGTTGTGCGATGGGGCCGTACTGCCGACCACGCTGAGGCTGTTGGCCCAGGCACCCGTGGCGAACGGCTTCGCGTCCTCGATGTCTTGACCACGCTCGATCAGGAACAGGTCGTTGTCAACGCCGTCAGGTTCGGCGACGAGGAGCAGGTTCGACTCGGCGTCTTCGGACCCGAGGACCTGCATGCCGGCAAACGCCGCAGCGCCGAGCGCCAAGACCGCCACGACGCCGATGACCACGATCTTGCGGCCCTTGTGCTTGCGTTCGGGTGCCGGAGTCCCCGCATCGAGCGGCACGGCACCGGGTGGCATCTGCGGCGGCGGCGGAGGAGCGGCCGAGTCGGTCGCCCAAGGGGACGATGCCGACGAGGGCGGCAGGAACACCGGAGCCGTGGGCGGGCGCGATACCGGAGGTGCTTTTGCTCCTGCCGGCGCCCACGGGGAATCGGCTGGCGGAATCGGGTCGGACGGTGTCGTGTCCGACGGCGTCGGGTCGAGCGGGAGGCCACAGGTCGAGCAGAACCGCGCCTCGCCGAAGTTGGCATGCCCGCTGCTGCACGTCGCCATGGTGATCGATCTCCTTGGCGAGCGGCACCGCCGTCGCCCTCCGCCTCCGCAGAAGCTGCATCAAGCCAGCGGCCGACGGTAGCAGTCCGATTCGGACTCCCTCAGTCGCTGGTGACGTCCCAGATGTGGTGGATCGGATCGTGGACCAGGTACCGGCTGAGGGTGTCCATCGTGAACACGGACCCGTTCGATCGCCGCCCGGGCCGGTTCCATTCGTCGCCGGCCACACCTTCGAGCCGAGTGGCGATCTGGTCGGCCGCCGCAACCAGATCCGTGATCACGGCATCGGGATCCTGCTCCTCGTAGCGATCGTCGACGGCAGTGGCGTCCTGGTCCCAGTTGTCGAACAGCGGGTCGTCCTCGGTGAGCATGAGGGCCATGCGGGCGTCGAAGCGCTGGAACACGTCTCGGACGTGGCAGGCGTACTCGAGCGACGACCAGGTGCGCGGGTCCGGTCGGCCAGGAGCGATCTCACCGCGCTCGTGCAGGTTCGCCCAGTCGGCCGCGTTGGCGCGGATCAGCCCTGCCGTCTCCGTGGCCCGGCAAGCCGAGGCGTCGAAGCCGCAGTCCGGGCAGGGCTCGAGCAGCACCCACGTCCAGTCCTTGTCATCGGGCGTGATCATGGGCCGGAACCTACCGTGACGCGGCCCAGCCAGAACCCACCATTTCGACCCGATCAGCCGCCACGACCTGGCCCTCCGGTCCCAACCCTGGTGCGGGATAGGGTGCCGTCGTGTCCGGGAGGGGGATGGCCAGGACGGCCCTCGATGCAGTGGCAGCCTCGCCGCTGCGCGTACCTCTCCGGGCGTTGACCCAACGGAGGCTGATCCCGCGTTCGGTCTGGCGTCGTCTGCCAGCCACCGGGGCGTTCACCGTGAAGACGCACACCTCGTCGTTCCTCTACGAGACCCCCCAGGACGACCGATCAGCTCGGATGCTGTTCTGGGGCGGAGTCCCGGCCTTCGAGCCCGAAACCACCGCCCTGTGGGAACGGGCTGCGGCCAACGCGACCACCGTCGTCGACATCGGCGCCAACCGCGGCATCTTCACCCTGACCGCGCTGGCTGCGAGCCCCACCGTCCGCGTGGTGTCGATCGAGGCTTCGCCCGCCACCTTCGCCCACATGGCGCAGATGGTCGCGCTGAACGGATGGACCGACCGTGTCGAGTTGGTCAACGCGGCCGCGGCAGACGTAGCCGGAACGATGGCCTTCCACGTGCCGAAGATGCCGCTCGCGCCGAGCGCTCGCCTGGTGGTCGCTGCTCACCGTTCGGAGCTCTCGGGTGAGGTCGTCGACGTTCCCGTCGTTCGGCTCGATGACATCGTGTCCGAGGCTGACATCGTGAAGATCGACGTCGAAGGCGCCGAG
>JANNNB010000255.1:0-9932 GCA_031398325.1 Actinomycetes bacterium
ACAGACGTCATTCGCGGCCTCCTCGATCGATCAACCTTCGTCGGCCGATTCCCGTCGCGACTTGAGCAGCAATCGCTGCCGGCGTCACCGCTGTTCGGAGAGTTGCTGGTCGGAGAGTTGCTGGTCGGAGAGGTGCTGTTCCCAGGCGTTGCGGATCAGCTGCTCGAGCACGGCTCGGTCGATCGCGTCGAGCCGCTTCACGTACACGCAGCCCGAGCCGGTCGTGTGCGGGCCCAGCTCCTGGAGCTCGGGATCGGGCGTGGCCGCGTAGCCGTCGTGGATGCCGTAGATCGTGATCGCGGTCTTGCGGGGCGAGAAGCCGACTACGAACCAGTCGTTCGTGCCGGTCGTGTTCGTGTACGACTGCGACCCGAAGCCGACCATCGACGGCCCCCACATGACGGCCGGCGCCCCGGTGATCCGTTCGAACAGTGCTCGCAGTTCGTGGCCCTCCGCACGCCGACGGTCGTCAGGCGCCGAGTCGAGGAACTCGGTCACGTTCTCGTCGGTCGGCCGCGTCTTGATCGTTGCCATGCGTCAACTCTTGCATTGATCCTGGCGGGTGTGAAGCGGCCGGCTACCCGTGGATGTCGTCTTCGATGAACGTGTAGTGCCACTGCTCGATCGGGCCGTCGTCGACGAGCACGTAGACCCCGCCAGCGACGTCGACCTCGACGGGCGGCGGAAAGGTGGTGGCCCTGCCCTGCGACGGCCCGCCCTCGCACCACAACAACATCCGGTCGCCGACCTCCACGTCGACAGCCTCGCGAATCGTCGACCGCCGTGTCGACGACGGGCTCACCGGACGGATCACGTCAGGCCGACGGTCTTCGCGATTCGTTCCAGACCGAGGTAGATGACGTACCCGACGCCGGCGACGGCGGCCGCGGGCACGATCCAGAGTGCGGCCGCCGCAGCGACGATGCCGGCGAAGTACTGGCGGCCCCACAGTGTCGCGGCGACCCACGGCAGCACTGCCGCAATCGCGAGCAGCCCCACGGCATCCGGGCCACTCCAGTCGAACAGCACCGATCCGACGCCCCACACGAACGACGTGATCCCGAGGCACGACAGCACGATCCACACGAACACGGAGATCCGCCTGACTCCCCCGGCGGCCCATCGCGAACGGAGGGCGACCGCCGCCCACATGATCCAACGCTTCAGCCACGCCACACCGGCCGCCCTCATCATCTCGCGGAAGAACGTGTCGGAGAGCGTGTCGCTGCCGAGCGGGCCGCCGTTGGGTTCGTCGACGATGAGGTCGTCGTGGAGCACCGCCGCCAGCGTGTGGAGCCCGTAGGAACTCTCGAACCACCGCATGTACCGTGGGATCGAGGCGAGGTCGCTGGGGTTCTCCGACGGCGTGAACGTCCGGGCATCGTCGACCGCGACTCGCGCCTCGGCCGCTGACGTGCCGTGGTGGACGAGTTCGTCGATCAGGTGCTGCTCCACCGCGCTGTCGCTGAACCGGAATGGGCGTGTCACCAGGAACTTCGACCGGTCGATCTGGGTCAGCCCGACCGCGCCGAGCGGATCACGGACCTCGAAGCCCGACAGTGGCGCGACGACCCACGGCGTCCATTCCGATTCCGTTGCTGCCGTCGATCCCGGCTCGTCGGGTGACGTGTCCGACATCTCGACCCCCCTTCCGGCGCTCCCAACCCAGCGGACTGTCGGGCACGGGTGTGCCACGCCCGGTGTCCAATCTCTCAGTCCGCGCGGGGCACGTCAACGGGCCCTTCGTGACCGTCACGCCACGTCGGTCGGGTTTCCTACGCTGGGGTGCAGGACCTCGCGTTCGACACCACCGATGACCGGATCCGTTGGACCTCGCTCGCCGGATCGCCAACCACGTCGACCGGCCCGACACCAGAACCAACTCGACCGCACGACGGTCCTCCGGCACCTTTGCCTCGCGAGCGGCAACCCGCCCGCCGACCCGGCGTAGTCGAGGCGTCCCTCCCGTCATCGGGGCCAGGGTCAGGTGGCACCGCCCTGACGAACTCCATGTCGGTCGGTCGAGCGGTTGACAGCGGTGTGATGATCAGACCATGAGCAAGACCGCGACTCACCGAACACTTCTGGTTGCCTTGGCGGCCCTGTTCGCCGGGGCCACGCTCGGAGGGGTTCACTTCGGGCTCGCCGCATCGCCGGGAACCGCGACGTCGACCGTGCCCGTGGAGCCCTTTCGGATCCTCGACACGCGCCTCGGCATCGGTGCCCCGGCCGCACCGGTGACCTCTGGGCAGACCATCGACGTTCAGATCGCCGGCGTCGGACCGGTCCCCGCTGACGCAGTCGGGGTCGTGCTGAACCTCACCGGCACCCGCACGACCGCGGCGACCTACATCACGGCCTGGCCGACCGGTGGTACGCAGCCGACTGCGTCGGTGCTGAACCTGACCCCGGGAATCGACGCACCCAACAGCGTCACTGCGTTGCTGGGCACCGGCGGCAAGCTGTCGCTGTTCAACTTCACGGGCTCGACCGATCTGATCGCCGACGTCGCCGGTTACCTCGTCGCCTCCGGCAGCGGCGCACCGGGCCCACAGGGGCCGGCCGGACCGCAAGGACCGCAGGGGCCGGGCCCGTTCGTGATCCAGACCGATATTCCCGTGAGTCCGAACGCCGTAACGCTCGGCACCTGGGAGGGTGTCACGGTTCGCGCGTTCTGCAGCAGCTCGGTATCGGCGGGGTTCGGCTTCGCCGGGAGCAACGGCGGTCTCCGGGTGGGCGGCGTGCTCGCCACCCTCTCCGCCACTTCACTCATCGATGTGGAGAGCAACGCGGTGAATTTCGTGGGAAGCACAGGACAGCACGTCACCGGCACCATGCGCAATCTCACCACGGTCGGTGGCAGGCTGGTGGAGATCGACCTCCATGCCAACGCCGGTTCACCGTGCACGTTTTACGGCACGATCCTCCCCGTCGGATAACCGGGTTCACCCTGGTTCTGGCCGTCACCAGTTGCGCTTTCCACAACTCGGAACGGACAGAATCCGTCCTCGCCCGACCGCCCGTATGCGGCGCTGCGCCTGGCGTTGGTCGCTGCGAGTAGCCACGAAGCGGTACCACCCGATGACGAGGTCGTGCTGAAGCGGCCATTCAAGCTATGGACCTCAACACCCTCATCGAGACTCGGGCGACAGGCGGCGTGGTTCCACACCGACAGCGCCGAGATCGAGTTCTGGTTCACCGGATGAACCGCCCAAATCCGGGTTGATCCGGCGTGAGACCGCTGCGCGCTCTGCGCCGTGAGCCGAACTCACGACGCCGGCACATCTCAGAGGATCTCGTGGCCGTCGGGGTGGTACGTGTGCCAGTCGCCGTGTTCGTCGCGGCTGACCCGGAAGCCTTGTTCCTTGAAGATGTTGTGTCGCCGGCACAGTGGTCCGCCGTTTCTCGGGACAGTCGGGCCGTGTTGTTTCCAACTGATCGAGTGGTCGGCCTGGCACCACTCGGCCTTCGCATCACATCCGACCCAAGCGCAGCACGTAGCGAGCAGCATCACCGCTTCGCGCGACGCCCCTTTGAACAACCGCTGTTTGCGGCCCATGTCGATGATCACGCTCTTCGCCTCGTACACCACGCGGCGGACGTGACCCATCAGGGCGAGCTTGACGACATCCGACGGGTTCAGTTCGTGACCGGACTGTGATCGACACACCACACCGCGATAGCGCAGCGGGTCGATCCGCTCGCCCGCGAGTGTCGCGTCGAAGGTGGCGTCGTCGATCAGATAGTTCACCAACGGCAACGGCCGATCCATCCATGGTGGACACGCCGCCGCCGCCCGCGCCATGGCCAGCAGGGCATCGGCGCGCCGCTGTGACTGGGTGCGACGAAGATCCAACGCCTTCGCACTGAAGTAGCCGTCCTTGCGAAACGGTTGGGCCGTGTCGACATGACCGGCGATTCCCACGCCAGCCGCATCGACCTGGCGACGCACCTTCTCCGTGCCGATTGCCAACGCCTCCAACGATTCGTTCGACAACAACTCCGGGTTCAGCATCTGCAGCGCATCGACCGCCGCCGACGCCCGACGCACCAACTCCTCCACGAACTCGACCGTGAACACGTCCCGCACATCACCGCCGACCCACGCTGCGTCGGGATCGAACTCGTCGACGCCGGTCACCAACACGGGCCAGGCAGCGCGAACTCGTCACCGTCGTGGGCGCCCAGATCACGCGCCCCGGGGCCCGCCCGCTGCGAGCTCAGCGGCTGATCGTCCGATAGTCGAGTCCGAGTTCGGACATCGCTGCTCGGATGCCCGGCCCGTCGTCGCCACTCCACACGCACAGCGGAGCGTCGAGGTGTTCTGCTGCGGCCACGCATTCGGCCCCGAGCGTCGAGACCCGATGCGCATCGGCCACCTCGGCCATTCGATAGGCGATCGTGGCGAGCGGCACGATCCTGATGGTGTCGGGCAACGCGAGCAGGTTCGCTCCGAGTGCTCGCCGATGCTCGGCCGACCAGGCCCCGGTCAGCGCACCACCTGCGGCGGACACGACACTCCGCGACAGTCGATACAGGAACAGGTTCGTGGTCGCTGGCTCACGTTCACCGAGAACGTCGGCCAGATCCACCGGAAGGTCGTCAGCGAGCAAGTCCCGCAGCAGGTGGTCGTCGAGGATCGCCCAACTCACGCCGTCGCCAGGTCGGGATCGTCCTCGAGCGATCGCACGAACGCAGCGTGCTGATCGCGCGTGACGAGATCGTCGAGCAACCGCGGGCCGGTACCGCTGGGCACCGTCAGCACCCCGAAGCCGAGATCGATCACGTCGACCGGACCCCCTCCGGCGAGCTCCCAACGGTGGCGCGCCGCCGCCGGGAGCGACATCTGGCCGGACGCCGAGACGAGATACTCCTGCACTGCCATACGCCGAGCGTACTTGGTGGACGTCGTGCTTTCACCAAGTGTCCATCGAGTGCGAACCGACAACGATCGGGTCGCCGGTCGAGCGCAGGTGAGCACGCTCGATGCGGGGCGCGGCAGTGGTCGTCGGAACCGCCGTGGTGGCCGGTGCCTGCTGTACCCCGTCGTCGCTGTCGTTGCGATCGATTCAGACCGTCGCCGGCGGCCGCGACGATCTCCCGGAGCTCCGTCCAGGTGACCGGGACGACGGTTGGTGCGGGCGCATCACTCATGTCTTCGACCATAGGTCGGGCCATGAGGCAGCGTGGTTCGCGCCACCCAGCCTGACGATTGGTCGTCAGAGTGCGGCGCCGGCGCGGTGCACGATGACGTCGCCGCTGTAGGTCTTGGCGGTGACCTTCACCCGCCGTTCCACACCGCTCGGTGCGGCCGTGGACTCGAGTGAGTTGCGCACTCGGCCGAACTGGGAGTGCAGGTCGAGCCAGGCGGTCGTTCCCTCGGGGATACCGATCTGCATCCCGCCGGCCGCGGCCGTCAGCAACACGTCGCCCTCGCCGACCTGACCGATGCGGGTGGCACCGTTGGACGTCTTCGTCACGACCGATTGGTCGGCTCGAGCGATGTCGATGCGCCCGTTGGCCGCTCGCACCTTGAGGGCACCGGTGACGTGCCCGAGCTCGATGTTGCCGTTGCCGCTCTTCACGGTGGCGGAGCCGTGCACGTCACCGATGTGCACCTCGCCGGACGAGGAGCCGGCGTCGAGGTCGCCGTCGACCCGGTCGATACGAACCGCGCCCAACGCGGTCTTCACTCGGCCCCCCGCCATGTGGTCGATGGCGATGTCACCCATGGCCGACCTGGCGGTCATGGCACCGAGCTCGCCCTCGGCGACGATCGTGCCGACGGATGTGGTTGCCGACACGTCCGATCCAGTGGGGACTTCGATCGTGATGTCTGCGAGACCATTTGCACCGAACGGCTTGCGCCACCCCTTGTTGCTCTTGATCGTGAGCACGTCGCCGGACAGTTCGACCTCCACCTGTTCGGCGGCGCGGACGTCGGCGGGGCGATCCGGCGAGTGCGGTGTCACGGTGACGATGGTCTCCGCACGTTCGCTCGCCATGATGCGGATGTCGCCGCTGCATTCGACGGCAACGTGGATCGGTCCGGGAGTGGTGTAGGTGGGCATGGTGGTCTCGTTTCTGGGATGGCGGTGCCGATGACGGCACGGGTGGATGAACTCGTTGAAGGTGCCGGGAAGTTGACGTGAAGTGACGTCAGCGCACCCAGCCGGTGAAGCGGGAGCTCACCGACGTCGGTGACGTTCGGTCTGCAGAGGCGGCGTCGCCGGGCGCGTCGACGGCGGCGGCGATGGCTCGGACGAGCCAGGAGTTGACCGAGATCGACTGTCGTGTCGACCGTTCCTCGACACGCTGCTTGAGCGATTCGGGCAGGCGCAGCGTGATCCGCGCCGTCCCGCTGTCGTCGATGTCCGCAGCGGCACCAATGACATCACCTGACGTCATCGGTGCCGTCGGGGAGGTGGCCGGCGGCGGGGTGACGACGAGTTCGGGCTCGCGGCCACGAACTCGCACCTCGACCGACCCGGGCGCCAACTCGAGGGTGATCTCGTTTGCCGCGTCGGACAACGCTTCGAGCAGCATCAAGCGGACGCTGGACTCCAACGGTCCGGTCAACCTGCCGGCGAGTGCGCGTGCGTCGTCGCCGCCGGCCTCAGCAGCGATCATCAACTGGTTGCGCAACTCGTCGACGTATCGGTCCAACTCCATGACGTCAGTATGACGTCACTATGACGTCATTGCAACCCCTCGCCGGCTTCCGTCAGCGACCGTCGCGCCAGGCGCGCTCGAACGGCAGGCGCCAGGCGTGCGGGGCCACGAGCTGGTGGATCGCGTTCGGGCCCCACGAGCCCGGTGGGTACGACCGCACCGGCGGAGGTGATTCGAGCAGCGGGCTCGAGATCTCCCACAGCCGTTCGATCCCCTCAGCCGTCGTGAAGAGCGTGTGGTCGCCGGTCATCGCGTCGTGGATCAGCCGTTCGTACGCTTCGAGCACGTCGGCCTCCTTGCCGGTCTCGTGCAACGCGAACTGCAGGCTGAGCTTGTCGAGTTTGAACCCGGGGCCGGGGCGCTTGCCGTAGAACGACAGCGACAGCTTCGAGGCGTCGGCGAGGTCGAAGGTGAGGTGGTCGGGCCCCTGCGCGCTGACGCCCGAGTTCGCCGGGAACATGCTCTTGGGTGGTTCGCGGAACGCGATGGAGATGATGCGTGCGGATTCGGCCATCCGCTTGCCGGTGCGGAGGTAGAACGGCACGCCGGCCCACCGCCAGTTGTCGATCCCGCAGCGGAGCGCGATGAAGGTCTCGGTGTCGGAGAACGACGACACCCCGGGCTCGTCGCGGTAGCCGTGGTACTGGCCGCGCACGACTTCGGTCGGCTCGATCGGCAACATCGAGCGGAACACCTTGTTCTTCTCTTCGGTGATCTCCATCGGCACGAGCGCGGTCGGGGCTTCCATCGCCATGAAGGCCAGCACTTGGAACAGGTGCGTGACCACCATGTCACGGTAGGCGCCGGTCTGTTCGTAGAACGCCGTGCGGGATTCGAGACCGAGCGTCTCGGGCACGTCGATCTGCACGTGGTCGATGTGGTTGCGGTTCCAGATCGGCTCGAACAGGCCGTTGGCGAATCGGAAGGCGAGGATGTTCTGCGCCGCCTCCTTGCCGAGGAAGTGGTCGATGCGGAAGATCTGGCTTTCCTCGAACGTCTCGTGCAAGCGGGCATTGAGGACGCGGGCGCTGGCGAGGTCGGTCCCGAAGGGCTTCTCCATGATGATCCGGGAGCGGTCGACCACGTCGGCGTCGGCGAGCATCTGCACGACTTCCAGCGCGGCCGACGGCGGCACGCTCAGGTAGTGGAGTCTGCGGGCGCCGTCGTCGCCGAGTTCCGCCTCGGCCTGCTTGACCGCGGCGGCCAATGCGTCGGCCCCGGCGGCGGTGTGAACGAAACTCAGCCGTGCACCGAAGGCGGCCCATTCCTCTGGTGTGACCGAGCGACTGGCGAACTCCGAGCACGCCTGCTCGGCGATGTTCCGGAACCCCTCCGTGTCGACGTCGTCGAGCGAGCTGCCGATGATCCGGCACTCCGGCATCAGGCCCGCTCGATGGAGGTGCAACAGCCCCGGCAGCAGCTTGCGTTTGGCGAGGTCGCCCGTGGCCCCGAACAGCACGATCACGTGCGGCTTCAGCGGCACGATCAGGTGGGCGTTGACGTCGCTCGGGTCGGTCACCAGTGCGACGCTACGCAACCCTCGTCACGCTGTCACCGGGGCGAGGATGAACATCTGATGAGCAAACGAGCCGCGCTCGCGGCGCCTCCGCTTTCTCAGAGGATTTCGTGGCCGTCGGGGTGGAAGGTGTGCCAGTCACCCTGGTCGTCGCGGCTGACCCGGAATCCTTGTTCCTTCAGGATGTTGTGCCGTCGGCACAAGGGTCCGCCGTTTCGTGGGACGGTGCAGCCGTGTTGTTTCCAACTGATCGAGTGATCGGCTTGGCACCATTCGGCTTTGGCGTCGCATCCCGCCCAGGCACAGCTGGTGGCCAGGAGCATCACCGCCTCGCGCGACGGTCCTTTGAACAATCGCTGCTTGCGACCGAGATCGATCACCACACTCTTCGCGTCGTACACCGCCCGGCGGATGTGGCCCACCAGGGAGAGCTTCACGACGTCGGAGGCGTTGAGTTCGTGCCCCGACCGTGACCGACACACCACGTCGCGGTACCGCAGCGGGTCGATCCGCACGCCGGCCAGCGTCGCGTCGTAAGTGGCGTCGTCGATCAGATAGTTGACGAGCGGTAACGGCCGATCGGCCCATGGGGGGCACGCGGCTGCTGCCCGTGCCATCGCCAACAGCGCGTCGGCACGCCGTTGGGATTGAGTGCGACGCAGATCGAGCATCGTCGCCTTGTCGCCAACCCGTTCGCGGGCCTCGGCCCAGTCGGCGTCCCATTCCGCTTGCACGTAATGCCCGAAGATCTCCGCGAACTCGACACCACCGATGTCGTCGAACGATCCCGACAGATCCCAGCTGCCGTTCTTCCGGCGCTTGATGTCGGCGTCACGGTTCTGCCGGTTGCGCTCGGCCTGCTCTTCGGCGCCTTCGACGTCGGCGAGCCTTTCGAACTTGCGGACGTTGGCCTCGAACTCCTTGTACGGCAGATCCAGCGCGTCAACGAACAGTTCCCAACACCCGCGGTGCAGCGTCTCGGGATCGATGCGCGGGTTCGCCGCAAGCTGGCCGATCAACTCCGACTGCGCCACACCGACCTGGCCCGCACCTGCACCAGCGGCCCACAACGGCAGGCGGTCATGCATCCGGGCGGTCTGCACCCGCCGGTACGCCTCCGGACCCGACAACTGCAACCGCTTCTTCATCCAGGCCTTCGCACTGAAATAGCCATCGGAGCGGAACGGCTGAGCGGTGTCGACATGACCGGCGATCCCGACACCCGCAGCATCGACCTGACGCCGAACCTTCTCGGTGCCGACCGCCAACGCATCCAGCGATTCATTCGACAACAACGCTGGATTCAACATCTGCAACGCATCGACCGCGGCGGATGCACGCCTCACCAACTCCTCCACGAACTCGACCGTGAACACGTCCCCCACATCACCGCCGACCCACACCGCCTCCGGATCGAACTCGTCCACTCCGTGCACCAGCAGCGGCCCCGGTAGCGCGAACTCGACGTCATCGCCGGTGCCCGGATCACGGGGAGGGATTGCGGTTGCACCCATGATTTCAGTATGACCAGGGGGTGTATCAGTGATGATCGAGTTCAGCCCCGGCGCGAAAATTCGTGCTCTGACCCAGGCGCCGCCGGTCGACATGCTCCTGACTCGTTGCAATAGTTGTCGTCGGTCCACTATCTTCGAGCCGGTGGACGATCAGGCACTCGCCGAACGCATCCGGGCGTTCAACCGGTTGTACACCCAGGCGATCGGGTCGCTCGACGATCGGCACGAGG
>JANNNB010000187.1:0-7367 GCA_031398325.1 Actinomycetes bacterium
GTCACTTGACGATGGCAGCGCCCGGCTTGCCATTGCCGCAACCGGTTTTACCGATGTCGTGGTGTGGAATCCGTGGCAGATGCTGTGCGCGCAGTTGCCCGACATGCAGGCACAGGGCTTTCGGAAGATGCTCTGTGTCGAGGCCGCGGTAGCACAGTATCCGGTGACTGTGGCTGCGCGGGGCGTATGGTCGGGCAGCCAAAGGCTGACGCCGGGTGGGCTGGAAATCGGGGCAATCGCTCGGAAATAGTTGATCGTTGCCAAAAACATGACAGCCTTGTCAGAGGCATGTTTTTTGTCATGAATTATTCAATGCTCGATAGACGCGGTGCTCTTCACCGCCATTTTGAGTTGAAACGCCTGTTTCGCTCTCAGGACGCGCGCCCACGGTTTCAGGGGGTTTGCTCGAGCTGACGACGTCTTCGCGCATCCTGCGACGCGGCCAACGCCACATCAGGCATGCCCGCCGGCGATGTGTCGGCAATGCGATTGCGACGCCGGTCCAGCCACCACGCCAGGACAGGCAGGGCCACGAACGAACCCGGTGTCTGCGCACATGTGGTCGAGATCAGCGACGGCGTGGCGGCTCGGGACCATCGCGGTCGTCGGACTGCTCGTGATGCCGGTCGTGATCGACCGCGACAGTTTCCCGTTGTCGACGTACCCGATGTACTCCCGGGCCAGGACCGCCGAGGTCACGATCCCATCGGCGATCGCGATCGACGACGACGGCGGAGAGCACCGGCTCGGCTTGCAGGTGATCGGTGCGAGCGACGACCCGCTCATCGTCGCAGGCGAGCTGCGCGCCGCGATCGCTCGCGATCGGGCCGCCGATCGGTGTCGTTCGATCGCCGAGCGTGTCTCGCCGTCACTGGTCGCCGAACTCGATCTCATCCGCATCGAGGTCGTCATGGAACGCCACGACGCGGTCGCCCAGGTGGCAGGCGAATCGAGCCTGCTCGATCGGACGGTCCACGCCACCTGCGCTCCAGAGGCAGCGTCGTGAGCCGACTCCCCCCGATCATCCACGCCGATGCTCCGGCCGAGCGGTTGGCGGCGGTGCGGATGGCGATCGGCATGTTCTCCGTGATCTACCTCGTGTCACGCATCCCGGTGTTGCTCGGTCTCCGCGACCGTGTCGCCGAGGATTTCCGTGGGGTCGGCATCTTCCGCTGGCTCGACGAGCCGGTGCCCGATTGGATCGTCACGTTCGGTGTGGCCACCGCCGTCGGATCGGGGATCGGCTTCATCGCTGGTGCGTGCTTCGTCGTGTCCGGGCCGGTCTTCGCGGTCACCATGCTGGGCCTGACCACGTACCGCTCGTCGTGGGGACAGCTGCTGCACTTCGAGAACCTGATGGTGATCCACCTCGTGATTCTCGCGGTGGCCGCCTCGGCCGACGCCTGGTCCGTCGACGCGCATCGTCGGGCACGCCACCGGACGGCCGGCGGGACCCACGTCTACTCGTCGCCGCTGCGCCTGGTGTGCATCGTCGTCGTGATCTCCTATGTCATCGCCGGATTCGCCAAGCTGCGCTATGGGGGCCTCGACTGGATCTTCGGCGACGCGCTGCGCAACCACGTCGCATACTCCGCAGCCCGCCTCGAACTGCTCGGCGGGACTCCGTCACCGCTCGCCGAGTTCGCGGTTCGTCAGGCCTGGATGTTCCCGCCGATGGCGGCGGCAGCCGTCGTCATCGAGCTCGCTGCGCCGATCGCCATGTTCGGCGGCTGGTACAGGAACACGTGGGTCGGTGCGGCGTGGCTGATGCACCTCGGAATCGCGGTGCTGATGCTGGTCGCCTTTCCGTACCCGTTGTTCCTGGTGGCGTTCGCACCGTTCTTCCCGTTGGAGAAGATCGTCGACGCCCCGCCGCTCATTCGCCTGCGAGGAGTCGGCGCGCCGCGATCCCCGGGGTGATCGTTCCGGCGCGAAGTTCGGCCTCGATCGTCGCTGCCTGGTCGCGCACCGCTGGCCGCTGGCGGAAGTTGCGCACGATGGCCTCGTCCACCGATGACCACATCCACGACACCTGCTGATCGGCGCGCCGGGCGGCGAACGCACCCGTCGATTCCATCGTCACGCGATGGCGGGTGACCTGTGCCCAGACCTCGGCCAACCCGTCACCGGTTGCAGCGCTGCACGTGAGCACCGGTGGGATCCAGGCGGCACCCGGGGGGTGGAGCAGCTCGAGCGCGATCGCCAACTCGCGCGCCGCCATCTTGGCCTCGTTCAGGTGTGTACCGTCGGCCTTGTTGACCGACAGCACGTCGGCGAGTTCCAGCACGCCCTTCTTGATGCCCTGAAGTGAGTCGCCCGTGCGCGCGAGCATCAGGACGAGGAACGTGTCGGTCAGGTTGGCCACCGTCGTCTCCGACTGTCCGACGCCGACCGTCTCCACCAGAACGACGTCGTAGCCGGCCGCCTCGACGATCACGATCGCCTCCCGAGTTGCCGCCGCCACGCCGCCCAGCGTGCCCGAGGTGGGCGAGGGGCGGATGAACGCAGCCGGGTCGACCGACAACCGTTCCATACGCGTCTTGTCCCCCAGGATGCTGCCACCGGTGCGCGTCGACGACGGGTCGACGGCAAGCACGGCCACCTTGTGTTCGTCGTCCGTCAACATCGTGCCGAGGGCGTCGATGAACGTCGATTTGCCAACCCCCGGCACACCGGTGATGCCGACCCGATGGCTGGCGACCGCATGCGGGAGGAGGCGTGTCAGCAGCTCCTCGGCGAGCGGTCGATGGTCGGGATGCGTCGACTCGACGAGCGTGATCGCCTGCCCGAGATAGCGCCGGTCGGCCGCCAGGACGCCCTGCTCGTAGGCGTCGAGGTCGATCTGGCGCACCATGATGTTCTCGTTCGGCGTCAGCGCGCGCGGCGTTCGAGGTCGCTGAGGAGATCGATCACCGCGTCGGCGATGACCGTGCCGGGCGGGAAGATCGCCGCTGCCCCGGCGGCGCGGAGTTCTTCGAAGTCCTGCGACGGAATGACACCACCGACGACGATCATGATGTCGTCGCGTCCCAACGCCGCCAGTTCGTCGCGCAGTGCAGGCACGAGGGTGAGGTGACCGGCGGCGAGCGAGGAGGCACCGACGATGTGCACATCGGCCTCGACCGCCTGTTTGGCCACTTCAGCGGGCGTCTGGAACAGCGGCCCGACGTCGACGTCGAAGCCGAGGTCCGCGAACGCCGTGGCGATCACCTTCTGGCCCCGGTCGTGACCGTCCTGGCCCATCTTCGCGACCATGATGCGCGGTCGGCGTCCGTGGTCGACGACGAACCGGTCGACGAGCTCGCGGGCGTGCACCACGTTCGCCCCTTCGCCGACTTCGCTGCGGTACACGCCCTGGATCGTACGGATCGTCGCGGTGTGACGACCGAACACCTTCTCCAACGCGTCGCTGATCTCTCCGACGGTGGCCCGTTCGCGGGCGGCGTCGACGGAGAGTTTGAGGAAATTCTGTTCGAGGCCGGGAGCGCGGGTGCCGTCGACCGAAGCTGCCGCTGCGTCGGTCAGCCGCTGCAGCGCCGCCTGGCACGCGCTCTCGTCTCGCTCGGCGCGCAGGCGTTCGAGTTTGGCCAGCTGCTGGTTGCGAACGGACGTGTTGTCGACCTTGAGCACGTCGATGGAATCCGGCGTGTCGGGGCGGAAGATGTTGACGCCGACCACTGGCTGTCGACCCGAATCGATACGGGCCTGCGTGCGCGCCGCTGCTTCCTCGATGCGCATCTTCGGCAGGCCTGCCTCGATCGCTGCCGTCATGCCGCCGGCCTCCTCGACCTCCTGGATGTGGGCCCCGGCTGCGGCGGCGAGTTCCCCGGTGAGTCGTTCGATGTAGTACGACCCACCCCACGGATCGATCACCCGGGTGGTGCCGGACTCCTGCTGCAGGAACAGCTGGGTGTTGCGGGCGATGCGGGCACTGAAGTCCGTCGGCAGCGCCAGCGCCTCGTCGAGAGCGTTGGTGTGCAGCGACTGGGTGTGGCCCTGCGTGGCGGCCATGGCCTCGACGCACGTGCGCACGACGTTGTTGAACACGTCCTGCGCGGTGAGCGACCAGCCGGACGTCTGGCTGTGGGTGCGCAACGACAGCGACTTGTTGCTCTTCGCACCGAAGTCCTTCACCAACTTCGCCCACAACAGGCGGCCGGCGCGCATCTTGGCGACCTCCATCGTGAAGTTCATGCCGATCGCCCAGAAGAAGGACAGCCGGGGTGCGAACGCATCCACGTCGAGGCCGGCGGCTACGCCGGCGCGGAGGTACTCGACCCCGTCGGCCAACGTGTAGGCGAGTTCGAGGTCGGCGGTCGCACCGGCTTCCTGCATGTGGTAGCCGGAAATGGAGATCGAGTTGTACTTCGGCATCTCGGCCGAGGTGAAAGAGAAGATGTCGGAGATGATCCGCATCGACGGCTCGGGTGGGTAGATGTAGGTGTTGCGGACCATGAACTCCTTCAGAACGTCGTTCTGGATGGTCCCGGTCAGTTGTTTCGGGGCGACGCCCTGCTCCTCGGCGGCGAGGATGTACAGCGCGAGGATCGGCAGCACGGCGCCGTTCATCGTCATCGACACGCTCATCTCGTCGAGCGGGATGCCGTCGAACAGTTGGCGCATGTCGAGGATCGAGTCGATCGCCACGCCCGCCATGCCGACGTCGCCGGTCACCCGCGGGTGGTCGGGGTCGTAACCGCGGTGCGTCGCGAGGTCGAACGCCACCGACAGGCCCTTCTGGCCCGCTGCGAGGTTGCGGCGGTAGAACGCGTTCGAGTCCTCGGCGGTGGAGAAGCCGGCGTACTGGCGGATCGTCCACGGCTGGTTCACGTACATCGTCGGATACGGGCCGCGCACGTAGGGCGGCAGACCGGGGTACGAATCGAGGAAGTCGAGGCCCGACAAGGCGGACTCGTCGTACATGATCGGCACGTCGATGCCCTCTGGCGTCGTCCAGGCCAGCTCGTCGGCGGTGTGGCCGGTCTCGGCGGCCACGGCTACGGCCCATTCCACGGCGGACCCCGTCGGCTCGACGGCGCCGAGATCGAAGTCGGCCAAGTTCGGAATGCTCGAGTTGGGGATGCTCACTGTGCAACCTCGTAATCGCCGACCTGCATGGCGTCGAGCGTACGCGTGAGGACGTCGAGGATGTCGCTGCCGACGCCGACCTCTTCGTCGACCCCCGCGATGTCGAGCTTGCGACCGGCGACGTAGATCCGCTCTGCACCCGCCGCACGGAGTTCATCGGCGGCCGCGGCTGCGAGTTGCCCGTAGACCGGGTCGGAGGAGCACAGGCAGGCCACGGCGGCGCCGGAATCGGCGAAGTCGGTCGGCGGTCCTGCTTCGGTTCCGATCCCGGCAGCCTCGAACAGGTTCTTCGCGAACGTGGCGCGGGCGGTGAACTGCGCCGGCGTACCGAGCGTGGCGAGGAACACGACCGGTCGGGTCCCGGTGGTCGCGGCGAACCGGTCGGCGCGGGCCCGCTGGCGTTCGAACGGGGCACTCGCCCGTTGCAGCCGCAGTGGTTCGAACACCGTGTGTTCGAGCACCGATGGTTCGGGCTCCGGTGGCGGTGGCGTCTCGCCGATGTCGGGGAACTCGGTCAGTCCGGTCAGCGCCTGATTGCGCACCGCGATCCGGCGACAACGGGCGGCCCGTGCCTCGGCGAGTGAGGTGTGCACTCCTCCGGCCAGGACAGCGGCGACGATGCCACCGGCGGCCTCGATCCGCCGCAGTTCCGTCCAGGCCGCAGTGGCGAGTTGGTCGGTCAACTGCTCGACGTACCACGACCCCCCTGCCGGATCGATCACGCGTGCGAGGTTGCTCTCCATCTGCAGCACGTTCTGGGTGTTGCGGGCGATCCGGCGCCCGAGCGACGTGCCGCCCTCGGTGATCAGTCCGTCGTGCGGCAGGATCGACACCGCGTCGGCGCCGCCCATCCCGGCTGCGAAGCACGCCACCGTCGACCGCAACGCGTTCACCCACGGGTCGTAGCGGGTCATCATCACGCGCGACGCGTCGGCGTGGTGGTACGAACCGCGTGCCTCTGGGACGAGCCCGGCGATCTCGCCGACGCGCGACCACAGGCGGCGGGCGGCGCGGAACTTGGCGATCGTCTCGAACTGGTCCGCCGTCGCGGCCCACCTGAACTCGATCGCTTCGACCGCCCGTTCCAGTGAAACGCCCGCGGCAGTCAGGGCCCGCACGACGTGGCATGCGGCGGCGATGTTCCAGCCCAGTTCCTGGGCGTCGGTGGCGCCGGATTCGTGCCAGACCGTGCCGTCGGCCACCACGACCCGTGCGTTCGGGGCGGAATCCCCCAACTCGTCGACGAGCGCGGCGATCCGGCCCCAGCCGGCGTCGAGGTCGTACGTGCCGCCCGATCGTCCCCACGCGCCGATCGGGTCGACGCCGAGTGTGCCCCGGCGGTCATCCGACGCGATCGACGCCGCGTCCCAGGCGCCGGCCAGCAACGAAGCGGCGGCCGTGCCGTCGTCACCGTCGGGCGTGGCGAGCGAGATCGGCGCCAGTTCGAGGTACACGCCGGCCAGCAGTCGTTCCATCTCCGCCGCATCGACGTCGGCCGGGAGTTCGAGCAACACCCCGGTCGCTCCCGATTCGAGTTCGCCCACTGCGGTCGAACCCTCGATCGTCGGCCACACCCGCTGCCGGACCTCCCACGGCGCGGGCGCCACATGGGTCGAACGGACGAACGGTGCGAAGCCGGGCAGGCCGACATCGATCGACTGTGACGAGTCGAACAACGGCTGGATCTGGAGCCCATCCTCCGTCGTCGACACCAGCTGGCGGGCGAAGGCCTCGTCGAACTCCTCGTCGGTGGCGTTGGGATTCGCCTTCAGGATCACGCCGCGCACGGCTCGCAACCACGCCTCCCGCGTCGCCGACGGCCCGTCCGAGCGAGAAGGGTCGTCCGAACGTGGCGCGGTCATGGTCAAAGTCAACCCGGTGAGGGCCTCCGCCAGCAAAGCAGGCCCTCGGCCTCTTGCGCGTCGAAGGTTCCGCACTGCGCGGCGAGATTGCCGACGGCTTCCGGTGGCTCTGGAACGACACGCTGCTGCGTCGCCTCGCGACGATCTCGACGGCACTCGGCGCCGCGTCGTACATCGGTATCACCGTTCTCGTCCTCTTCGCCCGCGAGACGCTCGGTCTGTCGGCGTTCGGGTACGGCCTGCTCCTCGTGCCGGGGGCTTCCGGTGGGCTCGCTCCTCGCTCCTCGCACCCCGGCTCCGGCGCTATCCGCTGCGTCTCGCGCTCGCCGGTGCCGTCTCGGTTCGGGCCTGACCACGTGGATCATGGCGGGCGTCTCGTCCCCGATCGCGGCGTCGCTGCTCGCTGCCGGGTCACTC
>JANNNB010000190.1:0-1906 GCA_031398325.1 Actinomycetes bacterium
GGTTCCGTCGCACGGCGCGAGCGTCTCGAGGTTGTTCGGCGCGGTGCTGGTGAACGTGTTGCCGCTGAAGCAGTTGCCGAGGTCGGCCTCGGCTATCGACACCGAGGCATTGATCAGGTCCGCCTGGCGGCTGTCACTGACCACGTTGCCGATCACCCGGGTCTGCTGCGATTCCCACAGCAGCGGACCGTCTGGGATGACCGGGTCGAGGTCCTTGGACTCCTCGCAGGTCAGCGACCACTGCTCCTGTGTCGGCATGACATCGTTGGGATCCTCCTCGAGGAAGGGCACGAGACCGATGCCGGACTTGTCATGGTCGTATACGAGGTTGCGTTCAATGTCGTTGAGGACACTGCCCGCAGAGAGGATGCCGTTGCCCATCGCGAGCAGCGCCACGTCGATGGCCGGGGTGTCGGCCTGGTTGTTCGAGTAGACGATGTTGCCGACGATGGTGGTCTGGCGACCCGGGTAACACAGCTCGTAGCTTCCGCTGTTCGGCACGATGCCAGCGCGGTTGAACCGGAAGATCGAGTTCACGATCAGCAGGTTGCCACCCGAGTTCGTGCCCGAGTAGCCGAGTCCGTTGTGCTCGCTGACGATGTTGTCGATGACGGCATCGCACGGGTAGCACTCGCCGATGTAGATGCCCGCGTCGGGACTGCCGGCCGCGTAGATGTGGTCCAGCTGGCCGGTGACGGAATCGAACGCATACACGCCGTAGTCGCCGGTGCGGTATGCCGTGAGGTACGAGCCGCGATAGCCGTCGACGCCGGTCCAGAAGAACCCATTCGATGTGTAGTTGGTGGCGGTCATGTTCTCGACAGCCACGCCGTTGGCCCCGACGACGCGAATGCCGTTGTCCAGTTCGAGGTTGCCGTCGAGCACGACGTCGTTGCGATCGAGGCCGCGGATGGTGAGGTCGTCGGTCTCGACCGTGACCGCCTCGTTGTACGTGCCCGGCTTGATCAGGATGAGGTCACCGGGAGACGCCGCGTCGACGGCCTCCTGGATGGTGGCGTAGTCGTCGGGCACTGTCTTGGTCGTTACCGCCGCGATGTCGACCTCGGTCGTGACGACACCGTCTGTCGTCGGCGCGTCGGTGGACGGTCCCTCGGTGGTCGGGGCGTCGGTCGTCGGCGCACCCGTGGCGGGCGCGGCGGTTGCCGGCGGGTTCGTCGATGCGGTCGAGTCACCGCCTCCGCAGGCCGCCAGCAGGATCGCTGCACTGGCGGCGATGGTCCATCCTCGACGTGTCATCTGTGTTCCCCCTGGTTGATGTTCATGAGATTCGAGTCACGGCGCAGTGACGGTGATCGTGCCGACCATGCCCTTGTTGCTCGTGCCGTGGATCGTGCAGTAGTACGGGTACGTGCCCGACGTGGTGAAGACGTACGAGTACGACTCCTTCGGCGGGAACTGAGCGGGATCGGCGACCCCCCACTCGGCTTCGACCAGCGGCACGATGTTGTGATTGTTGCGGCCGCGGTTCTGCCAACGCACCTCGGTACCGGCCACGATCTCGACCGCGTCGCGGCGGAACGTGTTGTCGAGCGCCTGGATCGAGATGACCTCACCATTGGCGACGTACGCCACGGGAGGCGGTGCACCGAGGGCCGCCGTCGTCGACGACGGGATCAGCACGGTGGCCTGCGCCTGCAACGCCGGATCGTCATTCGGGTCGGCGGCGCAGGAGGCGAACCCCACCAGCGCTCCGAGCACGGCCACCGGGATGGTGCAGCGGTTCCAGGTGTCCGTCATGCTCCGCCGAATTCGCATCGGGGGCGACAGTAGCCCGCGCCCGATCGGCCATCCCAAGCCGGTACCGTCGGGCCTTCGTGGATCTCTTTGCCGACGCCGTACAACCACTCGATGCTCCGCGTAACCCGCGGGTTCGCCGGCTGACCAT
>JANNNB010000339.1:0-16699 GCA_031398325.1 Actinomycetes bacterium
GGCGACGCTCGTCGACAACGACCCGGCGTTGCTCGCGTTCGCGGCAGAGGTCGGCGTCGACGATCCGGTAGCCGTACGCGGCGGCGGCACACGTTGGGATCATGGTGGCGCGTCGGCACCCGGCACCCGGCTGATCGAAGCGCCGGACGGCATCGTGTCGTACGCCCCGGAGGAGATGACCGTCCGCGTCCGCGCCGGCACCGCGGTGGCCGAACTCCACGCCGAACTCGCGGCGCGCGGTCAACGCACCGCTCTTGCCGAACGCCGCTCCGCCGTTCGGGCCGGCACGAATCGGGACGGCACGGTCGGCGGAGCGATCGCCGTCGGTCAGAACGACATCTACACCCTGCGTCGAGGCACCGTCCGGTCGTCGCTGCTGCAGGTCCGATACGTCTCCGCGGAGGGCCGAGTCGTCAATGGCGGCGGCCCGACGGTGAAGAACGTGACCGGCTTCGACCTGCCACGACTGATGGTCGGTTCGCTCGGGACGCTCGGTCTCGTGGCCGAAGTGATCCTGCGGACCAACCCGATTCCGCCGGGCGCCGTGTGGCTGACCGCCGAGGGAGCGTCACCGTTCGACCTGTACGACGCCTTGCTGCGTCCGAGCGCCGTGCTCTGGGACGGCACCACCACCTGGATCCTCCTCGAGGGCCATGCTGCGGACATCACCGCCCAGCGCTCGCTGCTGGCACGCTCGGCCGACATCACCGAGGTCGACGGGCCACCGTCGCTGCCGCCGCATCGGTGGTCGTTGTCACCGTCCGACCTTCGTCGTCTCCCGCTCGACGGTGTCGGGTCGTTCATCGCGGTCGTCGGCGTCGGGCTCGCATTTGCCGACAGCGCCCAACCGACTCGGCATCTGTCGGCACCGGTGCGTGCGATCCACGATCGCATGAAGGCGAACTTCGACCCGACCGGTCGCCTCAACCCCGGTCGCGATCCGGCAGCGGCAGATCGATGAGGGTTCACTGATGGATCTCGGGATCGACCCGGACGAACTGGCCACGTGCGTGCAGTGCGGGCTGTGCCTGTCGGCGTGCCCGACGTTCCGCGTGACCGGCGACGAGACGCTGTCGCCCCGCGGGCGCATCGCGCTGATGCGCGAGGTGCAGCTTCACGACGCACCGCTCACACCGGAGATCGTGACCGCCTTCGACACGTGTGTGCAGTGCCGGGGATGCGAACCGGCGTGTCCGTCGCTCGTGCCCTACGGGCGGCTGATGGAACGGACCCGCGAGACGCTCGTCGAGCAAGGGGTCACACCGAGCTGGCCGCGCGCTGCGCTCGCTCCCCTCGGACACCCCCACCTGCTTCGTGCCGGGTCGGTGGCGCTCGGTGTCGCCCAACGCCTCCACCTCGTCCCCCGACGCCTCGGCCTCGCCCGCATCCCCCTCCGCCAACCCCGATCCACAGCACCGAAATCCACGTTTGCGACAAGAAATCGGAGGACCGGGTCTCCGAATTCTGGTCACAAACGTGAGATCCGAGACATCGGAGACGGTCGCGTGTACACGTTCACCGGGTGCGTGATGGATGCCTGGAAGCGCGAGGTGCATCTCGCCGGCCAGCGGGTGTTGGAGGCGGCCGGCTTCCAGGTGACACCGACCGGTTCGCTCGCGCCGTGCTGCGGGGCCCTTCACGCTCATGCCGGATTCACCGACGACACACGTGCATTCGCCGAGCGGATGATCGAGCGACTCGATCCCGACGTTCCGATCATCGTCGATTCGGCCGGATGTGGCGCGGCGATGAAGGACTACGGCCATCTCCTCGGCACCGAAGTGGCGGCGTCGTTCTCCGCACGGGTCTTCGACATCCAGGAGTGGCTGGCGATGCACATCGACCGCCTTCCCGACGCACCGCCGCTCGACCTGCGCGTCGCGATCCAGGATCCGTGCCACCTCCGTCACGTCCAACGCGTGCACCTGGCGACGCGCACCGTGCTGGCTCCGTACGTCAGGGAGTTGGTCGAGCTCGACGACGACGGCCTGTGTTGTGGGGCGGGCGGGGCGTACTCGGTCTTCCAGCCCGAACTGGCGGGCCAGATCCGCAGTCGCAAGCTCGATTCGATCGGACGTGCCGCGCCCGACCTGGTCGCCAGCGCCAATCCGGGGTGTTCGATGCACCTGGCGGCGACCGGTGTGGAGACCATCCATCCCATGCAACTCGTCGACCGCGCCCTGCACCCGACCGCCCTCCCGAGCTGACCGTCATTCCTCAGCAATCGACGTTTGTGACAAGAAATCTGCGACCCGGTCCGCAGATCTGTTGTCGCAAACGTGGATCGACGGTGACTGGACGGGAGGTCTGAGACGGATGTCATAGCACCCGTGGCGGAATCCATGAGCGCGCAACGAAAAGCGGGATTACGATACTGGTCGGTGCCGTATCGTATATGTGAGGTTGTCGATGTCCAGAAGTCCGTCCCCTGCTCTCGTCACATCGGGGGTCCCCGCCGAGATCGACACGATCAACCCGCGGGTCCACGAACGACGATGGCTGATCCTCGCCGTGCTCTGCTTGAGCCTGCTGATCATCGTGATGGACAACACGATCCTCAACGTCGCGATCCCGTCGCTGATGACCGACCTCGGCGCCAGCAACAGCCAGGTCCAGTGGATCGTCGACTCCTACGTGCTGGTCTTCGCGGGCCTCCTCCTCACCGCCGGAAGCCTGTCCGATCGCTTCGGGCGCAAGGGCGCACTGCAGATCGGCATCGTCCTGTTCGGCATCGGCTCCGTCGCGGCGGCCCTGTCCGAGACCGCGAACCAACTCATCTTCACCCGTGCCTTCATGGGCATCGGTGGCGCGCTGATCATGCCGGCCACGCTCTCGATCCTCACCAACGTGTTCCGTGACCCCCGGGAACGGGGGCGAGCGATCGCCGTCTGGGCCGGCTTCTCCGGCCTCGGCGTCGCCATCGGGCCGATGGTCGGCGGACTCCTGCTCGAGCACTACTCGTGGCAGTCGGTCTTCTGGGTCAACCTGCCACTCGGCATCACTGCGCTCGTCCTCGGTGCCTTCCTGATCCCGACATCACGCGACCCGCACAAGAGCAAGCTCGATCCGATCGGCGCGGTCCTGTCGTTCGTCGGACTCGGCACGCTCCTGTTCGGCATCATCGAGGGGCCCGGCCACGGCTGGACCGCTCCGTTGGTGCTCGTCTCGTTCGCCGTCGCCATCACCGCGATCGGTGGGTTCATCATCTGGGAGCGCACCACCGCCTCGCCGATGCTCGACCTGACGGTGTTCCGCAATGCCCGCTTCAGCGCTGCGAGCGGCACGATCACCATCGTCTTCTTCGCCCTCATGGGCTCGTTGTTCCTGATGACGCAGTATTGGCAACTCGTCCACGGCTACACGCCACTCGAAGCCGGCGTCCACCTGCTGCCCTACGCGATGACGATGATGGTCGTTGCGCCGATGTCGGCCCGCCTCGTCGAGCGGTTCGGCACCAAACGCATCGTGCTGACGGGTCTCACCCTCGTGACCACCGGACTGCTGCTGCTGTCGACGATCGCCGCCGACTCTCCCTATCCGATGGTGATCTCGTTCTTCATGGTGATGGCCGCCGGGATGGGCATGACGATGGCACCGGCCACCGAGTCGGTGATGGGCGCCCTGCCACGCTCCAAGGCGGGCGTCGGCTCGGCGATCAACGACACGACCCGCCAGGTCGGTGGCGCCCTGGGCGTGGCCATCATCGGCAGCGTCGTGTCCAGCGTCTACGGATCGAAGATCGCCTCGGCGGCCAGCGGCTTCGGCCTCGACGCTCAGCAGACCGGCATCGCCGAGGCCTCGCTCGGCACCGCGCAGCAGTTGGCCGCCGGCCTCGGTGACCAGGGAGCCGCGTTCATCAGCGCCGCCAACGACGGCTTCGTCGATGCGCTCTCGATCGGCCTGCGGATCTCGGCGTCGGTCGTGATCGTCGCCGCGATCGTGGCGTGGAAGTTCCTGCCATCCCATGCCCGTGAGGCGACGATGCCCGGTATCCCGCTCGTCGACCCGGTGAACACCGACGAGTCCGTGATCGAGCCGCGCGCCGTGCCCGTGGCCGGGAACTGACACGCAGCGCGACCTCGATGTCCATTTCGAGCACAATGATCGCCGTGACGGCGACACGGCGCGATGGCTCGGAGCCGACACCCACCCTTCGTGGTCGGCCACGCTCGAAGGAGCTGGACACGTCGATCCTCGCAGCCACGCTCGAATTGGCCTCCGAGGTCGGCATCAACGGGATGTCGATGGACGACGTCGCGCAGCGCGCCGGTGTGTCCAAGGCGTCGATCTATCGACGCTGGCCGTCGAAGGAGTTGCTCGTCATCGACGCGCTCCGATCGGCGATGGGTCCGCTCGACACGGTCGACACCGGCGACGTCGGCGCCGACCTGCGGGCGATCCTCGGTGACCTCGTGCAACGGTTCAGCGCAAAGGAGCGGATGAACGACATACTCCCGCACCTGATCGAAGTGTCGACGCACGACGCGGCGTTGCGCGCCGAGCTCGATGCCTACACACAGCTGCGGCGCGTGCCCCTCCGGGCCAGCCTCGAGCGTGGGATCAAGCGCGGGGAGATCGAGCCGGACGCCGATCTCGACACCATGATCGATGCGCTCCTCGGCCCGATCATCTACCGTCGCCTGTTGACGGGCGCCACGATCGACGACGCGTTCATCGAGGCGCTGATGGCCCTCGTAGTGCCAGGTCGGTGAACTCGTCCGACGGGAAGAACAACTCGACGGCGAGTTCGTCGAGGGTGACGTCGAGCGGTGTGCCGAACGTGGTCAGCGTCGTGAAGAACGACAACCTGACGTCGCCCATCGCGAGCACGAACGGGACCAGGATCGGTCGTTCCTCCGAACTCTGTCGTCCGACCTGACGCACGACTCCGGCGACGTTCGGGTACTGCAGCACTTCGGCCTCGATGTCGACGAGCGCCGCGTCGCCGCTGAGCAGGATGGTTCGGCGCAACTGGCGCAGGAGGTACCCGGCCCACTCGTCGAAGTTGACGGTTCGTGCGGCCAACCCATCGGGGTGCAGACACAACCGGAACACGTTCGGGGCGGGAGACAGGACCGACTCCGGCAGGTCGGCGGTCAAGGCCCCTGCCGCTGTGTTCGCCTGCAGGATGTTCCACGCACGGTCGATGACGACACCGGGATACGGATCATGCGCGTCGAGCATCCGCTGCAGCGACGCCGTCACATGGCCCATTGCCGGATCGGACAGGTCGCGCGACGAGTACCGAGGAGCGAAGCCGGCGGCGAGCAGCATCGTGTTGCGTTCCCGCAATGGCACGTCGAGGTGTTCGGCAACGGCGAGGACCAGCTCCGGGCTCGGGCGTGACTTGCCGGTCTCGACGAAGCTCAGATGCCGCGTCGACACCCCGACGTCGAGGGAGAGATCGAGTTGACTGCGGCCGCGCCTCGTCCGCCAATCGCGCATCAGGGGACCGATCGTCTGAGCTGGCACAGCACGAACGGTACCGATCGTCATCGCCACTCGACATGACCCGTCAGGTCATGTCGACATGACGTGACGGGTCATCGCCAACCACTCCGTCGAGGCGCACGATGGCCCCATGACAGACACACGTACCTCCACGAACCCAACCACCCCCGCTGACCTGGCCTCGGTCATCGACACCCATCTCGCTGCGTACTGCGAGCCCGACACGGCTCGCCGCCGGGACCTCGTCGCTGCCGTCTGGTCGCCAGAAGGCGCCGTGTACGACCCGCCGTTCGACGGCGCCGGCCACGAGGGCATCGCCGAGATGACCGACACCTTGCTGACCCACTTCCCCGGCCACACGTTCCGCCGCACGAGCGACGTCGATGCGCACCACGCGTTCGCTCGCTACACCTGGTCGCTCGATGGGCCTGACGGTGCGACCGCGGTGCAAGGAACCGACATCGTCGAGGTCGACGCGGCCGGACGGCTCGTGCGGATCGTCGGGTTCTTCGGCGAGGTCGCTCCGATCACCTGCTGACGAACCGGACCGGGCTCAGCGCAGTGCGCTCAGGCGACCGGGTAACCGGCGATGCGCGCGGCCGCGAAGGCCAGCGTGCTCGCCGACATCGCGAGCAACACGATGCGGGTGAATCGACTGGAGAACGATGCCGTCACGCCGGCGAAGAACAACGCGCTCGCCATGAACAGCGTCGTCAGGATGTAGTCGTCGGCGTTGCGTCCGGCCTCCTCGCCTTCGAGCGTGGCCGCGAGCGCCGCTTCGTCGAACACTGCGGCTTCGGCGAACAGCTCGGCGAGATACTCCTCGTCCTCCGTCAGGTTCGGCGGCGCGGAGCCGGTCGCGTCGATGATCGCCTCCCACTCTTCCAGGACCGGTAGGAAGCCTGGGCGGATGATCGACGCGCGCAGGAAGTTCTGCAGCGGCACGTTCTCGGAAACGACCGCTTCGGCGTACTGGGCCACCGACGCTGCGTCATAGGACACCTTCTGCGTCGCCAATCCGAATTCGCGCGACCCGTTGATGCGCGCCACGGCGGATTCCCGGGCCGCGTCGGTCTCGATCCCGTTCCACTGCGAGACCTGATACGCGCACCACGCGGAACCCACCGTCGCGACGGCGAGCAGCAGGACCGTCGCCACCTCGATGATGCGAAACACCTGGACGGTGCCTCCCGTGCCCTTCTGGTCCTGCCACGACGCCGCGGTCACAGGGCGGCGCCTGGCTGCTCGTCGTTCACGACCGCGTCCCGTCCCGGGTCCGACGCGCTGGCCATCCAGGCCGAGCCGGCCTGGACCTGTGTGGTGAGCAGGCTCGGGATGTGGGCATCGCCGTCCCACTTCTCGACGAGGTCGTTCCACGCCTCGATCTGCCGGTACCGGAGCAGGTGATCGTGATCCAGCGAGCCGATGTCGGCGACGATGGCGGCGTCGTTCTCCACCCGCGCCCTGCGCACCGTTGCGAAGGCCTGCTCTCGTTCCAGCTCGGCGCCGGCCCGGATGGTCGCCTGGACGACCTCGGCGGCCGGACCGAGATCGACTTCTCGGAGGCTGAACAACTTGAGTTCGAAACCGACCGCGTCGAGTGAGGACGCTAGCGCCGACGAGATCCGACTCTGCAACGTGGCGTAGCCCTCGCCGAAGATGTCGCTGATCGTCATCCCGCTCGCTGCGCATTCGGTGATCACGCTCTGCCGGCTGACGTCGCGCAGCACCGACCAGATCCCCTCGGGACCGTAGGTGTCGTGCACGCCCTGCAACTTGCCGGGCACCAGCTGGCAGCGCACCGTGTACTGCACGCTGGCGGACGAGCCGTCGCCGAGGAACACCGACGCCGGTTCTTCGATGTAGTCCACCTCGGGGTTGGACTGCTGGATCCCGCCGGCGATCAGCGCCAGTTCTCTCGACGGGTACGTCTGGATCATCACCTTGCGCCACGGGCGGATGAAGTGACGGCCCGGGCCCATGACCTTGTCGGTGGACCGTCCTCGCAGGAGCGCGACGGCGAGCATTCCCGGGTCGATCCGCACGGACGTCTCGAGCAGGACGAGCCAGACGATGAACAGCAGGACCGGTCCGAGCACCAGGAGGAAGATCCAGAAGCCTGCGTTCATGCCATCGGTCCGTTCAAGGTCGGTGCGGTGGCGACCGGAGCGCGGTCACCGTCGGTGCGATCATTCATCCGGCGATTCTCGCATGCGGCTGGTCTCGGGACCATCAAGCGACTCGACCGCGGTGAGCAGTCCACTGTCCGCCAACAACGGCGAGTCGTCGGGCATCACGAGTCGTTCGGCGGGGACGGATCGGCCGTCGTCGTCCAGTCCGAAGTATTCGCGCAGTCTGGCCGACTTGCGACGCAGGACGCTCAGGACGGGGAGCGAGAAGATCCCCTGCGAGAGGCTCCCGAACCGGTCGAACAAGGCCGCATTGACGCTGAACGCCAACGACAAGGTCCGACCGATGATGAACAGCCAGCCGAGAGCGACGACCGTGACCCCGATACCGCCGTACAGATCGGAAGCCCCGGAGATCCGGCTCGGGATGTACAACTGCGACACCGCCTGCAGACCGACGACGAGCAGGGCGACCAGCACCGCACCGGGCAGGATGGCACCAGGGTCGGTGGTGCCTCGCGGCAGGGTCGCCATCAGCAACATGAACAGGAACAGATAGACGACGAACCCCGCACCGAACGAGAGGCTGGTGAACGCAACTCCCCACTCGTCGCGAATCTTGCCGATCACGAACGACACGAGGACCAGGCTCAGCATCACCCCGGTGATCGCCGCGATCGCCTTCACCTTTGCCGTGACGACGCCGTTCGCGGACCACGCGAGATTGCTCGACGCGACCAACGACTTCGACAACGAACGCCCCGCACTCGCCGTCAGGAACAGGCCGGTCGCCACCGAGATGATCGATGCCGTCCTCGACTGGTCGTGAGCGGCTCGGATGTTCGTGGCGAGCGCACCGGAGATGCTGCCGGCATCGGTGATCGACTCGGCGGAGACGTAACCCGAGAACAGTCCGAGCAGTCCGACCCCGAGCACGAAACAGGGGACGAAGAACAGGAACAGTCGAAAGGCGATGGCGCTGCCGAGCACGGTGCCGGCGGAGGCACGGTCGCGCTCGTACACGACGAACGCGGCATCGGCGACGACCGATCGTTCCCGCAGACCGGCGGCCCACTCGGTCGCCCTCGATGCTCGCCGCTGGGCCTCTGCCTGCAGGTTGGCGATCCGGCTGATCGACACGGTCGGGCCGTCCGGCGCGGTGTGCGTCGCCGACGCGGGGTCGTGCTGGATGGCGACCGACGGCTCCTCGGGCTGACGTTCGCTGTCAGTCGTCACGACCGACTTCGTCGAGATGGCCGGAGAACACGTCGTAGACGAACCCGCGGATGTGGTCCTTGTGGGCGATGAACGGGGTGAGCTCGAGGCGACGCATCGACTGGCGCACGTCGGCGACCGGGTCGGAGAACGATTCGAGTGACCAGTCGGGCTTCACGCCGAACTCTGCCTCGAGTTCGGCCTTGAACTCGTCGTCGGTGACCTTCTGCAGCCCACAGTCGGTGTGGTGCATCAGGATGATCTCGCGTGTGCCGAGGAGGCGTTGCGACAGACACAACGAGCGCACGACGTCGTCGGTGATCACCCCGCCCGCGTTGCGGATGACGTGCGCTTCGCCGTGCGCGAGGCCAAGGATGCCGAAGACGTCCATCCGTGAGTCCATGCAGGCGACGATGGCCAGCTGGCGTCGCGGCGCGGTCGGGAGTGGCTCGTCATCGAACTCGGCCGCGTACGAAGCGTTGTGGTGGAGGAGCTCGTCGGCATTCGGGTGGAACGCCGAAGGATCGGATTCGGTCGTGTTCGGCGGAGAGTTCGTCATGAGGTCCGGTCAGTCTGGCCGGTCACGACGAGCGATGCACGGGAGGGGTTCACCCGACCGTGTTGAGCAGGTCGGTGCCGGCGCCGAGCCGGCTCAGGTTCTCGAGGAAGATCAGCGCAGCGCGGTGCGCGGTTCCATCGCTCGTTCCCGAGCTGTGCGGAGTGATGATGACGTTCGGCAGGTCCCACAGCGGATCGTCGGGCGGGAGCGGTTCGGGTGTGAACACGTCGAGGCCGGCACCACCGAGGCGTCCGTCACCCAGGGCGGCAGCGAGTGCACGCTGATCGACCAGCTCGCCCCGACCGACGTTGACGAACAACGCCCCCGGTCGCATGCGGGCGATGATGTCCTCCGAGATCAGGCCGGCCGTCTCGGGTGCCAACGGCAGCGCGACCGCGACCACGTCGACGTCAGCGACGACGTCGCCGAGCTCGACGAGCGGTCGGACCGGGTGTGGTTCGTCGCCGAGCGCGCGACGGCGCACGATCACCGGACGCATGCCGAACGCGGTCGCCAGACGGGCGATGTGCTCACCGATCGGGCCGTAGCCGACGACTGCGATCGACAGCCCGGCGAGTTCACGGAACACGCTGGGTCGCCACTCGTGGTCGGCCTGGGCCCGGAACAGCTCCGGCAGGCCCCGACTGAGCGCCAACAGGTACATGATGACCGTGCCCGCGATCGGCTCGGCGCTGGCCCCCGACGACGTGGTGACCCGCACGCCGCGGTCGAGGAACATCCCGAAGACCGGGCTGTCGACCCCGGCAGACATCGTGTGCAGCCACCGCAGATTCGGTGCATCGAGCGCGACCCGGAAGAAGGCTGCGGCCCGTTCGGGCCACGCATCGCTCGAGAAGAACGCGATGGTGATGCGCTCGATGTCGTCGGCACTGACCGGCTCGTCACCGGTCAGAGCGACGATCTCGATGCCCGGCGCCGCGGCACGAACGTCGTCGCCGTAACGATCGGCGAACGTGTCGGTGCAGAACAGGACGTCCGCTGCGTTCGACGGCCCTCCAGCATTCGACAGCGCGGACGGCTCGGTCATCGGGCCAGCGTGTCAGGCCGTGAGTTCGACGACGAATTCCTCGAACACCTCGGCGTTGCGCATGGTGTCGGCCTCGTCGTGCATCACCGAGATCAACCACTGGTCGTCGAGCCCCGGCGGGAGCATGACGCCACGGTTGATGCCGTAGATCCACTGGGAGAACGCGATGTCGAAGTAGGTGGCCTTGTAGTCGCGGTAGTTGCGGATCGGCCGCTCCGCCCAGGTGACGCAGCCCTTCGCCCCGAACTGGATCGTGTGCGCCGGCACGCCGGTGCGATCGATCACCTCGTTGACCGCGTCGATCATCTGCACGTTGCGGGCGATCGCGGCATCGACGGTCTCGACGGTGCACGCCTCGGTGAGCGTCGCTTTGACTGCAGCCATCACCAGTGGGTTGCCGTTGTAGGTGCCGAGATGGAGGACCTCGCCGGTGGTGATGAGGTCCATGTATTCGGCCTTGCCACCGAACGCACCGACGGGGAAACCGCCACCGATCGACTTCGCCAGACACACGAGGTCGGGCTGGATGCCGAAGTGTTTGGTGGCACCGCCGTACCCGGCGGTGATGCCTGTCTTGACCTCGTCGAAGATGAGGAGCGTGCCGTAGCGCGCCGTGATCTCACGAACAGCTTCGAGATAGCCGGGGTCCGGCAGACAGATGCCGATGTTCTGCATCACCGGCTCGACGATGAACGCCGCGACCTCTCGGCTCTTCAGCACCCGTTCGAGTGCATCGGCGTCGTTGTACGGGACGACGATGACGTCGTCGATGGTGCCCTGGGTGATGCCTGCCGACTGCGGGACCGAGTGCGGCGCGTCAGCCGGCCCGGCCTTGTCGAGCGGCGGCTTGTTCGAGATCATCACCTCGTCGTGGTGGCCGTGGTAACCACCCTCGACCTTCACCAACTTCTCGCGTTTGGTGGCGCCGCGGGCGAGCCGGATCGCGTCCATCGTCGACTCGGTACCCGAGTTCGTCGGACGCCACATCGGCAGGTCGTAGCGATCGGCCAGGAGTTCGGCCACCTCGGCATCGAGCTCGCACGGCGTCACGTACAAGGTGCCGTCATCGAGCTGCGCTTCGACCGCCCGGCGCACCGCCGGGTTCATGTGGCCGGCGAACAGGGCACCGAAGCCCATGTCGTAGTCGACGTACTCGTTGCCGTCGACGTCGGTCATGCGCGACCCAGCGGCGTGCTTGACGACGATCGGGTGCGGGTCGTACGCCTGGAAGCTCGACGGCACCCCGGCGGGGAGCACCTTGCGCGCCCGCTCGGTCGCGCGCTGCGAGCCGACGGTTCGTTGCGAGTACAGCGTCATCTCCCGGGCGGTGATCTCGTTCGCCCGCTCGATGAGTTGACCCAGGCGGCCGTCCCGAGCTATCGGAGCGTCTCCCGGGTCGGATGGCCTCGTGACGTTCGGAGAATCGGTCACGGACATGGATATCAACCCCTATGTGATGTTCCGGGCCGACGTTCGCCAGCACCGGTCGACAGGCTAATCGATCGATCCGTGCCTCGCTCCCGCAGTGGGAAGGTACCCCCGCGCGGGGGTGACTTCGTCGGCGTCGCGGCGGGAGGAGCAGAATGGTCGAGATGAAGACTGCAGCCACCGACATGCTCGGCATCGAGTTCCCGATCTTCGCCTTCAGCCACTGTCGTGACGTGGTCGCCGCGGTGTCGAAGGCGGGTGGGCTCGGGGTGCTGGGCGCCGTCGCCCACTCCCCCGAGCAGCTCGAGATCGACCTCGCCTGGATCGAGGAGCAGATCGGCGATCGTCCGTACGGCATCGATCTCATCGTGCCCGCCAAGTACGCCGGCGACGAAGGTGGCGGATACACGCTCGACGACATCGTCGCCCTGATCCCCGATACCCACCGGGCCTTCGTCAACGACATCCTCGCTCGCTACGACGTCCCCGAACTGCCGGCTGACGATCACACCCGCTCCGGCACCGCCATCTCGGGCCACGACGGCAACGCTCCGTTCAGCGCCAACTCCGCCGGACCCCAACTCGAGATCGCGCTGGCCTACAAGACCGCGTTCGTCGCCAATGCCCTCGGGCCGCCGCCGCAGTTCCTGATCGACCGGGTCAAGGAGGAGGGCCGCCTCATCGGCGCGCTCGCTGGCCGGCCGCAGCACGCTGAGCGGCACCAGGCGGCCGGCGTCGACCTCATCATCGCCCAGGGCTCCGAGGCCGGTGGGCACACCGGCGAGATCGGCTCGATGGTGCTGATCCCCGAGATCGTCGACGCGGTCGACATCCCGGTCCTCGGCGCCGGCGGCATCGGTCGAGGTCGTCAGATGGCCGCCGCGATGGCGCTCGGTGCGCAGGGTGTGTGGTGCGGTTCGGTGTGGCTGACCACCGACGAAGCCGAGACCCACCCGGTGGTGAAGGAGAAGTTCCTCGCCGCCACGTCAGCCGACACGATTCGTTCGCGCTCGTTGACCGGCAAGCATGCCCGCATGTTGAAGTCCGCCTGGACCGAGGAATGGGAGCGCGAGGACACGCCCGATCCGCTCGGCATGCCGCTGCAACCGATCCTCACGTCCGAGGCGCAACGCCGGATCTCGCGTGCCTCGCACACGAAGGGGTCCGGGGCCGAGAAGTTGGCCAACTACTTCGTCGGCCAGATCGTCGGCACGATGAACCAGCCCAAGAGCGCCGGACAGGTCGTGATCGACATGATCGAGGAGTTCATCGAGTCGGTCGAGTCGCTCGCCAAGCAGTTGGAGTACTGACCGGGTCCATCGGAGGAGGATCAGCGCACGTTGCCCGATGGCAGCAACGTGACCATCGGCTGACCCTCACGGAAGACGGTGATGTCGCCGTCCTCGGACACCTTCAGCACCGCGAGCGCCTGACGGGACAACGATCGGGCTGCCGCAGTCCGAGCGCCCTCGTGTTCGCTGTCGGAGCTGCTGATGATGGCGCCGTACGCGAGCAGGCGTCCGTCACGATCGAGGATCGTCGCACCGTCGAGTTCGCCGAAACGAGCCAGCGTCTGGGGATCCAGGTCGCTGCCGTCGATCAGGTGGTGCAGCCGGGTCTCCGGACGCATCGCCTCAACGTCGGACTCGTTGCGCAGGTCGTAGCGATCCTTGACGGCGACGATGCCTTCCAGGATGTCGGGTCCGTCGACGATGCCGAAGATCGCCCCGCCCGAACGCATCGACACGATCAGTGACGCGCTGACGATCAGGTCGACGGCGCGGCCGCCACCGATGGCCGTGCTGAGCGCCTTCGCCAGCCAGAGGGGGAATGCCGACCAGTGTTCGCTGCGGCGGATCACCAGCGGCTGACCGTCGAGGAAGGTCCAGATGCTGCGGTCCTCGCGAAGGAAGAAGCCGATCCCGCCGAGCTGACGAGTCGCAAGGGCCACCAGTGAACCTCGGTCGACGAAGTCCAGGTCGATGGTCTGACCGGCCACTGCGCTCGGGTGCAGTCGATCCGGTCGGTTCGCCTGTACCTCCGTGCGGGCCCGGCCGTGCTGGTCGACGATGAGGACGGAGCGAATGCCGTCGAACAGCAGCGGGCTGCGCTTCGCGTCGCGCAGGCCGGCCGGGTACGGCACCGACAGTCGGGGCTCGTCGGCGAGCACGTCGGTGATGATCACGCCGTGGGTGAGGTTGCGGGATTCGACCCGCGCCCCGCTCAGCTCGATGAGGTACTCGAGCGTGTCGGCGAGCAGTTCGGTCGACGCACATTCGGGCTTGGTCCAGCCCTGGTGATGGCTCAGTAACTCGACGACGACGGTGTCGCGCAGCGCCCGTCCGAGCGACGGGCTGAGCCGACCGTTGCCGGCCAGCGGCGCATCCGCGAACGCAGCGGCGGCACGCAACGCAGCTGCTGGTACGGCGAGGAGCGCCTCCGGGAACGATTCGACGCGGGCTCCGGCACGCTCGCTGAATCCGACCGTGATCGTGGTGATCCAACCGGCGTGCACCTCGGCGGATGCGTCGGCGACCATCACCTCGCCGGGCTGGTTCTCGGCGACGGTGGGGCTGTCACCGACCGGGTGGTACGTGAGCCTGACCCGAGTCGTACCCAGCAGCTCCGCGACGAACGTGCGGATCGATTCACCGACCGGATCAGACCCCAGCGTTCCGTTGAACTCGACCGACCCCATCGGCGCCAGTCTCGCAGCCCCCGAACCGATCCGGACGATGCTCGACATCGTCCGGATGTCGCCACGCGTCACGGGCAGCACGGGTGGTTTTCGCCCGCCGATCGGGCACCGTGTAGCGGTGTATCGCTCCACCACGACACGAGTGACCCGAGCCGATCCGGCGCAACGACCATGACGGCGATCCGAACGGTCGACCTCGCGGTCATCGGCGCCGGTCCAGCAGGCGCGGCGGCAGCCATGCGGGCGGCGCGATCGGGCGCTTCGGTCGTCGTGTTCGACAAGGCGCCGTACGGGCGCGACAAGGTCTGCGGTGACGGGCTGACGCCGCGGGCGGTCGGCGCGCTCGAGGAATTGAAGATCGACATGACCGACGCCCACCCGATCCGGGGGTTGCGGATGATCGCCGGCAAGCAGGTGCGTGAGCTCGACTGGCCGACCACGGATCGATTCCCGAACCACGGTGCCGTGTGGCCGCGCCGCAGTCTCGATGCAGCCCTGATCGATGCTGCGGCCGAGTCCGGTGCTGAGGTGGTGTGGGAGGCGGAGGCGATGCCGGTGATCGAGAACGGCCGGGTGGTCGGCGTCGACGCGGGCGGGGAGCGGATCGAGGCCGCCATGAC
Source organism: Actinomycetes bacterium (assembly GCA_031398325.1). Taxonomy (GTDB): domain Bacteria; phylum Actinomycetota; class Acidimicrobiia; order Acidimicrobiales; family Ilumatobacteraceae; genus Sva-07. Next base: position 15,149 of record JANNNB010000339.1, read on the forward strand.
CGTCGTGGCGTGTGGCGCTCAGGGTCCGGTGGCGCGCATGCTCGGAGCCGACAGGGTGCCCGACGAGCCGTTCGGCCTGGCGATCCGAACCTACGCCGCAACCCCTCGGCATGCCGACGCGCATCTCGAAGCGTGTCTTTCGTTGCGCGACGAACACGGCACGCCGATCCCCGGCTACGGCTGGATGTTCCCTGCCGGCGACGGCACGGTCAACATCGGCGTCGGCGCGTTGTCGACGATGAAGGGGTTCAAGAAGCTCAATCTGAACACACTGCTCGAGTCGTACCGACGAGTGGTCCAGGACGATTGGGACCTCGGGCCGAACCTCGAGCGGCCGCGAGCCTGGCGGTTGCCGATGTCGGCCGAGCGTCGCCACGGGCTCGGGTGGGTCGCTGTCGGCGACGCCGCCGGTCTCGTGAACCCGATGAACGGGGAGGGCATCGACTACGGGTTGGAGTCGGGCATGCTCGCGGCTGACTTGTTCCTCGACGACCCTGCCACCGCTCCGGGCCGATACGACGTGCAGGTCGGTGAACGGTTCGACGGGTTCCTGCGCACCGGCCGTCGCTTCTCGTTCCTGGTCGGCCATCCGTGGATCCTGCGCCCCGGCCTGCGGCTGTCGGTCAGTACCGATGCGATCGCGAACATCACGCTTGCGGTGATGGGCAACCTGGTCGACAACACGACCCCCGGTGCGGCGGGCCGCGTCATGAAGATCGCGGACAAGGCGCTCGGACTCGCCGATCCGCTGCTTCGCAAGACCCGCGCCACGGGCTGACGCGCGACAATCGGGCCGTGCCCGGCTCGACGTCGACTCCCGTGATCGCGACCACGGTGATCGCGTTGCTGCGCGGCATCAACGTGGGTGGCAAGAACAAGTTGGCGATGGTCGACCTGCGTTCGATCGCTGCAGACGCCGGCTATCCCGATGGCGTCACGTACGTGCAGAGCGGAAACCTCCTGTTGCCCGACGTCGCCATCGATCGCGTCGGCGGGGTCGCGTCTCGGTTGCGGTCCGCCATCGAGGAGCGGACCGGACTCGAGATTCCGGTGATCACGCGAACGATCGAGCAGTGGCAGGCGATCATCGACGCCAACCCGTTCCCCGCGGCTGCGGCCGACGGCACGAAGCTGCACGTTGTCGTGCTCGACGACACCGTGCCGAACGAACTCGCCGAGTTCGACGCAACGCCGTTCGCGCCCGAGGAAATCGGAACAGGCGATCGTGTCGTCTATCTGTCGCTCCCCGACGGGATGGGTCGAAGCAAGCTCGCCGTCGCGTTGCAACGCGTCGGCAACGCCAAGTCGGGCACAGCCCGTAACTGGCGGACGGTGCTCGCTCTCGCCGACCTGGCTCGCTCGTAGCCGGGGCGGACCGGGCGTCTGACCCGCTCGTTACGGTCGTCGTTGGACGAGGCGTGCTCGGCGTCGGCCGTGATCAAAGATCTCTCCGATTTTTCGAACTGGTGTTGCATCACACGAGTTACTGTGATACGTTTGTTCGTACCGACTTCCCCGATCAGTTTCACCCGTTGAACGATCGGAGCACTG
>JANNNB010000349.1:0-3931 GCA_031398325.1 Actinomycetes bacterium
GCGCGTCAGGTGTCGCGACAGAAGCGGGCGATGCTCGCAGCGGTTTCGCGTGCGACCTCAGGTACGACGGCGACCATGATGTCGCCGGCGTGGGAGGTGCCCATCACCTGCCGGCACTGAGCCGGCACCCCGGCTCGCAACAGCAGCCGGAAGAACTCGATGCCTTCGTCGCGGAGCGGGTCGCATTCGTTGACGACGATGAACGTTGGCGGAAGTCCGGCGACGTCGGCCTCGGTCGCGAACAGTGGCCAGGCCAGAGGATCCCGGGCTTCGAAGGCCTCGATGCCGTAACCCACCGCACCGCGGTTGTCGTTCACGGAGATCAGGATCCCTTCGTTCTCGGTCGAGGACGGCAGTCGGTCCTGCGGCCAATCGCCCGCGATGTACGGGCACAGCGCATACAACCCGCTGACCAAGGCGATGTCGCCGTCCGCCAGGAGCTTCAAGCCGGTCGCCAACGTCAGGTTTCCACCGCCGCTCTCACCGGCGATCACGATGTGGCCTGCGTCGACACCGAGTGCGTCGGCGTTCCCGACGAGCCACTTCAGTCCGGACACGCAATCGTCCAGACCAGCAGGGAACGGCGCGACTTCGGGTGCGGCCGAGGGTGTCAGCGCGTTGCGGAACTCGACCATCGCAACGGCGACGCCCTCGGCGGCGATCGTCTTCGCCCACGCCCGGTAGATGCCGTCGTAGCAACTCATGGTCTGCATCCCGCCGCCGTGGATGTAGTAGACGCAGGGGACCGCCGTCGAACCGGTCGGGCGGATCAGCCGAACCTTGATGACGTTGCCGTCCGGTGACGACGTCACGTCGTAGGCGGTGATGTCGAGGCCGGCGGACGGAGCGATCTCGTCGCTGTCCAGCGCGTCGAGGAGCGTCGTCATCAGCTCGCGCTGCGCGATCGCGTCGGGTTGGTTCACCTCCGCCAGCATCTCCTCGCGGCTCATGACGTTCGTGGCTGGCGCGTATGGCATCGCCGCGAGCATCCCCTTCAGTCGTGGATCGAGGCGTTGGTCGTTGGCGATGTCTGGCATGAGGTCGGTCATTGCGACTCCGATCGTTGTTGTTCCCCGGCGCCCACCGTACGACCAGCTCGGGCCACCGGTCCAGACGCAGCCGAGTCATCCGAATCGGGTCGGTATGCGAACCAGCCGCGTGAACGTCGAGCACCCACAACCGGCCACCTCCACGACCTCCTCGTGAGATCCGTCGCCACTCGAACGGGTGAAAAACGCTGCAGAAGGTCGACAACCGTTGCGGGCCCTCGACCGAAATGTCATTCTTGGCCAGCTAGGCGAGGGACACCTGAACCAAGGGTCGGTCAACCGAGTCGCAAGAATCTTTGGCTCTATTGCAGACCGGTGAGGTGGACATGAGTGGGTGGCGAAATCAATCGACGGTCGATGGCGACACCCTGCCCGTCATCGACGGCGGCCGTGACTCGGATCCGAGCTCCGACCGATGCGGCAGTTTCTCTCGCCGCAAAGTCCGATACAAGCGACGCCTGATGATGGCCGATGCGCTCGCCGTCGTCGCCGGGACGGCCCTTGCCTTCAAGCTCCAGCTCGTGCTTCGTCCGGTTCCGGCCCGCACCGTGGTCGAAGAACTGGCCCTCGTGATCGTGGCGCTGCCGTTCTTCGCAGTGGGGGCGGGGCTCAATCGTCTCTACCAGGCCAGGGCGAACGAGAGACGAGCCGAGGAGGTCGTCAACGTCCTCAAGGCAGTAGGTCTTCTCATCGGCGGTCTGCTGTTCGGCGCGTTCGCCGTGAAGTACAACGAATTCTCTCGTCTGTGGGTGGCGCTCATGACTGTTTCGGTGACGGTGATGCTCGTCGTCGAACGATCGGTGGCGCGCCAGATCTTCGCCGAACTGCGCACCAAGGGAGCGATGTCGCGCCGGATCATCATGGTCGGCACCGATACCGAGGCCGTCGAATTGATGCACCTGTACGAACGCCGACCTGAACTCGGTTACGAGGTCGTCGGGTTCGCCGGCGACGGCGCTCCGGGCGGTCACGGGGCCGTCCGCATCCTCGGTCCGATCAGCGACTTGACTCGCCTGTTGCGCGAGCAAGATGCGGTTGGCGTCGTGGTGTCGTTGCCGTCGGTCGCATCCCACGAAGTCAACCGCCTGACCCGGCGTCTCATCGACGACGGATTCCACGTCGCCTTGTCCTCGAGCCTCCGCGACATCGACATCTCACGGCTGCGTCCGCAGGAAGCCGATGGCAGGACGATGATCTATGTGGAGCCGGTTGTGCGAGGTGGTTGGCGAGCGGCAGCGAAGCGGACCTTCGATGTGACGAGTGCACTTGGTCTCTTCGTGGTCGCCACGCCGGTCGTGATCGCCGCAATCGTCGCGATCCGGATCGACTCGAAAGGGCCGGTGTTCTTTCGTCAGACTCGCGTCGGAAGGAATGGTGAAGCGTTCGAACTCACGAAGCTTCGAACCATGGTGGTGAACGCCGAGGAATTGAAGCTGTCATTGATGGATCGCAACGAAGCGGATGGCGCCTTGTTCAAGATTCGCGCCGACCCGAGAATCACTCGCGTCGGCGGTGTCCTGCGCAAGTTGTCGATCGACGAACTTCCCCAGTTGGTCTGTGTGCTGAAGGGCAGCATGAGCATGGTCGGGCCGAGGCCGGCGCTGCCCGAGGAAGTCGCCCAATGGGACGATGAGGTGGCTGAGCGCCTGCGCGTGTTGCCCGGCTTGACCGGGATGTGGCAGGTGTTCGGGCGCTCGGATGCCTCGTTCGAGACCTACAAGCGGCTCGACCTCTACTACGTCGACAATTGGTCGCTTCGTCACGATGCCGTCATCTGCGCCAAGACGGTTCGGGTCGTGATGTCCGGGCGTGGCGCTGCGTGAACTTGCATCGCCGGGATCAGACCACGGCGATGGCGATCATGCGAGTTTCTTGTACTTGATCCTGTGCGGTTGGTCGGCGCCGACGCCGAGTTCCTTCTTGCGGTACTCCTCGTACTCGGAGAAGTTGCCCTCGAACCAGCGCACCTGACTGTCGCCCTCGAACGCGAGCACGTGGGTGGCGATCCGGTCGAGGAACCAGCGATCGTGGGAGATGACGACCGCACAGCCGGGGAACGACTCGAGCCCGGCTTCGAGGGCGCGCAGCGTGTCGACGTCGAGGTCGTTGGTCGGTTCATCGAGCAGCAAGAGGTTGCCGCCGGACTTCAGCAGCTTGGCCAGATGCAGCCGGTTCCGCTCACCGCCGGACAGGTCGCCGACGCGCTTGCCGTGATCGGTGCCCTTGAAGTTGAAGCTCGACACATAGGCGCGTCCGTGGATCTCGCGACCGCCGACCTCCAGCACCTCCGCACCGCCGGTGATCTCATCGAACACGGTGGCGTCGGGGTCGAGACCGTCGCGGTCCTGGTCGACGTACGACAGGTCGACCGTGTCGCCGATCTTGATCGTTCCGGAATCGGGTTGCTCGCGTCCGGCGAGCATCTTGAACAGTGTCGTCTTGCCGGCACCGTTGGGTCCGATGATGCCGACGATGCCGGCCGGAGGAAGGGTGAACGACAGATCTTCGATCAGCATCCGGTCGCCGAAGCTCTTACGTAGGTTCGTCACCTCGATCACCTGGTCGCCGAGACGGCGACCGGCAGGGATGGTGATCTCCATCGAATCGATACCGGGGTCGGCGGCCTTGGTCTCGTTGTACAGCTTCTCGTACGCCGCGAGTCGGGCCTTGCCCTTGGACTGGCGAGCTTTCGGCGACATCTTCACCCATTCCAGTTCACGGGCGAGCGTGCGCTTCTTGGCATCGTTCCCGCGCTCCTCGCGCTCGAGCCGGGCCTGTTTCTGCTCGAGCCAACTCGAGTAGTTGCCCTCGAACGGGAACCCCTTGCCGCGATCGAGTTCGAGGATCCACTTCGCGACGTTGTCGAGGAAATAGCGGTCGTG
>JANNNB010000200.1:0-4676 GCA_031398325.1 Actinomycetes bacterium
GGCGTGGGACTGCTCACCCTCCAGTCACTCGCCGGTGGCATCGGCGCAGCACTCTGACGCGCCCTCAGCGGGCGTTCAGGGCGTCACGGATCAGTGGGCGTTCATGTAGTCGCGGTAGTAGGTGAGCTTGCCATCACTGACGCGGTAGACGCCGACACCGGTGCGCGGACCGGACGACGTCGTCGCCTCCCACTGCGCCCAGGCGGTCGTGTCGTCGCCGGCCAACTCGACGAGGCGGAAGCTCGCGCCGCGCGCGGCCATCTCCACGTTCATCCGCTGCATGAACCCGGCAATCGCATCGCCGCCCGTGAAGGTCCCGAAGACCGGGTCCACGAGGACGGCCTCATCGGCGAAGAGCGACGCCAGCTGTGAGTAATCGCCTTCGTCCTGGATCTCCCAGAACCGCTTGATCGTGTCGTACGCATCGCCGGGCATGGCTGTTCAGCGTAGATCGCCGGAGTCACCTCCGCCGTTCGGCGAGGATTCATCACCGTGCCTGACGCCCCCCTCGTGCAGTTGCGTGATTCGTTCGAGCAGTAGTAGGACCACGTTCGGTGCCCCTGAGATAGAGGAGAATGCGACGATGTCGAAGAAGTCCGATTCCAGCCCGACCGACCGCCCACCGTCGATCGCCGACCTGGAAGACCGGCCCCCGTATCCGGAGACGATCCCCAAGAAGGAGTACGAACGAGAGCTCCACGCTCTCCAGGTCGAACTCGTCAAGATGCAGCAGTGGGTGATCGAGAACGGCGAACGGATCGTCGTCGTGTTCGAGGGGCGTGACGCCGCCGGCAAGGGCGGGGCGATCAGCCGTGTCACGCAGTACCTGAACCCCCGGCAGTGTCGCGTCGCAGCGCTGCCGAAGCCCAACGACACCGAACGGAACCAGTGGTACTTCCAGCGCTACGTCAGCCATCTGCCGACGGCGGGCGAGATCGTGCTGTTCGACCGCTCCTGGTACAACCGGGCCGGCGTCGAGCGAGTGATGGGCTTCTGCACCGACGCCGAATACGAGGAGTTCTTCCATCAGGCGCCGAACTTCGAGCGCAGCCTCGTCCGGTCCGGCATTTCACTCCACAAGCTGTGGTTCACCGTGGCCCAGGACGAACAGCGGCAACGCTTCGAGGACCGCAAGACCGACCCGCTCCGCCAGTGGAAACTGTCGCCGATCGATGATGAAGCGCTCCACCGGTTCCACGAGTACGGCGAGGCTCGCGACGAGATGCTGTTGCGTACCGATCACGCCGACGCTCCCTGGACGGTCATCAACTCCAACGACAAACGGCGCGCTCGACTCGAGACCATCCGTCACCTGCTGTCGAGCGTGCCGTACCGACACAACAGCAAGAAGGCCGTCGGCACGCCCGACCGTCAAGTGGTCGTGCCGGCCCAGACCGCCATGCGTCCGACACCCAACGCGTAGCGGGGCGGGATCGCGCGCTTGATTGTAGTGATCACTGCAGTTATCGTTTCGCAGTGACCACTACACCGCGATCACCAACGACGCGGACGAGGAGCCCACGATGACCCCTGCAGAAGCCACCGATGTCTTCCGTCGCGATCCCGACCGATACCTCGACGTCGGTGCCGGTGAGGTCGCGTACCGCCGAGTCGGTTCCGGACCCGACGTCCTGTTCGTGCACGGCTGGCCCGTGAGCGGCGCGACCTTTCGCACGCTCCTGCCGTTTCTCGCCGACCATGTGACGTGTCACGTGATCGACCTGCCGGGTGCAGGGTCGAGCCGATTCACCGCCGACACCACGCTCACGATCGATCAGCACATCGAGAGCGTCCGGCGCGTCATCGATCTGGTCGCGCTCGACTCCGTCGCCGTCGTCGGGCACGACAGCGGTGGGATGATCGCCCGTCACGCCGTCGCCGGCGACCCGCGGCTGCGTGCCATGGGACTGATCAACACCGAACAGACCCACGGCGCGAGTTGGCGGTTCAAGATGTTCGTCGCAACCCGGCACGCGCCCGGTCTCGCGCCGGCCCTCGGGAGGGTCGCAGGGAACCGGACCGTGCGCCGCAACAAGTTCGTGTTCGGCGAGGCCTTCGCCGACCGCGCCCTGCTCGACGGGGAGTTCGACGAGTTCTTCCTCGAACCACTGCACTCCTCCCCCGAGCGACGCGATGCCGCCGCCCGGGTCCTGCGCAGCCTCGAGAAGCGACACCTCAGCGAGCTCGGCGCGCTACACCGACGGATCGACGTCCCGGTGCAGCTCGTCTGGGGTGATCAAGACCCCTTCTTCCCGGTCGCATGGGCCAGGGAGATGGTCGGCACGTTCCGCGACGCCCGTCTCGAGGTCATCGAAGGTGCCGGCCTGTTCTGCCACGAGGAGCGTCCCGCCGACGTCGCGGCGGCGCTGCTCACCGTCCTCGCGCCCTGAGACGACGCCGGTGGGGCGGGTCGACTTCGGCGTTCAGAAGGTGAACTGGCCCCGCAGGACGCTGTCGCCGGAGTGCTGTGGATTGCCGTCGAGCGGCTCAAACGACACATCTACGATCGGGAAGGCGGCCGGATCGAGTCCGGCGGGTAGGTCGTAGGTGCCGTCGGAGCGAATCGGCCCGAGCGAGATCAGTTCGGTCACTCCGGCATTGATCAGCCAGACCTCGGTGAACCCGTCGGTGGGTTCGACGTCGGTCGCGTCGAGACGGAGCTGGAGCGAACCATTGCGATCGACGATGGTTGCGCTCCCCTGCCCGGTGTCACCGAGCCGTTCGAGTTCTGTCGAAGCGAGCACCGTGCCGTCGTCGGACGACCGGGTCATCACCACGCGTGCGGCCACCGCGATCAGCAGAGCCGCGGCGGCGCCGACCATCCACAGCATCCGGGGACGGCGACGCGACTCCAGCGAGACGACCCGTGCTGAATCGTCAGCGGGGGCATCCCGCTCGTCCGCCGGTGGGAATGCTTCGGCCGCAATTCGAGACCACAGGTCGGGCGGAGGCGTTTCCCACACGACGGGATCGGTGCGGAGGGTCTGGCCCAAACTGCGCAGCTCTTCGAGTTCGTCCGCCGGCTGCTCAGGCATCCTGTCGCCCTTTCTCGTTGGATTCGGTCGCTGTGCGGTCGCTGCCGGCACGGCCTCGTTGTGAACCTGCGAGCTCCGAGCGGAGCCGCTCCAGACCGCGCCGGAGGTCGCTCTTCACCGTCCCGAGCGGGATTCCAGTCCGAGCGCTGATCTCCGCGTGCGTGAGATCGGAGTAGAACGCGAGCTCGACGACCTTTCGGACCCGTGGCTGCAGGTGTTCCAGCGCATGGGCGACGAGGAGGCGATCGGAGAGCTGGTCCTCGCGCGCGGGTTCCGACGCCGATGCTGCGTCGAGACCGGGAAGATCTCCACCGGGCACCGGCGTACGCGCCGATCGCCGATAGGCGTCCATCACCCGGTACCGGGCGATGCCGAGGAGCCACGCCCCCAGATTCCCTCGTGTGGGATCGAAGTTGTCCCGCGACTTCCAAGCGCTCACGAAGGTCTCTTGCGCGCAGTCGGCGGCGGCGTCACGATCGGCGAGCGACCGGGCGCAGAAGGTGAAAACCAACGCTCCGAACCGCTCGTAGGCGAGACGAAGCGCATCCGGGTCGCCCGCGACCCATCGAACCCCGACGGCACCATCGGCCTCGTCGCGCTCAACAGCCTCGCGTTGCACGACCGCACGGTATCCGGTGCGACATGGTTCGAACCTCAACCCTGCCCGCGTACGTGCCCGCCGGTCCGAACAAGGGAGAGGTGCAACTGCGGTGAGCATGGGGGTGAGTGTCGTGGTGAGGAGTGGTGAGGCGGGGTGGTGAGTGTGTGGTGGGAAAGGTCTGGAAGGTCCGCCGGACGAGCCGTTCGTCATGTAGTTCGACGTCACCCACCGGAATAGATCAACAATTTTCGAAGAAATCTGCATCCGCCGTCCGACGTCGTGGCGAAAGGAGGTCGAACCGTTACATCGTGAACCGATTCAACAAGGAGTCCCCCATATGAACCGCAAACTCATCCAACTGTCCGCCTGTGTCGCCTCGATCGGCCTGATCGCGACCGCCTGCGGAAGCGACAGCAACGACGAGGCCGACACGACCGACGCCGCTGCCGTTGCGACCGAGGCGCCGATGGCGACCGAGGCGCCCATGGCAACCGAGGCGCCCATGACCTCGGAAGCTGCAGCCGAAGAGGCTGACATCGTCGACACCGCCATCGCCGCTGGTGACTTCACCACGCTCGTGGCCGCCGTCCAAGCCGCCGGCCTCGAAGAGACCCTGCGTGGCGAGGGACCGTTCACCGTGTTCGCTCCCACCGACGCGGCGTTCGCTGCGCTGCCCGCCGGAACCGTCGAGACACTGCTGGAGGATCCGACCGGTGACCTCGCCGACATCCTCACCTACCACGTCGTGGCCGGAGAGGTGCTCGCTGCCGACGTCGTCGGGCTCGACGGCCAAGAGGTCGAGACCGTCAACGGTGCCACCTTCACCGTCAACGTCGGCGACGACGGCACCGTCACGCTGACCGACGCCGCCGGCAACACGGTCAACGTTGTCGCCACCGACATCGTGACCAGCAACGGTGTGATCCACGTGATCGACGCCGTTCTCCTCCCCGCCTGATCCGCCTCCCAACCGCCCCTCCTTCGGCTGCGCCCGCACGCCGAGGGAGGGGCGGCTCCGCGTCCGGGGTTCGACGTGACCC
>JANNNB010000039.1:0-20961 GCA_031398325.1 Actinomycetes bacterium
ACCGGCGCTTCGCCGGCCCCTACATTTCGCCGAGTGAACTTCTCGAACGAGGACATGGACTTCCGATCGGACGACGGTATGTCGATGGTCGAGCTCGAAACGTTGATCGACGCACTCCAGGCCGACCTGTCGGTCGACGACGTCGTCGAGCGCGGGGTGGCGGTCGAAGGAACCTGCGACGAGAGCGACGACCCCGTGCTGCTCGGCCCGGACGGCATGCCGATCGAGACGTGGCGCGAGGGGTACCCGCACGACGAGCGGATGAGCCGGCAGGAGTACGACGAGACGAAGCGGCGGTTGCAGATCGAACTCCTGAAGCTGCAGGCCTGGGTCAGCGAGACCGGCCGGAAGGTGTGCGTGGTCTTCGAGGGGCGCGACGCTGCGGGCAAGGGCGGGACGATCAAGCGGTTCATGGAGCACCTCAACCCTCGAGGGGCGACGGTCGTCGCGCTCGGCATCCCGACCGAGGTCGAGAAGGGTCAGTGGTATTTCCAGCGTTGGATCCAGCACCTCCCGACCGCTGGCCAGATCGTGTTGTTCGACCGGTCGTGGTATACGAGAGCGGTCGTCGAGCGGGTGATGGGGTATTGCACGTCGGACCAGTACGTGGAGTTCCTGCGACACGTTCCGGAGTTCGAACGGTCGCTGCAGGCGTCGGACACGACGATCATCAAGCTGTGGTTCTCGGTGTCACGCAAGGAGCAGGTCACCCGTTTCACCATCCGACGCATCGACCCGGTCCGCCAGTGGAAACTCAGTCCGAGCGACCTCGCGTCGCTGGATCGGTGGGACGATTACACGTCAGCCAAGGAGTCGATGTTCCTGCACACCGACACCACCGACGTGCCGTGGACCGTCGTACGCAGCAATGACAAGAAGCGCGGACGCGTCGAGGCGATCCGCTTCGTGCTGTCACGGTTCGACTACACGGACAAGGACCACGACATCGTCGGAGCCCCCGACCCGCTGATCGTCGGTCCGCCCTCGCTCGTCTCGGCCGACGCCGGGGAGATCCGCTACTGACGCGCACCCGCCCCCAGCGGGACGAGTCATCGCATGTCGGGTCGGCCGTGGCGAGCGAGCGCAGCGTTGCTCCAGCCGGGCACATCGGTGAGTTCTTCGCCGAACCACTCCGGAGGCGGGAAGGCGGCGGCAGCGCTCTCGGAGTCGAACTCGACCTCGACGACGCACAGACCGACCAACGAGCCGGCGTACACATCGACCTCGGCGACGTGCCGCCCGGCGTCGCCCTCGATGTCGACCCGGTGGCGTGTCTTGTCGACCCGGCGCCCCTCGGTGTGTGGCCACAACGCCTCCGCTTGGTCGGAGGCGATCACGACCTCGACTTCGGTACGCGCGAGCCCGGTGCCCGCCTTGATCGTCAGGGTCGCCTCCAGGTCGGTGATCCGAACCCGCACGGTCACCGGGTCATCCTCGGCGAGGTACCCCTGCCTGATGTGTGTGCCGGGTCCGAGCAGCTTCGCGTTCGGGACATCGGTCAACATGAACTTGCGCTCGATCTCGACGGTCACGGCACCAGTATGCGACGACGGCGCGCTACCTTCGGTCCCCTTGAGTCGAGTAGCCACATTCGAGGTTCCCGAGGGCGAAGGCGAGCGCGTGGTGGCGTTGCTCACCGACTTCGGATTCCTGTTCGGCGATCCCCAGACCGTGACGACCACACTCGTCGACACCTTCGACGGTCGGTTGCGCCGCGCCGGCCTGCGGCTCGAGCTACGGAAGAGCGAACAGCTCGAACTCGTGTTGTCCGGTGACGACATCGTGCCCGCTCGCTTGACGGTCGAGCGCGCGCCGAGCGTCCTCGCCGATCTGCCTCGAGGCCCGTTCCGGTCCCGCATCGCCGAGCTGATCGACGTCCGAGCGTTGGCGCCACGACTTCGGGTGAGGATGAACTGTTCCACCGGCGTGTGGCGCGATTCGACCGACAAGGCCGTGTCGATCGCGGAGCTGAACGAGGGCGCCCGGGTCCTGGGACGGCCGGACGGCGAACGCGCCACGACGATCGAGATCCACGAGGTGCCGGGATATGCGAAACAGGCCGTGCGCGTTCGCGAGGTGCTCGCAGGTGTCGGTCTCGTCGAGCAGGATCACGACACGCTCGAGCGATGTGCGGTCGAGTCCGGCGTCGACCTCGCTGGATTCAAGGGATCGGCGACCGTGCCGCTCGATCCGCAGATGGCCGCGATCGACGGGTTTCGCGCCGTGTTCGCCAATCTCGCGGTCGCGATCTCGGCGAATTGGCAGGGCGCCATCGACCAGATCGACCCGAAATTCCTGCACGACCTGCGAATCGCATTGCGCCGCACCCGCACCGTTCTCAGGGCAGCCACTTCGGTGGTGCCGACCGATGTCTCCACCGCCGCAGCGGAGGGCTTCGCCTGGCTCGCGGGTGCGACCGGACCGTCACGCGACCTGGACGTCTACCTGCTCGAGTGGGAGCACTACACCGGGCCGCTCGGCCCGGAGGCCGTGTCGGCCTTGGCGCCGGTGCGTGACCTCCTCGAACAACGTTGCCGCGATGCACACCTCGAGCTCGAGCAAACGCTCCAGTCGGACCGTGCAGTGGAACTGATCACCGAGTGGCGGGCGTGGCTGACCGAACCGCTCGACCGGGCAGACCTCCCGCGGCGCGCCGAACGGCCGCTCGGCAAGGTGGTCGCGAAACGCATCGATCGCGCCCATTCGGCGCTCGTCGAGGCGGGTCGCATGATCGACCCGGACACTCCCGCCGAGCAGGTCCACGAGCTCCGCAAGGACGCCAAGAAGCTGCGCTACCTGATCGAGTGTTTCGGCAGTCTGCTGCCCGACAAACCTCGCAAGCGATACGTGAAGCATCTCAAGGCGCTCCAGGAGAACCTCGGTGAGCATCAGGACGCCGAGGTGCACATCGCGCTGCTGCGATCGCTCACGCCCGAGCTCGAGACGGCAGGCGCCGGCGCTGACACGATGGTCGCTATCGGCCAGCTCACCGAGCGGTTGAACCAGACACGGATCGCTTCTCGGGCCGAGTTCGCCGAACGGTTCGCCGATTACGACAGCCATCGAACGCAGCAGGCGCTCGACGCGGCGCTCGATGCCATCTCCTCGTGAGGGCACGGGCATCGTGAAGGTCCTGGCGACGTACAGCATCAAAGGCGGCGTCGGGAAGACCACGACGGCGGTGAACCTCGCCGCGGCCGCCGCCGCAAGTGGTTCTCGCGTCCTGCTGTGGGACCTCGATCCGCAGGGTGCCGCGACCTTCTTCGTCCGGGTCAAGCCGCGGGTCAGAGGTGGCGTCGAACGACTCGTGGGAAAGTCGGGGTCGCTGGAGGCGAACATCCGCGCCACCGACGACTCTGCAGTCCACATCGTGCCCGCCGACTTCTCCCTCCGTCACTTGGACCTGGCGCTCGACGACACCAAGCACCCGACTCGTCGCCTCGCCGCACTGCTCGAGCCGATCGCCGATCGCTACGACGTCGCCATCCTCGACTGCCCTCCCGGGATCACGTTGACGAGCGAGAGCGTCTTCGGTGCCGCCGATGCGCTGATCGTGCCCACGATCCCGACCACGCTCTCGGAGCGCACACTCGAGCAACTCACCGACTTCCTGGCCGAGCGTCCGCCGGCGCCGATGGTCCTGCCGTTCACGTCGATGCTCGATCGGCGCAAGCGACTCCAACGAGACACGTTCGCCCGCCTGATGACGGACATCCCGGGCTTCCTGCCGACGGCGATTCCCAACGCCAGCGTGATCGAGCAGATGGGGATCGAGCGATCACCCGTCGCAGCGTTCGCGCCGAAGAGCCCAGCGGCTTCAGCGTTCGCGCGGCTCTGGGGCGACATCGCAGCCCGCGTCTGGGTCTGAAGCGGTCCGGGGCCGAGGGTTCCGCCTCGGCCCCGGACACTGCCAGTCCTCAGGAGCGCGCCACGCTCAGCACTTCAGCGTCAACTGCCGATCTCGCCTCCGTCGTCCTTGGTGATCATCACGAGCGATGAACGCGGACGTCCGCCCGGGGCGATGGGCGGCCACGAGCTGTACTGCGTCGGGTTGGCGGGGTCGTTGGTCAGGTTCCCCGGTGCCTCGCCGGGATGTTGGATTCCGACGAACATCGTGCGCTCGTCGGGCGTCACGAACACCCCGGTCACTTCGCAGTTGACGGGGCCCACGAGGAACCTTCGGGTGACCCGGGTGACCGGGTCGGCGCACAGCATCATGTTGTTGCCGAATCCCGTGCCGCCGTTGAACTGCGTGTACGCAGCTCCGAGGAGGTCACCGGCAGCGACGTCGGTCTGGATCCAGAGCCGGTTGCGCGGCGACACGTAGAGGCCGTCGGGCGACCCGTAGAAGTCACCCTTGATCGTGGCGCCGTGGCCGGCGTTGGCCGGGTCACCAGCGTACGCGAACACGTCCCATCGAAACGTCGGCTCGCTGAACGCGTACTGGTACGTCCACGAGAGGATCTGGCCGTAGGGGTTCGGCCCCCGCTTGTTGATCGCGTCGATCGAGGGCCGTGGTTTGTCGGGTCGAGCCGGCCATGTGCCGGGGGTGCCGCGCTGGCTGTTGTTGGTCAGCGTGGCGATGGCGGTGAGCGAGTCGGGGAACGTGTCGATCCACTCCGGGCGGTCCATGGGGGTGGCCCCTGCAAGGTCGGCCGCACCCCGGGTGTTGATCATGATGTCGGCAAGGCTCCAGCCCGCCAGCGCCGGGTTGTTCGGCGACAGCTCGAGCCACTGACCGGTGCCGTCGTCCGAGAACCTCGCCACGTACAGGACCCCGTCGTCGAGTGGGCTGATGCGCTGCTTTCTCGCCTCCCGCCACGGAAGGTTGGACACGTAGCGGTAGATGTACTCGAAACGCTCGTCGTCACCCGAGTACACGACGATGCGGCCGTCCACGTCCTCCTGGACCCACGCACCCTCGTGCTTGAAGCGGCCGAGGGCCGAGCGCTTGATCGGCGTCGAACGGCGATCGAACGGATCGATCTCCACGACCCACCCGAAGCGGTTGGACTCGTTCGGCTCCTTCACGAGATCGAAACGATCGTCGGTCTCGAACCACCTGTACCCGAAGCCGGCATCGTTGATGCCGTAGCGGACCTGCTCGGGCGTCGGCGTGTAGGGCGGCGCGGTCCGGAAGTAGCCGTTGAAGTTCTCCTCGCAGGCGAGATACGTCCCCCACGGCGTGTAGCCCATTGCGCAGTTGTTGAGTGTGCCGAGGATCTGTTTGCCGGTCGGATCGGCGCTCGTCTGCAGGCGTGGGTCGCCAGCCGCCGGGCCGCTCATGGTCATCGGCGTGTAGCCGGTGATGCGACGGGCGTACTGCGACGGTCGCTTGAGCTCCCACTGGGCGCCGCGGCCGCGGCGCCGAACCTCGATCACCGACACGCCATGGGCGGCGAGTGACTTCTTCGTCTTGTCCGCGGTCCACACCGTGCTGCCGTCGGGGAAGAGCAGGACGTCGTCGGTGTACTCGTGGTTCTGGACGATCAGTCCCCGGTTGTCGCCGTTCGGGAACGGGAAGAACACGAGCCCGTCGTTGTGCATGCCCCACTGTTGTTCCTGGTCCTGCCAGGGGTTGCTGGCGTCGGGCTGGAACGCAGGGCCGTTGGACACGGGATCGCCCCAGGCGATGAGGACCGTGGCGGTGTAGCCGGGCGGAACGGTGACCGCGTCGGCATTGGTCGCTGCCACGCTCTCGAACCCGACGAGCGGATTGACCGGCCGGCCGAACGACCCTCGGCCGCCGCCTCCCCAACCGCCGCCGGTCGCCGCGACCGGGATCGCCTCCAGCAGCGATGCCACCCCGCCGCCAGCGGTGCCGACGGCGGCTGCGGCGGCGGTGGCAGCGATGGCACCGCCCAGCACACCCCGGCGTGAAACGCGCGCCTGCACCACGTCTTCGAACGGCCGGTTTCCCGACGTGTTGGACAGTTCCTCACGCTCGTCATCGACGATGCTCATGACTCCTCCTTCAGAAGGTCGCCTGCAGCCCCGCACACCTCGGCGACGGTTGCGATGGAGGGACCATAAAACTCGCGTCTGACGCGCAGGTTGCCGCTGGGTGAAGACGGGGCGGCGCAGTCATGACATCGAAACGACGGATGACACCGACCGCTTCGATGTCTGTCGTGCCGGTTCAGTCGTGGCGCGGCGCGAACAGGTCGGAAGCCTGTGTCGTCTGGGTGATGCCGTCGACGGCCAGCAACACGGCCGCCGCCGTGTACGACGATGTCTCGTCGGGAGGGAACAGCTCACGTTGGGGGTGCACGAACCCGGTCCAGTAGGAGCCGTCGTCGCGTCGATGTGTACGCGTCCATTCGAGCAGGTCGGCGGCCGTCGACAAGTCGCCGATCGTGGCGTAGGCGAGCGCACATTCGGCGGTTTCCGATGCGGTGACCCATGACTCGTCGCTCACGCAGCGGATCCCGAGCCCCTCCATCGCGAACACGTCCCACCCCTCGGCCAGGCGAGCCTTCGCTTCCTCGCCCACCAACGCGCCGGTCAGCACCGGGTAGTACCAGTCCATCGCCCAGCGTGTCTTCGGCTCGAAGGCGTGGGGACGGGTGCGGATGACCTCGACCATCCGATCAGCGGCCTCGATCCAGGTCGGTCGCGGCGAGCCGAGCGCTTCGCCGAGCGCCGCACCGCAACGCAGCGAATGTTGGATGCTCGACGTGCCGGTCAGCAACGCGTAGTTCCACGGATGAGCATCGAGTTCGATCGCCCACAGCGGCACACCATCGGCACGGCGCAACGACAGGACGAACTCGAGTGCGGCTTCGACGGCAGGCCACAGATTCTCGGCGAAACCTCGATCCCAGGTGCTCCGGTAGTGGTGATAGACGCCGGCGCCGATGTATGCGCACACGTTGGTGTCGATCTTGGCGTCCTCGACCGATCCGTCGTTGGCGTAGTACGCGTACCAGCCACCGTTGGGAAGCTGCGTGTCGACGAGCCACTCGTAGGCGCGCTCGGCTTCGGTGTGATGACCGGCGACGTCGAGAGCCATCGCCGACTCGACGTGGTTCCACGGGTCGCAGTGGCCGCCGACGAACCACGGGATCATCCCGGTGTCGAGCTGCAGCGATGCCAGGTGCGCGGCGGTGTCGTGCACCTCGTCGGCGCTGACGACGGCGGCGAGTTCGGGAAGAGCGCTCATGGTGTGGAGGCTGGCCGTGCAGCGGGTTTGGCGGCGTAGAAGACGATGCTCTTGCCGATGGCGGGCGACAACACCCGGTCGGCGATCCGGGTCGACGTGGGCTGGGTCATGATGTCCCACTCGAGGAACTCGCGATACTTGACGACCAGCGGGTGGTCGTTGTTCGTCGGCCCGACCGCACACTTCAGCCACCAGTAGGGCGAATGCAGCGCGTGGGCGCGATGGTGGCCACGAAGGTCGAGGCCGGCGCTGCGGAGCTTCGCCGACAACTCGGTCGCCGAGTAGATGCGGACGTGGCCGCCCTCGGCGATCGGCGCGTGGTACTCGTCGGACAGCATCCAATTGACCTTCTCGGGCAGCCATGCCGGAACGGTCGCCGCGAAGGTGCCGCCCGGCTTGAGGACCCGGACCATCTCGCTGATGGCGGCGACGTCGTTCTGGATGTGCTCCAGTACCTCGGACGTGATGACCACGTCGAACGAGCCGTCGGCGAACGGGAGGCGGGTGGCATCTCCGCGCAGCACGCCCTTGAATCGGTCGATGTCGATCTCTCCAGCATCGACCATCCCGCCGAGCGTCGCTCGCGTCTGCACGACCTCGTCCTCGGCATAGTCGAGCGCGACGACGTTGGCACCGCGACGAGCGCACTCGAAGACGTGGCGGCCGAAGCCGGCGCCGACGTCGAGCACCATGTCGCCCGGCTGCAGATCGAGCTGATCGAATCTGATCGTCAGCATGTCAGATGCGGCCGTTCCGCCGCAGTTTGACGACGTTGGCCGGCATCGCGAGGACTTCGCGATACTGCTCGACCGTCATTTCTGCGCAGCGCTTCCACGTCCAGCGCTCGAGCACCCTCTGGCGCCCGGCGGCACCGATGCGATCGCGGGCCTCTGGGTCGTCGAGCCCGCGGCGGATCGCCGCGGCGAGCGAGTCGACGTCGCCGGCCTTGCAGCCGAACACGGTGTCGCCGTCGAGCCCCGTGACCTCGGGCAGCGCGCCGCCGTCGGTCGCGACGAGTGGCGTCCCGGCACACATCGCCTCGATGGCGGGCAGGCTGAAGCCTTCGTAGAGGCTCGGAACCACTGCCAGTTCGGCCTCGGCGTAGAGCTCGACGATGCGCTCGTCGCTCACGCCGGACACGAACTCGATGTAGGGGAGCAAGCCGAGGGACTCGATGAGGTCCATCGAGTGACCCGGGCGCGGCTTGCCGATGATGGTCAGGGTGACGTCGCGCTCGGTGCGCAGCTTGGCCATGGCCTCGAGGAGGTAGGCCAGACCCTTCAGCGCGACGTCGGCGGAGGCAGTGGTGATCAGGTGACCGGGTCGACGCTCGACGTCGGCGAGTGGCTTGAAGAGATCAGGATCGACACCGACCGGCACGAGCCGCATTCGATCTATGTCGACACCCATGTCGGTGTGGATGTCGTCGATCGAGTTCTGGGACACGACGACGATGCGCGGCATCTTCGAGGCGACTTTGCCCTGCATCTTCACGAAGGAGTACCAGCGACCGACCGACCAACGCTTGTACCAGTTCTTCGCGTGGCTCATCTCGAGTTCGCGGTCCTTGGTGATCGGATGATGGAGCGTGACGATCGTCGGGATCTTCTCCTCGATCTTCAGGATCCCGTAACCGAGGCACTGGTTGTCGTGGACCAGGTCGAATTCCCGGGTGCGCTTGCCGAGCTCGCGAGCGGCTCGGGAACTGAACGCGAGCGGTTCCGGGAACGTGCCGGTGATGAACTGGCCGTACTCGAGGAGGTCGGCGCGGGTCTTGATCTCCCAGAAGCCGGGGAGCCGGCCGGGGAAGTACTCGTTGAACGTGTCGAGGCTCGGGAGCTTGGTCAGCTTCACCCGATCGTCGAGGATGGGGTACGGCTGACCGCCGAAGACCTCGACCGTGTGGCCGAGATCGCACAGCGCCTTGGTGAGGTGGCGCGTGTACACGCCCTGCCCGCCGACGTGGGGCTTGCCGCGGTATGTGAGGTACGCGATCTTGAGCGGGGCGTCAGGATCGAGTCCGGCCGATGACATTCGGGAGAGGCTATCGGCGCCCTGTTACCGGGGGGTAAGTCGGAGCCTGGCGGTCAGGCCCAGGTGATCCGCATCCACCGGTGGAGTGGGGAGGAGATGGTGACGAGGCGAGGTTGCATCGTCAGCGCGTCGGGCGGGCCGGACTGGGGCTCGATGCACGTCGCGTAGGGACGGTGGTCGAACAGCACCCAGTGATCGCAGTCGGAGGTGATCGTGACGGTCGACGCCGCTGAGCGGTTCGTGTAGTGGAGCGACGCAGGGTCGGTGTTGAGGAACGTGTCGTCCCAGGGTCCGGGGCCGGGCTCGACCAGCTCGGCGGTCGGCAGGCCGATGCCGTCACGCTGATACATCGCCGTCGGGGAGAAGGAGACGCGATCGGGCTTGAGGAACCAGGGATGCCACCCGATTGCCGCCGGGAACGGCGTGCCGTCGGCCTCGACCGACAACTCACAACGCACCGACCGGTCGGACACGGTGACGGTCTGGCGGGCGATCCCACCGAACGGCCATCCGTGGCGGCCCAATTCGGCGTGCAGGGTGGCCGTGGTCGCATCGGCGGACGCGAGGATCCACGGAGTCTCGAACACGGTCCCGTGGATCGCGTGCGACGTTCCGTCATCGTCGGTGTGGTTGAGCGCCAGTTGGTGATCGACTCCCCCGAACCTGAACTGCCCGTGACGGACTCGTCCGACCCACGGCGCCATCGGGTACGAACCCCAACCGATCGCCGGTCCCGGCTCGGCCCAGAGCAGCGGCTGCGCTCCGACTTCGATCTGGGCGATCCGGCCGCCGTGGACCAGGTCGAGGGTCAGGCTCGTGTCGCCGGCGCGGAGCTCCACGGTCTCGCGATCGGCGGTCATCGGTCGCGGATCCTGCGGAGGCGGCCGAGGCGCCCGCCGAACCACATCGACACGAGCAGCACCGCGATCAGGGCGGCGATGATCGGGCCATCACCGAGGTTCGTGTACCAGGTCCGGCCGTCGCGCAACTCGATGTCCGCGTACAGGACCTTCTGCTCGCTGATCGCGGTCCGCTGGAGCACGTCACCGCCTGCGTCGATGATCGCCGAGAAGCCCGTCGGCGCTGCCTGCACGACCCAGCGACCGTTCTCGACGGCTCGCAGCCGGCTCGATGCCACCTGCTGGGTCTGCACGATCGTGCCGGTGTAGCTCGAGCCGTTGGTCGGGTTGAGGATCGCTTCGGCGCCGAGTTCCACACCCTCGCGGGCGCGGCCGCCGAAGAACACCTCCCACGAGATGACGACCGACAGTTCGGTTCCGTCGGGCAGCTCGATGACCGCCGGCTCGGTGCCGGCACGAGCATCTCGTCCGATCTGGTCAATGGGCGCGCCGACCGCTTCCAACAGTGAGCGCAGCGGCACGTACTCACCGAACGGCACCCGTCGGACCTTCTCGTAGCGGTCGAACACAACTCCGTCGGGCGAGACCACGATCTGTGCGTTGACGAACTGGGTGCCGTCGGGGGAGTCCTCGGTGACACCCACCGCGATCGGTGCCTGCAGACGCTCCGCCTCGGCTGCGATGTCGCGCAGCGGCTGGGACCCGTCGAAGGTGACGACGTCGATGGTGTTCTCGGGCCACAGGACGAGGTCCACGTCGGCATCCGCCGGGATCGACCGGGTCGCTTCGAGGTGTCGTTCGGTGACGAGCGAGGACGGCACCTCCAACGCGCTCGTTCCCTGCTCGCCCCCGCCCTGCACGGCGGCGAGGCTCATCGTCTCGCCGGTGGGCGAACCGGTGGGAGCGACGAACGACAGTGCGACGATCACGGTGACGGCCAGGAAGCCGATCGCCCCGAGCGGCGAGCCGGACGCCCCGGGCCGGAACCGACGGGCGAACGCCGGGACACCCGGCGCCGGGCCGGCGAGCGCGAAGCCGAGTTGGAACACCAGCCAGGTGATGAGGATCACACCGCCGATCCGGGCAACGCCGAGGAACGGCCCGCCGACCTGAGAGATTCCGAGCGACGCCAACGGCACCCCGCCGAACGGGAACGAGAAGCGCAACGCCTCGGCGAGCGTGTGGGCGGCCGGTCGGCCGATCACACGCCATGGCCCGCTCGGCGCGATCAGGGCGGCGACCGCGTGGTAGAGCGCGTAGATCGACCCGGCGATGACGTAGCCGGGCAGGGTGAGTTGGATCATCCAGCCCATACCGAGATACATCCATCCCGCACCGAAGAGGTAGCCGAGCAGGAAGCGTTGCCGCCTCGCCGGCTCGGCCCCGAGCGCGACCTCGAACAGCATCACGCCGACGACTGCGAGCGGCCAGAACCCCCACGGTGGCATGGCGAGCGCCACCAAGGCGCCGGCACCCAGCGCGAGCGCCGGGCGAGCGAGGCGTGCCCGCACGGTCAGGTCGTCCGACGTCGCGTCGATGTCGGGCATCGCTGTCGTCGGTGTCGCGGTGTCGGACATGGCGGCCACACGGTAACGGTGACCGGAAAGAGCGCGGCGTCAGACGAGTTCGAGGTGCACGACGATGCGCTGGCGCGTCGAGCCGGGCGGGTGGCACGCGAACAGTGTCGCCGTCGGCGTGTCGGACGGGTCGATGATCCAGAGGGCATCCGGGCCCACGATCTCGGTGCCGGTCACGGCGTAGTCGAAGACCCCGTCGGCGGTGGTGAACGTGACGATGTCGCCCGGCACGAGATCGTCGGTGTTCCGGAAGTGGGCACCGTGGCTCGTGCGATGCCCTGCGACGACGACGTTGCCGATCTCTCCGGGCATCGCCGATCCGGGCCAATGGCCGGGCCCGCGGTCGAGTGTGGTGAGCCGGATGCCTTCGTGGAGCGGGGCATCGATGCCGATCTTCGGGATCGCAATGCTCCCGATCTGTCCGAGGTCCTCCGGCGCGCGCTGGTCCTGTGGCGGTGGGATCGGTTGTGTGAGCTGGCGTGGCAGCGTCGTGGTGGTGGTGCTCGTCGTCGTGCTGGTGGTCGTGGTCGGCAGCGTCGTGGTCGATGTGCTCGTCGTCGCCGGAACGGTCGAGGTCGGCGCGGGAACAGATGTTGCAGCTTCGGTGGCCGGCGTCGACGCCGCCGCGTCATTGCCATCGTTGCCGAGCAACGCAGCAGTGATCCCGGTACCACCCGCGAGCACGACGACCGCGGCGCCGATAACCGCATATCGCCGACCAGTCACGACACCGATTCTTGCAGACCGCCGACGAGGCTCGCGGCGCGGCGTGCGATCGACCGTCCGTCGCGGACGCAGGCGGGGATACCGATTCCGCGGTAGCTCGAACCGGTGACGAACAGGCCGTCCGGCAAGGCCGCCTCGACGTCGGCGACCCATCGATCGTGACGAGGGCGGTACTGAGCGAATGCGCCCGCCCATCTCGACACTCGGATCTCGAGGGGTGAGAACGTCACGCCCAGATGTCGACGCAGATCCTCGAGTACCTCGGAGATGATCGCGTCGTCACTGCGATCGAGCGACGGCACACCGTCGCGTCCGACCGAGACCCTCAGAACCTCGCCGCCGCTCGGTGGCCTCCAATGCGCCCACTTCTGGGAGCCGAACGACACTGCCGTCACCGACCGCTGGACGGGTTTCGGGACGAGGTAGCCGCTGAGCCCGTGCAGACGCTCGGGCCACTCCGCAGCAGGAACGTGAAGCGTGACCATCACGACGTCAGCGGTTTCGGCCCGGGACAGGAGATCGGCGGCGGCGGGAGCGACATCGGCAATCAGGGTCATCGAGGCACCAGCCGGACTGGCGAGGACGACCGCGTCGAACCGCTCGTCGTCGATCGACCACCGCGCTGAGTCGTCGGTCGATCGCAGCGACGTCGCCGCGGTCGAGGTCCGTACCTCGCCACCGGCGGTGACGATCGCGGCGGCCGTCGCGCGTGCGAGTTCGGCGAGCCCACCGCGTGGCGTGGCGAAGATCGGGCTGGGTCCTTTCGCGGAAGCTGCGGTCGCAGCCCCGGCACCCGCTCGACGACGCGCTCCCAACAACAGGCTCCGCTCCTGTCGGGCGATGTCGTACAGCTGCGGGACCTCGCGCAGGCTGAACCGATCGGTGTCGGTGGCGTAGATGCTGCCGACGAGCGCATCGACGAGACGTTCGTGGACCTCGTCACCGAAACGGGCTCGCACGAGATCGCCGATCGAGTCGCTGTCGATCGAGGTGCGTGGGAGCAGTGGCTCGATCGCCGCGCGGGCCTTGCCCCGCAACGAGAGCAGCTTCGTGGTCGCAAGTGGGGTGAGTCGGGCCGGTAGGCCGAGCAGCAGTCCTTCTGGAATCGGGTGCAATCCGTCGAACCACACGGCTGCGCCGACGGGCTCGGGGGACACCAGCTGATCGGCCAGACCGACCTGGCGGGCCAGTTCGACGGCGTCCGGTACCCGGGCCAGGAACGCATCGGCGCCGGCCTCGACATGTTCGACACCGGCGAACGCCGAATCGTCGATGCGTCCGCCGACCCGAGCGGACGTCTCGAAGACGGTGACGCCACATTCGGTGGCGGTGGCCAGCTCGAATCCGGCGGCGAGACCGGCGATCCCGCCGCCGACGACGGCGACGCGGGGGACCCGGCCGTCGGCGGTCATGGCGGATCGTTGGACGCGGCCGATTCGACGACGCGCCGCGCCAAGGCCGCCATCACCCTCGGGTCGCTGTTCACGCTGGCCGTGCGGTCGAAGGCGAGACCCGCCCCTGATGCTCGCGCCGCCGCCTCGATGTCGAGGTCGTACAACACCTCGAGGTGGTCGGCCACGAAGCCGCACGCGCAGACGATGACGCCGCCGTACATCCCTCCGTTGCCGGCTGCATCGATCACTTCGAGGATGTCAGGGCCGATCCACGGCTCGGGTGTCCGGCCTGCCGACTGCCAGGCGATCGCCCAGTCGGCACCTTCGGTCAGGTCGAGGCGATCAGCGACGGCCACGGCGGTCGACCGCAGTTGATCGGGGTACGGATCGCCGGCATCGATGATGCGTTGCGGCAACGAGTGTGCGGTGAAGAGCACGAGCACGTCGCGGCCCGTCGTCGTGCGCATCGCCGCCCGGCGCTGGGCAAGATCGTCAGCGAGGAACTCGACGAAGGCCGACTCGGTCGCCCAGCTCTCGACGCCGATCACGGGCACGGCGCCGTCGACACCGGTACGGCAGCGTTCGAGGTACTCGCCGATCGAGAAGGAGGAGAAGTGTGGTGCGAGCACCAGACCGACGACGACGTCGGCGCCTGCGGCCACTGCTTCCGCCGCCGCCACTTCGACCTTCGGGTCGGTGTGCTTCATCCCGAGTGACACGGTGAACCGGCCGGGTTCGACGACGTCGAGTTCGCGCTGGATCGCGTGCTGCTGCGATCGGGTGAGTTCGGCCAGAGGCGAGACGCCCCCGATCGCCACGTATCGGGCAGTCAGGTCGGCCAGCGCCTCCGGGGTCGGCGGCCGGCCGCGGCGGATGTCGGTGTAGTAGGTCTCGATCTCGCTCGGGTCGCCGGGGGTGCCGTACGACATGAGGACGACGGCCACGGAGACGTCGGTGTCGGTGTCGGGGTCGGTGCTCATGTCTGATTCCTGGCCGTCTGCTCGTGCACGAAGTCGACGACGGCGTGCAACACCGCCGGATCGGCGTCGGGTGGTACCCCGTGGCCGAGATTGAAGATGTGACGGCCTGCCGGCGCATCACCCGGACCGGCGTTGTCATCGAGCACCTGCTGGGCGCCGGCCAGGGCCGTCTCGGAGCCAGCCAACACGTGCGCCGGATCCAGGTTGCCCTGCACGATCAGGTCATCGCCGAGGCGGCGACGGGCATCGGAGATGCGGGTCCGCCAATCGAGGCCGAGCACCGTCGGGCCGGCGGCGTGCATCGATTCGAGCAGGTGGTCGCAACCGATGCCGAAGTGGATGCTCGCAGCATCGGGATGACGACGCCGTAGCTCGGTGAACACGTTGCGGGAGTGGGGCAACACGAACCGGTCGTAGTCGAGTCGGCTCAGCGACCCTGCCCAGGAATCGAACAGCTGGAATGCGGCCGCTCCGTTGCTCAGTTGGGCGTCGATGAAGGTGACCGCGGACTCGGCGAGGCGCTCCATGATCTCGTGCCAGAGCACCTCGTCGGTGTGGATCAGCGCCTTGGTGTGCCGGTAGTCCTTGCTCGGTCGACCCTCGATGAGGTAGCTGGCCACGGTGAACGGCGCTCCGGCGAACGCCAGGAGGGGTACCGTCGAGGGGAGTTCGTCGGCGAGCAGGCGCACGGTGTCGACCACGTAGCCGACGTCGTCGACCTCGAGCGTGCGGAGGCGTTCGAAATCGGCACGGGTCCTCAGCGGTCGTTCGGCGACCGGGCCCGTCCCGGGCGCGACATCGATGCCGAATCCGACGGCGTGCGCCGGCACGACGATGTCGCTGAACAACACGGCCGCATCGACGCCGTACCGCTGGACCGGTTGCATGGTGATCTCCGCGGCGAGCTCCGGCCGCTTGATCGCATCGAGGATCGAACCGTCACCGCGGATGGCCCGGTATTCGGGCAGTGAGCGCCCGGCCTGACGCATGAACCACACCGGGGTGAAGGCCGTCGGGAGACCCTGCGCGGCGTCGAGGAACGGAGCAGGAGCGACGAAGGGGGCCGTTTCGGTCGGTGCAGCCATCTCGGGTCCGACGCTAGCGGCGGGCTTTCACCGATAGCATTGACGCGTCCAGATATGACCCAGCAGCACCCGGATCTTCTCGCAGAGCAGGCATACATCGATCACGCGTACGACTGCCTGAACACCAGTCGTGATGCGGCATGGCGTATGCGTGACATGACCGAGGCAGATCTCGGCGGCACGTTCCAGGCTCGCTTCGAGCGAAACGCGTTCGACGAGGCGCTCGTCAAGCGGCTCACCGATCTCGACCTCGGCAACGCGTCGCTGGTCTTCGGGCGCATCGACCGGTATGCCGAGTCACCTGACGGGCTGGAGAGCTTCCACATCGGCCGTCTCGCCGTCGCCGACGAGGACCGCGAGCCCGTCGTCGTCGACTGGCGGGCACCCGTTGCCGAACCGTTCTACCGTGCCACCGGACGCGACCCGATGGGCATTGCCCGGCGCCGCCATTTCGCCGTCGAGGGGCAGCGGTTGCTCGGTATCGAGGACGAGTTGTTCGGCGAGGGACACCTCGGTGTCGGCCACGACGAAGGTCTCGACGGTCGAGCCGAGTCGGGTGGCCCCCCGGAACTCCGTGGCTACTCCACGCTGCTCGCATCGTTGGAGCGTGGACGTACCGGCACGCTCGGCGACATCGTCGCGACGATCCAGGGGGAGCAGGACGAGATCATCCGCTCGCCGCAAGCGGGGGTGCTCGTCGTGCAGGGCGGGCCCGGCACCGGCAAGACGGTGGTCGCGCTCCACCGCGCGGCGTACCTGCTCTACACCCACCGATTCCCGCTCGAAGACCAGGGTGTGCTCGTCATCGGGCCGAACCGGGTGTTCCTGCGTTACATCGAAAGGGTGCTGCCCTCGCTCGGTGAAGCCGGCATCGCGCAGGTCGTGCTCGCCGACCTCGTCCCGGGCGTCGAGTTCCTCCGTCCGGGCGAAGAGGGCGACGACTCGCCGGCGGCCGCTCGGCTCAAGGGCGACCCGCGCATGTCCGACGTCATCGATCAGGCGATCAGCGATCGCCAGCGACCGCTCCGCCGCGACCTCGTCCTGCCGTTCCGCAGCGGGTACGTGCGCCTGCGCGCGGACGAGTCGGCGCGCATCGTGCGCACCGCCAGTCGCCGTTTCAAGCGACACAACGGTGGGCGTCGATACGTCGAGTCGGAGGTGTGGAACGCGCTGGCCAGCACGTGGCGCGACGACGAGGTCGGCGCGCACTCCGTCCGCGAGGTGTTGCGTGGCTCGGAGGAGATCCGCGAGGCCCTCGACCGGATGTGGCCCGTGCTCACGCCGGCGCAGCTGCTGCACGATCTCTTCGGTTCCAAGGCGCTGCTGAAGTCGGCGGGTCGAGGCGTCCTGGACGACGCCGAAGCACTCACCCTGTTCCGCGAACGATCGGAACTCGTCGACGACGTTCGCTGGACGGCCGCCGACGTTGCGCTGCTCGACGACGCTCGCGACGTGCTCGGACCCAAGCTGGGGAAGAACGGCAAGGTGGACGAGCTCGACGAGATCCGCACGTACGGCCACATCGTGATCGACGAGGTCCAGGACCTCACCCCGATGCAGCTCAAGATGGCGACGCGTCGTTCGCTGAGCGGATCGATGACCATCGTCGGCGACATCGCGCAGGCGACCGGACCGCTCGCTCCCGACCATTGGGACGACGTCCTCGAATTCCTGCCCGACCGCAAGCCGGCGCGGGTCATCGGGTTGTCGGTCGGCTACCGCATCCCCCAACAGATCATGGAGCTGGCGAATCGGGTGATGGAGTACGCAACCCCGTCCCTGCGCTCGCCGCGCTCGGTTCGCGTGGGCGAGTACGGCCCGAAGATCGTCCGCGCCGCATCGATCGAGCGGCTCGGCGCCTCGGTGGCCGAGGAGGTGGCGACGCTGATCGGCGAGCTGCCGAACGGCAGCCTGGGCGTCGTGGCCCCGGACCGCCTCATCGGCGAACTCTCCGCCGCCCTGACCGACGCCGGGATCAACCACGGCACGGCGACCCGCACTGGCCTCGATTCGGGTGTCACGTTGGTGCCGGTCAGCGTGGTGAAGGGCCTCGAACTCGATGGCGTCGTGGTCGTCGAACCGACCCAGATCGTCAGCGACGTCGAGCAGGGGATGCGATCGCTCTACGTGGCGCTCACACGTTCGACCCAGCGGTTGACCGTGGTGCACGCCCTCGAACTGCCAGAACCGCTGCGCTGAGCGCAGTGGTCCGGCCGCAACCACCGGTCAGGTCGTGACGAGGATCCGCTCGCTGGCGAACGAGCCGACACCGACGTGGCGCCCGTCGATCTCGACCGTCAACGTGCCGTCGGGTGACGCAGCGGTGACCGTGCCGACGTTGCCGGGCTGGATCGCCGACTCCTCGAGGAACTCGAGGAGTCCGGGAGCGAACTCGAGCTCTTCGGTGATGCGCCGGACGGTGAACGGCACGCCGACGACCACGTCGGAGAGCGGCGCCGAATCGGGCGCCTTGTAGTTGGAGCCAGGGATCGGGTTGCCGTGCGGACATGTGGTCGGATCGCCGAGCAGATCGTTGATC
The DNA here is from genome assembly GCA_031398325.1 of Actinomycetes bacterium. Taxonomy (GTDB): domain Bacteria; phylum Actinomycetota; class Acidimicrobiia; order Acidimicrobiales; family Ilumatobacteraceae; genus Sva-07. The sequence continues at coordinate 18,358 of JANNNB010000039.1, forward strand.
GCCTTCTCGACCGACTCGCTGATGACGTGCTCCCAGCGACCGGCTTCGTGGTGGGCCTCGGCCCATGACAGCTTCAAGATGTCGGTCAGGAAGCGCTCGGCGAGGCGATGGCGGCGGACCACCCGTTCGCCGAGCTCCTGGCCCGCGGCGGTCAGCGTGATGCCGTCGGCCGATGTGATGAGACCCTCCGCCTCGAGGCGCTTCATCATCTCACTCACCGCGGGGCGGCTGATCTGGAGCCGCTCGGCGATACGGGCCTGGATGATGTCGACGTCGTCTTCGCCGAGTTCGTAGATGCACTCGCAGTATTCCTCGAAGGCCGGATGGTGCTCTCCTTGGGCTGGCATGGGCGAAGTCTACCCCTGAGAACTCAGGGCCTCCGGCCGCAGAAGATCGGCCAGACTGGCCCGAGAAGGAGGTGATCGTGGTTGCACAGCTCATCGCTCGCGGCGTGACGGTGTCGCGCGGTGCGCTCCTCGTACTGGACGACGTGGACCTCGTCGTGTCGCCCGGCGACCGGATCGGGCTGGTCGGGCCGAACGGGATCGGCAAGTCGACCCTCCTGGCCGCACTGGCAGGTCGATTCACCACCGCCGGCACGAGCGAGATCGAACTCGGCCTCGACGGTGGGTCGGTCGAGCTCGCTCCGCCGACGGCGGTCGTCGGCCTGCTGCCACAGGAGCCTGAGCGTTCGTCGACGGAGACGGTGCGGTCGTTCCTCGCCCGACGCACCGGTGTGCAGGCGGCACACGACGAACTCGACGGGGCTACCGCCGCGTTGGCTGCGGGCGATGCTGGTAGCGACGACCGGTACTCGACCGCGTTCGATCAGTGGATGTCGCTCGGAGCGGCCGACTTCGATGCCCGGGTGGGGGAGGTGTGGGCCGAGCTCGGACTCGACCCAGTGCTGCTCGATCGACCGACCGCAGTGCTGTCGGGAGGCGAGGCGGCGCGCAGTTCGCTCGCCTCCCTGTTGCTCGCCCGTTTCGACGTGTTCCTCCTCGACGAACCGACGAACGATCTGGATCTCGACGGCTTGCGGCGCCTCGAAGCGTGGGTACTCGGGTTGCGCGCTGGTGTGGTGATCGTCAGCCACGACCGCACCTTCCTGGAGCGCGTGATCACCGACGTCGTCGAGATCGACTTCCACACCCACCGCGCGACGCGGTTCGCCGGCGGATGGGCGGCGTTCCTTGCGGAGCGAGAGCTGGCGCGCCAGCACGCCCAGGAGCGATTCGACGACTACGACTCGAAGCGGCGCAACCTGCTCGGGCGGGCACAGCGCGAGCGGGAGTGGGCGACGCAGGGGCGGGCAAAGCTCCGGACGTCGGACGAGAAGGACAAGAACATCCGGCACTTCCGGCTCAATCAGACCGAGCAGCTCGCCGGCAAGGCGGCTCGCACGGAGCGGTCGATCGAGCGACTCGACGAGGTCGACGAGCCGCGCACGCCCTGGGAGCTCCGGCTCGACATCCCCATGGCCGGGCGCAGCGGTGACCTCGTCGCCTACTGTTCCGCGGCAACGGTGTCGCGCGGCGACTTCCGGTTGGGTCCGGTCACGATGCAGATCACGCTCGGCGAACGCATTGCGCTCGTCGGTGGGAACGGCGCCGGCAAATCGACGCTGATCGAGTTGCTCCTCGGCCGCGTCGAACCGGACTCGGGGACGGCCGGTCTCGGTTCGAACGTCCGCCTCGGCGAGATGGAGCAGGCGCGAACCCGGCTGGTGGGCGACGAATCGATGCTCGACGTGTTCATGGCCGAGACCGGACTCACCGTCGTCGAGGCGCGAACGCTGCTCGCGAAGTTCGGGCTCGTGGCCGACCACGTGCACCGGTCGGCCGTGACGCTGTCGCCCGGCGAGCGCACACGCACGTCGCTCGCACTCCTGATGGCGAACGGGGCCAACTTCGTCGTGTTGGACGAACCGACGAACCACCTCGACCTCCCTGCGATCGAGCAGCTCGAACAGGCCCTCGACACGTTCCCGGGAACGGTGCTGCTAGTCACGCACGATCGATCGCTCCTCGAGCGCGCCCGTCTGACCAGGAAGATCGAGTTGGCCGGCGGGTCGATCGTCGCCGACGAAGCACTCGCCGTCTGAAACACGCGTCACGTCCAGGTGGGGGCGGCGGATGCTCCGGTACACTCGCACATCGTGCTTGCGCCCCTGCGCAGCGCCGACTCCCTGTAGTTCGTGTACCCGCACCTTGATACGGAAGTGAAGTAGAGATGGCCAAGCGCGAGTTCCCCCTGGATCGCACACGCAACATCGGCATCATGGCGCACATCGACGCCGGCAAGACCACGACCACCGAGCGCATCCTCTACTACACCGGCAAGAGCTACAAGATCGGTGAAGTGCACGACGGCGCGGCGACCATGGACCACATGGCCCAGGAGCAGGAGCGCGGCATCACGATCACCTCTGCTGCCACCACCTGCGTGTGGGACAACCACCGGATCAACATCATCGACACCCCGGGCCACGTCGACTTCACCATCGAAGTCGAGCGTTCCCTCCGAGTCCTCGACGGCGCGGTCACCGTGTTCGACTCGGTCGCCGGCGTCGAGCCGCAGACCGAGACCGTGTGGCGCCAGGCC
>JANNNB010000074.1:0-4359 GCA_031398325.1 Actinomycetes bacterium
GAACTGGCTCCGAGAGAACTGGAGGCGATAGTTGCCCGCAGGAACCGCCAGCGTGTACGTACCGTTCGCTTGCGTGTACGCGTACCCGACGTACTGACCTTGGACCGGCCCAGCGGCGTAGGCGGCGACGAACACATTTCCCACCGGCGCGTTGCCGACTGCGCTCGACGTGACCGTACCCGTGATCGTCGGCTTGATCGCAACGCTCACGTTGTACGTGACGTCGTCGCCGAGGCCGAGCACGACCGTCTGCCCCGCCTCGAACGTCGATTGGTTCTGCCAGTACTCCGGCAGGAACGTTCCGAACGACGCGTTGCCGAATCGCAGCTTGTAGGAGCCCGGCTGCACGAACATCGTCGACACCGCGACACCTGGCGTGGCAAGGCAACTGGTCTGCGGCGGGTAGGCCACCTGCGAACCACCGAGATTCATCACTCCGATCTCCAGCCCACAGGCCGGAGTCGAACCGCCGTCGATCGTAGCCACGACAGTGATCTTCGGTAGCTGAGCGAGCGTGAAGTCGATGTCAGCGAGATCAACAGCGCTCACCGACACGTTCGGAGCGGCCGGGTAGGTCGTCAACTCCGGGAAGTACTCCTGCTGGCGGCCGTTGGCCTGCGCATACACCCGGTACGCCCCCGGCTCCACTGCGATCTGGTAGTCGCCCACCGCGTTGACGTTCGTGCACCTGCTGGCGCCAACAGCGTTGACGGCGCACACGTACGCGGGTGTGAGTGGGTTGTTGGACGTGTCGCGAACGGTTCCGTTGATGACCGCGAGGCGCTGGAGCAAGAAGTTCTGCTCCGTCACGCTCCCGCCCACGGCGACAGCAACGGACACCGGCGAAACGGTCTGGTCGACATAGTCCGGAGAGGTGATCGACACCGAGTAGTCGCCTGCTGGCAGCTTCGACAGTCTGTAGGCCGACCCGAACGGGCGACACGTCTCGACCGGAGCGAACAATGCGTTCGCCGGCGTCGCCGTGACGCAATAGATCTCGGCGGCATTCTGAGTGACCGGCGGGAGATTGACACCAACCGTCCCCTCGATCACACCCTGCGGATCGAGCCCGAACGAGATTCCCGTCGTCGACGAACCGCCCACGACCACCACTGGCGTCGGCAATGTCGTTCCGTTCTTCGCGTCGCTGTATCGCTCAGACACGTACCCGATCGAGGCCACGGAGACCTGGTACGAGCCAGGGTCCACGTCGGTGAAGACGTAGTTGCCGAAGGCGTCCGTCTGCACTGCGGCCAATGTCGGATAGAGGGTGCCGAACGTGCGGATTCGCACCGCGGCGTTCGCAATCGGGAGCGACGACACCGAATCGACCACGGTGCCCGAGATCGAGCCGAGCAGACGTGTACTCATCCGTGCGTCGATGCCCGAGGCCGTGCTACCCACCGGTGTCGGAATGATCACTGCGGTCGCCGAGGTCGGTGATTCGGTCGTCGCCGGCGTCCCGTCCCAGAACTGCGTGTTGTACCCAACGCGCGAGAACCGGGCCCAGTAGCCGATCGAGTTCAGGCCGGCGATCGTGTAGTTGCCCGCCGCATCGGTGATCGTGTTCCGAGAACCCGGATTGCAGCTGAACTGACAGGCGTCGACACGAACACCGGCGATGGGCGTCAGCCCGTCGGCACTGGTCACCGTGCCAGAAATCACGGCACCGAGCGGCACGACCAGATCGATGTCGTTCACACCGGCGACGACCTGGATCTGCACTGCCGGCGAAGGCGCGACATGCAACCCGTCGCTCGGGCTCGCGCTCGCCGTGTACATCCCCGGGGCCAGACCCGTCGCGCTGAAGTTGCCCGCCGCATCGGTACACCCGGACCAGAAGCCGGCCGTGCCCGAGAAATACACGCACGCCGGCACACCAGCGCCGCCGACCGCCGACACGACCGAACCATTGATCGAGGCGGAGCCGCCGACCACACCCGTGGACTCGAGATCGAAGTCGACGGTCGTCGTGACGCCGCTCGTGACCTGGGCCGAACCGTAGTCGTACTGATACCCCGACGTCGTCGGGTTGGCGTAGAGGTCGTAGGAACCGGGATGCAACGGTTCGGAGAGATAGCTGCCGTCGGCCGCCGTACACGCCTCGCCGAAATACGCCGGTCCCGAGTACGTCGATTGTTCGATGGTGACACAGACGTCGGCCAGCGGAACGCCTTCCGAGCTCACAATGCCCGAGACACGGCCACCCTGCACCATCTTCACGCTCAGGAGTTCGTCATAACCCGGCTGGACGAACAGTTCGGGGTACACCTGCAAGCCGTAGAACTCATCCGGATCACGGAACGTGACGATGTAGCCGCCACCGTCCGGCGGCGTCTCGGTGACGTCGACGCTGTACTCGCCCGATGCATCCGTCACGTCGGTCGCCACGACACCCTCGTAGGTGCTGACCTCGACCTCGATGCCCTCGAGACGAACGTCGGTGTCGGGTTCGATGCCGTCAGTGTCGACGTAGCCGACGATTCGCGACAGCAACGGCGCGGCAGACGCCGTCGGTGGAACCAGAACGGGAACACACGTCGCAACCAGCGCGACCAGCAACGCCCACAGTCCCCTGCGGCGCGTACGACCCCGCCGCGTCCACTCGTTCATCGAATCCATGATCTGCTCCCGTTCCGGTACGTCCACCGCACCCCGCTCCAGCGGAAGCTAGACACCCCGAGCAAAACGGGAGCAAAGGCGCCAGAGCCCGTCAGGCGCGGGCAATCAGGGGTCGAGCAGCGGGCCCACGAGTCGGGCGGCAGCCTCCGCCAGCGTCGAGCGGGCACCGAGCACTAGGCCCTGGCGTGCGACATCTCCCGTCGAGTCCAGCTTTCGCCGCAACGCGTCGACTCGTCGGCGTTCCGCAGGCGCCACGAACGGCAGCTCGCGACGATCAGGGGTCACGTCGGCGAAGCCGAGCAACCGGGCCGCCGATGACGCATCGTCGATCGCATCGGCGACCAACGCCAAACCTGTCGCCACCCGGTGGAACTCCCCCGTCCACCCGCCCAGCGCCGCCCTCACCGCTGCCGCCGCGGCGTACCTCGCCTGCGTCGCGTCACCCGCCGATGCATGGACCCGCGCCATCGTGCACAGGAACCACGGGTCGTACACCGTGACACCGCCCAGCGCCGAGAGTTCCAGACCGCGAGCCGCATGGCGCAACGCCGTCTCGCCGTCGCCGGCGTCGGCAGCGACCTCTGCGAGACCGGCGTAGACGTGGACCAGCGTGGCCGTGTTGCCGGCCCGCTCATAGCCCACCCGCGCCCGCTCGAGGTTCACCAAGGCTGCATCGTCGTCACCGACATGACGACGACAGTGTCCGATGTACACCTGCACGTGCGGCCGCAAGAACTCCATCCCACTCGTTCGCTCGAGCCGCTCCAACACCCGCAGCAGGGTCGCGAAGCCCTCGTCCTCTCGACCCGCCGACACCAACGTGACGCCAGTGAACCGGTCGGCCTCCAGCTCGACGAACCAGTCACCGCACTCGCGCGCCATCGATCTCGCCTCGGCCAGATGTTCGAGCGCCTCGTCGTACCGACCCTCCCACCAGCGCATCACACCGAGCTGGTACAGCGCCTTCGCCTGCACCGGCCGGTCGCCGAGCCGACGACCGATCTCGAGGGCGCGCATCATGTGGAACTCGTCAAACTGATGCAGTAACCCGGGCCGGCCACGAGCCGCATGGACACGGGCACGTGTCAGCGTGTCGTCGCCCGCGATCGCCAGCGCAGCGTCCTGGAGCTCGGTGTTCGTCGCCCACCAGCCCACGCCGTACAGCGCCAGTTCCAACCCGGCCGCGATACGCAACGCCGACTCGGCATCGCCGCGAAACGCCAGGTGATGGATCGCCTGTCGGTGCCAGGGCAGCTCGCGGGCGAGCCGCACGTTCATCGGGTATCGACCTTCCACCTCCCGGCTCGGCAGGGCATAGGTCTCGGCACGCCGAACACACTCACCCACCAGCTGCTCCATCACCACCTCCCGCCGGTCAGACTCGGCGAGCCACACCGCGCCGAGATCGCGCAGCGGCTCCAACATCGAGTACGGAGCATCGGGACGGCGGTCATCGAACTGCAGCAACCCGCTGTCACACATCGACGCGATCACCGCATCGGGAGCGTCCAGATCGACCAGCGAAGCAATCAACGCGTCGTCCATCTGGCCAGGCACCACCGACAGCGCCGCGAACGCCAACCGCATCGTCGGTCCCAACGCGTCGACGATCGCCTCCACCCCGGGAGCGATTTCGGTGAGCAACGTCGACGTCGTCTTGTCGAGCATCTCCGCCGGCGACACCGTCCGCGCCAGGTCGGCAGTCAATCGAATGCCGAGCGGAAGCCCGCTCACCCG
>JANNNB010000078.1:0-34464 GCA_031398325.1 Actinomycetes bacterium
CCTGGGTCGCGGTGTGCGCCCGGGTGACGGTGCGCTCGACGGCCGTCTTGGTCATCAGTTCTCCAGTGTCCGTCCGGGCTCGTCGTCGGACGGGGGATGGGCCATCGAGCGCAGGAGGTGTTCGACGAGCCGCTGCCACGCGTCGTTGTCGGGTGCGTGCTGCCCTGCGCCGCGCTGTACCAGCAGCCCGAGGTGGAGTGTCTGGACCAGGTAGACGAGCGAGTCGAAGTCGGCATCGGGGCTGGCCGATCCGTCGACCGATGCGCGCTCGATCAGCGGGGCGGCGATGGTCGTGCGCCACCGAGCACGAGCCTCGGAGATCGCCGCGGCGAGTGTGGGCTCGCGGCGTGCAGCGATGAACGCTTCGAGCTGCATCGCCTCCTGGTCGTCGAGCGGTTCGTCGGCGCGGCTCGCCTCGGCGAGCATTTCGGCGACGGGGCGCTCGTTGAACCGGCTGATGATCGGGTTCTGCTCGACGGACGCAACCACGGCTGCCAGCAGGAGGTCGTCCTTGGAAGCGAATCGGCCGTAGACGGCGCCGCTCGACAGGCCGGACGCACGCACGATGTCCATGATCTTCGCGCCGTCGTAACCCTTCGAGGCGAACACTCGGCCGGCGGCTTCGAGCAGCTGCTCGCGCAAGGGGTCGCTGCTCGGCTGGACGGCAGACTCGACACCTGGCTCCCTGCCTGGATCCAGGGCTGGTTCGACGGCTGGTTCGCTCGACATGTCCGGGCGAGGCTAGAGCAGGTTGGGCCGGCGGCGGCGATGGTCAGCCGGTTGGTGATCAGTCGGCGACTTCGAGGATGCGGATCGGCAGCTCGCGCGGTCCGCGAATCTGGCCGCCGCTCCAGCGGGTGTCGCCGGCGAGCTCGAACCGGGGGAACCGCTTGACGAACTCCTCGATCGCGACCTTCAGTTCGAGGCGGGCGAGGTTCGAGCCGAGGCACCGGTGGATGCCGAGACCGAACGCGGCGTGGCGGTTCTCCTCGCGGTCGACGATGAACGTGTCGGGATCCTCGAACTTCAACGGGTCGCGGTTGGCGGCCGGGAAGGGGAGGAGCACCCAGTCGTCCTTCTTCATCGGGCAGCCGTGGAAGTCGACGTCCTTCGCCACCATCCGGGCCATCGTGACCGGCGCGTACGCACGAAGGAACTCCTCCAGTGCGAAGGTCATCACGTCGGGGTCCTCGCGAAGTCGCTGGACGTCGCCCGGGTTCTGGGAGAGATGCCACAGCGAGGAGCCGATCGCCGACCACGTGGTGTCGATCCCGGCGATGAGCAGCAGGACGATCATCCCACCGGCGATGTCGTCGCTGACCGGTTGGCCCTCGATCTCGACGTTCAACAGATAGTTCGTGAGGTCGTCGCGAGGGTTCTCGCGGTGATCGGCGATCTGGGCGTAGATGTAGTTGCCGAGATCGTCCATGCCCTCCTTGGTGCCCGGCTCCTCGGTGATCCGCTCGATCACGTCGTGGACGAACTTGCGGAACAGCTCCTCGTCCTCGGCGGGGAACCCGAGCATCCGGCCGATGACGCTGACGGGGATGTTCTGCGCGTACTGGACCGCCGCGTCGATGATCGACTCGCCGGGTGTGATGTCGCCGATCCCGTCGAGCAGATCCTGGCAGAGCCGCTGGATCTCCGGTTCCCACGGCTCGATCTGCTTCGGCGCGAAAGCCGGCAGGAGGAGCCGGCGCGCCATGTTGTGGAACGGCGGGTCGCTCGTGATCGGTGGAGCTCCGCCGATCGGTGCGGGCATGGCCAGGTCGCCGGGGCGGCCGACCGACACGATCACGGAGCGGCTGGTGAAGTTCTCCGTGTCGTACGCGACCTCGTTCACCGTGTCGTGCGTGATCGGCACCCACATGCCGCCGTAACGATCGGAGTGGGCGACGGGGCAGCCACTCTCTCGCAGGTCCTTCCAGACCTTCGGCGCGTTCGGGTTGTAGCCAGGATCGGCATGATCGAAGTCGGTCGCGAAGTCGGTGACGGGGCCGTAGTCGTCGGCGTTGTAGGGCACGCGCTGCCACACATCGGTGCCCTCTGGTCGGTCACCGAACGTCGGGATGTAGTCGGCGCCGCGCTGCGGAGCGGTGGGCGCTTCACCGGCGTCGATGTCGGTGTCCGTGTCGTGGGCGGTGTCGGTCATGTCAGCCGTTCTCCGTGATCGTGATCGCGTATTCAGGACAGTTGGACGCAGCAAGCCGAGCCTTCGCATGCAGGTCGTCCGGCACGTCGCCGTCGACGAGCAGGACTGCTTGTCCGTAGTCGTCGACGTCGAAGAGTTCGGGTGCCAACGCGTAGCAACGGTTGTGACCCTGACACTTCCCCGAATCCAAGTGCACCCGCATGCGATGAATCTAAACCGCTGGCGTCGCCGAGGGAAGGTTGGGAAGAAACTTTATTCTCGAGGCTCTCCGCGGTCCCGTGCCGCTACAGCACAAGTGAGAGCCCGACGTCTGACGCTCAGACGAGGGTGAGCTGGCGTGTGGGCACGTGGTCGGTGGGGGTCTCCCGGCCGGCTGGTCCGGCTCGGAGTGGTGACGCAGTGGGCGGTGATCCCGTCGGCGACGGTCCCGACGTGGAGGCTGCCGGCGGCCGGCTGATCTCGACAGCGCCGTCGGGGCGCTGGATCCGGAGTTCCGTTGCGGTACCGGTGACCACCCAGCCGGGCTGGTGGCTGAGCTGATGGTGGTGATGGCACAGCAGCACACAGTTGTCGTCGTTGGTCAGACCGTCGTCGGTCCAGTGCGTGATGTGGTGTGCATCGCACCACGTTGCCCGAATCGTGCAGCCGGGCCAACGGCACCGTTGGTCGCGTGCGACGAGCGCCAGGAACAGATTGTCGGGAACCAGGCGCGTTTCGTGGCCGAAGTCGAGAATGGAACTGCCAGGACCGGTGATCACCCGGTGGATGCCCGCGTCGCACGCAAGTTTGCGAATGGTGTCGGCGTCGAGTGACGACCCGACAGTTGTGAGCCCACGAGCGCTCGCGCGTTCGGTGATGGTGTCGAAGGGGACCGTCGCGAGCAGCCGATTGTTGGAGCGGCCGCCTTTGATCTGGCCTTTGGACGACGCGGCACAGAGTTGGGTGAGCGCATCGGCGCAGCGCTGGTGGCGGGGTCGTCCGGTGTTGTCGAAGGCGGACTCGCTCATGATCGCATCGAGCGCGGTACGCACGATCGTTCCGGCTTCGGGGTCGAGGAGCCCTTCGATGCGGGTCATGCCATCGGGCTGTCCGGTGAGCGTGAGCGACCGGCGTGAACGTTGACCGGCGGCTCGTTCCGCATCGCCCTCGGGGTCGTTGCGCGTGCGCCAGTTCTCGACGGCGGGTCGTACGGCGTTCAGCGGGAGGTCGGTCACCTCGTCGAGGAGTTCGTTGTCGACCGGCTTCCCACCAGCTGCACCGACGATGATGGCGGCCTTGTCGGCGGACAGGTCTCCGTTGGTCATCGCCTCGTTGAGTTCGTCGGAACCCGCCATGGCCTGGCCAAGATCGGCGGCGTTGCGGTTCTTGCGGGTCGACGTGCCCGTCTCCTTGCCCAGCCATTCGGCGGTGTCGCGAGCTCCGGTTCCGATGAACGATCCGACGCAATCGGCAGCGAACGTGAGCCGGCCAACCTGGGCTTCGAGGCGTGACGACGCCACCTTCAACCGCTTCAACAGGTCACGGAACTCGTCGGCGCTCACGCCCTCGATCGGGGTCTGACCGAGCACGCGAGTTGCTGCATCGACAGCAGTCACGGCGGCGGCGAGTTCCATGTCTTCGAGTATGACGAGGGGGTGTATCACTCGCCGACCGGGCGAGGGCGCAGGTCACGCCGCCGTCAATGTGGCATCCCCGAACGGGCTCGAGAAACGGACGCACCAGATGAGCACGGTGTCGTAGACGCCCAGATCGGTGCCGACCGGGATCTCGTAGTTCTGGTCGCCGATGTTGCCCGTGAGGTCGCCGAGGTCGACGAAGTCGTCGACGCCTCCGGCTGAACTGTTGACGAGGTACACGTTGAGGTCCGGACCGTTGTCGGTCTCGAACGCTTCGAATCGGAGGAACCGCTGACCGCTGCCGTCGCCGAGCACGATCGCGTTGCCGGACGTCGGGTGATCGCGTCCGACGAACGAGCCGGTGTACTCGGTCACGATCACGGGCTCCAACACGGCGGTGGTGGCCGGCGCCGCGACCGCGGGAGCTGCCGTGATCGGCGGCGATGTTTCAGCTACCACCGCTGGAGCGGTGACCGGCAGAGTCGTCGGCGAAACGGTCGTCGGCGAAACGGTCGTCGGCGAAGACGTCGTCGGGGCCACGGGCGCCGCGGGTTCCGATGCCGCGAACACCGGCGGAGCCTCGGCGACCTGGTCGTCGACGAAGAGCAGATGGACACCGAAGAACCCGAAGGCCAGCCACGCGAGCGCGCCGAGTGTCAACACGGCGACCGGGACGGCGATCTTGGCGTTGTGCTTGATCCAGTCCACGATGCGCGCCCTCAGCCGACCTGAACCGTGCGGGTGTGATAGCCGGATGCACCGTCGGGCGCGGGCGGTGCGTTCTCCATCGTCTGGACCTCGCCGTCGCCGTCGGTGGCGCGCACGCGCAGTCGATGGTCACCGGCGGCGGCGCGCCACACGTACCGCCATTGCACCCAGGTCTCCTCGCTCGCCGAGGATGCGAGGTCGCACTCGACCCAGTCGCCATCGTCCACCTGCAACTCGACCCGCGAGATGCCGCGTCCTGGCGCCCAGGCGACCCCGGCGACGGCGACGTCGCCTGCGGGCACGGTGCGGGACGGTACGTCGATGCGCGATGCCGTCTTGATCGGACCCACCTTCGACCAGCCCCTCGGGATCCAGTATCCGTCGAAGGCGTCCCACGTGGTGAGTTCGATCGATTCCAGCCACTTCGTAGCCGACACGTATCCGTACAGTCCTGCGACCACGAGTCGAGCCGGGTAGCCGTGGTCGCGGGGGAGTGGTTCGCCGTTCATCGCGTACGCCACCACGGCGGTGCGACCGTCGAGTGCATCGCTCAGGGGAAAGCCGGCGGTGAACCCATCGACGGACCTGCCGACGATCTGTTCGGCATCGTTGCGGACGCCGGCACGGTCGAGGAGATCGGTGAGCGGGACCCCCTGCCACACCGCGGTGCCGATGAGGTTGCCGCCGACCTCGTTCGACACGCACTGGATCGTGACCGGCACGCTGACGGACTCCATCGCCAGCAACTCCTCGTAGCTGAGGGAGAACTCGTTGTCGACGAGACCCGTGAGGTTCAGCGACCAGTTCGACGCGGTGACACGGGGCGACCGGAGCGCAGTGTCGATGCGGTAGAAGTCGGCGTTGGGAGTGATGTAGGACGTCAACCCTGGGTCGCTGAACGAGCCTGTCGCAGGAACGGGAACCGATTCGGCAGGGATGGGAAGCGACGCATCGGCCGTCACGGGCACGGAGCCATCCGGGCGCCACGCCCTGGCCAGCACGATCGCTGCACCGGCCCCGGCGGCCGTCGCTCCCGATGCGAACAGGAAGCTACGGCGGTCTGCGGTCCGCACCCGTGGGTCGGTGTTCATCGGGGAGACAACCGCCGCTGTCGAGCGATCCGCGACGGCGAACAATCCCAGCGCCGCAACGATCCCGGCGATGGTTGCCGGTACTGCCATCGCGAGGGCGTCGCTCCACGATCCGAGCGGGTCGGTGACGATCGCCCACACGCCGACGCCGCCGAACAACACGATTCCGACGGGGAGTATCCAGCGGCGGCTGATCGACGCGATCCCCAGCACCGTTCCCAGCAGCAGAGACACGACGACGACGCCGGTGATCAGCGCCGGCTTGTCGTTCGTGCCGAACAAGGCGATGGCGAGTTCCTTCAACGATGCTGCGAACTCGTCGATGAACACGGTGCCGACCGCTGTCACCGGCGAGGTGTCGGAACCGATCACCGCCGACGCGAGCTCGCCGATCGACAGTGCCACCGCGGCGGCGAGGAAACCGACGACCGCCCCCATCCACGTGGACACGCGGCCGCTGTCGGCACCATCGCGGATCGGTCGCTCGTCCTGTTGTTCTTCGGTCACCCGGTTGGTGTCAAGCACGGATCGAATCATCCGACCGAGGTGTCACAGGGCCGCAACGAGAATCGCAACGATTTCGAAACTCGCACGACCACGCTGTGCAGGCAGCCGCCGCATACGTACGATCGGATCATGAGCGCGTCGGGAACCGGGACGGTCCTCGTCGTCGACGACGAGCCGATGGTGCTCGAAGTCGTCGCCCGATATCTCGAACTCGATGGTCATCGCGTGCACCAGTCATCGAGCGGCGACGACGCGCTGGCGTGGTTGGCGGTCAACGATCCAGCGCTGGTCGTGCTCGATGTCATGCTGCCTGGCGTGGATGGCCTCACGATCCTGCGGGCCATTCGGGAGAAGGGTGATGTTCCCGTCGTCCTGTTGACCGCACGCGCCGAGGAAGTCGATCGTGTCGTCGGGCTCGAGCTGGGCGCCGACGACTATGTCGTCAAACCGTTCTCGCCGCGCGAGTTGGCCGTGCGCGTTCGCAACCTGCTGCGTCGAGCGAATGGCGTCGTACCGACCGCAGGAAGCTCCGTCAACGTGTTGCGCTTCGACGGGCTCGTCGTCGATCCGACTGCCCGAGAGGTCACCGCAGGCGATCACCTCGTGACCCTGACGCCCAAGGAGTTCGATCTCCTCCACCACCTTGCTTCGTCGCCACGTCAGGTGTTCTCGCGCCACCAACTCCTCGATGCCGTCTGGTCATCGTCGCCCGACTACCAGGATCCGGCCACCGTCACCGTTCACGTCGGTCGACTCCGCCAGAAGATCGAGGCCGACCCCGAGCATCCACGATGGATCACCACCACCTGGGGTGTCGGCTATCGGTTCGAACCATGAGTGTGCTCGCCGTCGCGTCGTGGACCGACGCACTGCGCGACCAGCCCGCAAAGGCCGCGCTGTCGGTCGCTGCGCTCGCCGTGTGTTCCGTGACGGCGGGCTTCGTGCTGCGGGCGTTGACCCGCAGGACCCGGTCCCTTCGCCATCTCGTCCTCGCAATTCTCGTTGCCTCGCTCGCTGTCGGGGCGGTCGCCGCGTACCTCCTCGCGGAGTTGATGATCCTGGACGGCAGCGATGCGCGCACCATCGTCGGGTTGTTGGTCGTGACGGCGGTCTTCGCGTGCGTTCTGGCGGTCATCGCCACCGGACCACTGGGTTCGGATGCTGCCCGCCTCGAAGCGGCGGTTCGTCGGCTCGAGACCGGCGACCGGACGACGCGGACCGGTGTCGCCCGCGCGGACGAACTCGGTCAGGTCGCCAGAGCGCTCGACGAGCTGACCGAGCGCCTCGACGAGCTCGAGAGCGAGCGAGCCGGCATCGAGGAAGAACGACGCATCATGTTGACCAGCGTGGGGCATGACCTGCGCACGCCGCTCGCTGCCTTGCAGGCTGCGATCGAGGCCCTCGCTGACGGTGTCGCGCCCGATCCGCCTCGCTATCTGCGGTCGATGTCGCACGACGTGGCGGCTCTGAGCTCGCTCGTCGACGACCTGTTCCTGCTCGCTCGGATCGAGGCCGGACGCCTCGAACTACGCCGTGAACCCATCGACCTCACCGAACTCGTCGACGACGCAGTCGAGTCGCTGCGTCCGACGGCGGCGAGCCGCAGAATCGACGTACGACTCGTCGCCGATGGTCCAGTTCGCGCCGAGGTGAATCCGGCCGCGATCGGGCGCGTGATCCGCAACCTGCTCGACAACGCGATCCACCACGCGCCGCCGGGGTCGACGGTGGAGGTCGAGGTTCGCGATGACGGTCACCCGGTGATTCGAGTCATCGACGCCGGTTCGGGGTTCCCCGACGACTTCACGGCCACGGCCTTCGACCGGTTCACCCGGGCGGAGCCGAGCCGCAACCGGGCGAACGGCGGCGCCGGCCTCGGTCTGGCGATCGCCCGGGGCCTCGTGGAAGCGCATGGCGGTGCCATCGAGATCGAACCTGCGCTCGGTGGCCGAGTGGCCATCCGCCTTCCCTGACCGGTCGCTACGCGCCGGTCGTCCCGCTATGCGCCGGTCGTGGCGGTCAGCAACGAGTCGATCGTGGCATCGTCGACGGCGCCGGCGAGTGTCTGCGTCGCGCCATCCGGCCCGACGATGACGAAGGCGGGCTGCACGGGGATCTCGAATCGGTCGTAGACGTCCGCCTGGTCATCGCTGATGGTCGGGAAGGTCTGTTGGTGCTCGTCGATGAACCCCTGGAACGCAGCGTCGTCGCCGGTCCAGGCGACACCGACGAAGTCGACGGCTCCGGCCCAACGTTTGCTGGCCGCTTCGACCGAAGCGGCTTCACGGTTGCAAACGCTTCAAGTGGGCGCCCAGAACCAGAACACGACGGGTCGTTCCGTGTACTCGCTCCCGTCGAACTCTCCGCCGCCGACGAGCGGGGCACGGAAGTCGAGCGCCGCCGGGACGGCTGCGGCCTCGTCAGCGCGCTCAGGGACGCTCTCCGTCGACGCTGGTGTCGTGATCGGCGTCGACGTTTCGGCTGCGTCCTCCGCAGGGCGCTGCGTGGAGGTGACGGTCGACGCGGTCTCGCTCCCTGCGTCGGGCTCGGACGTCGAACACCCGGCGACAGCGACGGCCAATGCGGCGGCTGCGACCGTGGAGCCGACACGGCAGCGAATGCTCACGCCGAGGCCGGAGGGATGTTCCACGTGGTGAGGCTAGATCCATCGGACATTCGGGGCAGTTCAATCCGGGAGAGTTTCGGAAACCTTTCGAATTCCGAGGACCGCGCAGACGAGTAATCCTGGCGCAGCCGCCTGGCGACGTGCTGGGCCTTGTCCGGCAGGAGCCTCGCAGGGTCCGTTGCGATCCTTCGATGACGCCGACGTGCCTGCTGGTGGTGTATGCCGGGGAGATGAGCGACGCACTGACGGACAGCGGCCGGACGAGCAGCCAGGTGAGCACGTTCTGCCGGGTGTGCGAGCCGGCCTGCGGGCTCGTCGCCACGGTCGACGACGGGGAGATCGTGCAGGTGCGTGCCGACGACGATCATCCCGTGAGCAAGGGCTTCGCCTGCACGAAGGGGATCGCGGCGCTCGACATCCATCGTGACCCCGATCGCCTGAACCATCCGCAACACCGGGTCGGCGACCGCTGGGAGCAGGTCAGCTGGGATGCTGCGATTCCCGGAGTTGCTGCGGCACTGCGTGACGTGATCGATCGCCACGGCACGCGAGCGGTGGCCGCGTACGTCGGCAATCCGAGCGCGTTCAACACGCTGGCCGGTCCGGCCAGCGGCTCGTTCTTCGCCCAACTCGGAATGACCCGCTACTTCTCGTCGGGTACCCAGGACTGCGCGAACAAGTTCGCCGGGAGCGAGGCGGTGTTCGGCTCGTCCACCATTCATCCGATTCCGGACATCGCCAACACCGACGCGTTGCTCGTGCTCGGCGCCAACCCTCGGGTGTCAAAGGGGAGCTTCATCAGCATCTCCAACATGTACCGCGAGATGATGCAGGCATCGGCACGCGGTGCGACGGTGTGGTTCGTCAACCCGCGGCGCACGGAGTCGGCGGGGGAGCGCACCGGCGAGACGTTGCAGATCGTCCCGGGGACCGACGTGTTCCTGCTCGCAGCGCTGATCCACGAGATCGATGTCGGCCCAGGTTTCGACCGATGCGTCGACGCCCATGGCAGGAACGTCGACGAGCTGCGTGCGTTCGCGGCGGGGTACTCGGCTGACGTCGTCGCTCCGATCGTCGGCATCCACGCGGCGACGATCCGCGAGGTGGCGATCACCTTCGCCACCGCCCCTCGGGCAGCCGTGCACATGTCGACCGGCGTCAACATGGGCCGCCACGGCACGCTGGCCTACTGGCTCGTGCACATGTTGAGCTTCGTCACCGGGAACCTCGACAGCGAGGGCGGAAACGTGTTGAGCGTCGGCTTCTACGCCAGCGCCAAGGCCGGACGCCGCGAGTTCGCCGCCGGGTTCGTCGACGGTGAGTTCGGCCGGATGCGGCGTGGATCACTGCCCGGCAACCTCATGGCCGACCACATTCTCGACGCCGCCGATCCGGTGAAGGCGCTGATCGTGCTGGCCGGCAATCCGCTCTTCACGATCGGCGGGGAGGAGCGTCTTCGCGAGGCGTTCGCGTCGCTGGAACTGATCGTGTGCATCGACCTCTATCGGAACGCCACGGGCGACCTCGCGCACTGGTTGCTCCCGTCGACCGACATGTTCGAGCGGCCCGACATCAACATCACGGGGTTGGGCCTCCAGTCGGAACCGTGGATCCAGTGGACCGATGCGGTGGTCGAACCGCGAGCGGAGCGCCGAGAAGAGTGGAGGATCTTCGGTGCGCTCGCGCAGGAGATGGGCATGCGCAGCGCGCTCGATGCTGACGACCCCGAACGCGAGGTGTGGGCGCGCACCGATCACATGCTCACCGGGCGCGGACTCTCGCTCGACGATGTGCGTGCGGCGCCGAAGGGCACGGTCGTGTTCGAGGACGGTCTCGCCCCTGGCGACTTCTACACGCGTCACCTCCAGCACGAGGACGGACTCGTCGACTGTTGCCCGGCGGGGTTCGGGCCTGCGATCTCCGCCCTGGCCGATGAAGCCGATGCCGTCATCGCCGCCGAGGCGAACGGTCAGCTGCGGCTGATCAGCCGACGCGACACCCGGATGCACAACTCGTGGTTCTCGAACGTCGAGAGTCTGAAGCGCGGGTCGCGGTCGGACAATCCGTTGGAGCTCCATCCCGACGACGCCGCGCGCCTCGGTGTCGGCGCCGGCGACCGCGTCGTCGTGCGAAGCGATTGGGGCGAGATCGAAGCGACGGTGCGCATCGACGACGCCGTGCGCCCGGGCGTCGTGGCGATCGAGCACGGCTGGGGTCGTCAATCGGGCATGCGGCTGGCCTCGGACAAGCCGGGCGTCAACGTCAACCGGCTGCTCCCGTCCGGGCCCGGATCGTTCGATCCCTTGTCGAACCAGGCCTGGATGACCGGTATCCCGGTGACCGTCATCGCCGTTTGAGTCCGACGTCGCGTGGAATTACATCGCCTCGACGAGCGGCATGATCTCCTCCTTGAGCCGCTTGAGGTCGTCGAGTGTCTTCGACACCGGAACATCTGCGAAGGGCGGCCACAGGAGCGGCATCGTGAGCCCGGCCTCCTTGTAGCGCTTGAGGTTGTCGGCGATCTGCGAGGCGGTGCCGGCCATCAGGTTGCTCAGCTTGCCGTTCGACGTCTGATCGGTCTCCTCGTCGGTGATGACGAACCAGATCATGCTGCAGATCTCGAGATCGTCGACGGACCGCGAGCCGCCGAGCTCCTCGAGTTCGCGTTGGATCTCGGCCCGCCATCTGGTGATGTCCTCGGGCGTGTCCTGGATGCCGATCCAGCCCGCCAACCCGTACTTGCTGATCCGGTTCGCCGAGCGCTTCGGGTCCTTGAGCCCACTGAAGAAGATGGGCGGGTGCGGTGTCTGCAACGGCTTCGCGCCGAACCCACAGGAGTCGAAGTCGGCGAACTCGCCGTGGTACTCGAACAGGTCATTCGTCCAGATCCCCTGCATGATCTCGATCGTTTCCCGTACGTGGGCGTGACGCCTCGGGAAGATGTCGGCTGCGCTCGCCGCGGCGAACTCCTCCGGCATCCAACCCGACCCGACTCCCACATTTACTCGGCCGTTCGAAAGATGGTCGACGGTGGCGATCTCGCCGGCGAGTACGCCGGGGGAGCGGTACGGCGTGTCGATGATGCTCATGCCGATGCGCACCTTCGACGTCTTGGCCGCGAGCCACGGGATGAGCGGCATTCCGTGGAGCCACTCGCCGCGCGCCGACACCGGCAGCGCCTTCGGGAACTGTTCCATCATGCCGAAGGAGTACTGCAGCTCCTCGCGATCGGATGCCTCGGGAACGACGATCCGGTCGAGCGTCCACACCTTCTCGCCAGGCGAACTCGCCGCCCGCGCTCGTTCGCTCCTTCGCCGCAGCGGTCAGCCCCCGGCCGGAGCCAGGGACCCGTTCGTCCCGACCGGCAACGGCGTCGAGATCGATCGCGCCTCCCGTGACGTGTGGATCGACGGCGAACCGATCGACCTTGCGGCGAAGCAGTTCGAGTTGCTCGCATACTTCATCGACCATCCACGTCGCGCCTGCAGCAGGTCCGAGCTCCTGAGCGCCGTCTGGTCGAGCGAATCGGGATGGCAGAACGAGGCCACGGTCACCGAGCACGTTTACCGTCTGCGGCTCAAGATCGAGCCCGACCCGCAGCGGCCCAGGTGGATCCGCACCGTCCGTGCTTTCGGATACCGGTGGGAGGGATGACGTGCATCCCGTGAACGCGCTCTCGGGCAGCGAGGTCACCGCGGTCCTCGATCGCCAGACCGCCGTGATGGAGGAAATCGCCTCGGGGGCTTCGCTGTCGGCCGTGCTCGACTCGGTCGTCCGGGCGCTCGAGGAGCTGATGCCCGAGAGCCGGTGCTCGATCCTGTTGCTCGACGAACGCGGCACCTTGCGGCACGGCTCGGCGCCATCGCTTCCTCGTGCCTACTCCGCTGCGATCGACGGGTTGACCCCCGGGCCGTTCGCCGGGTCGTGTGGGACCGCCGTCCACTTCGACGAACCCGTGATCGCGGTGGACGTGGCGACCGATCTCCGCTGGAAACGGTTCCGTGAGCTGGCCGAGCGTCATGCCCTGCGCTCGTGCTGGTCGAGTCCGATCCGGTGTCGATCGAGTGTCGTCGGGACGTTCGCCGTCTACCATCCGACCCCCTACGAGCCGGCAGAGCGGGACGAAGAACTCGTTCGTCGATTCACGCACCTCGCCTCGCTCGCGGTCGAATACGACCGGGCGTCGGAGGAGCGAGAGGCGCGTCACGAGGCCGAGCTCGCTCGACAGACAGCAGAGCGGGCGAATGTCGCCAAGTCGCAGTTCGTCACAGCGCTCAGCCATGAGCTGCGAACACCGCTCCAGGCGATCACGGGTTTCACCGAGAACCTGCAGACCCTCGACCTCTCGCCCGAGCGGCGACATCTCGCGCTGGAACGGATCGGACTGGCCGCGACACACATCCTGTCGATCGTCGACGACGTGCTCGACCTCGCGCGCGTCGAGGCGGGTGCGATGCCGATCGATCTGCGTGACCTCGAAGCCCACGACGTGATCGCCTCGTCGCTCGACCTGATTCAGCCGCTCGCAGAACGTCGGGTGGTCGTCGTCGAGCGGGAGGGGCCATCGATCGTGGTGCGAGCAGACCGACGACGGCTCCAGCAGGTGATCCTGAACCTGGTGTCCAACGCGGTTCGCTTCTCGCCACCAGGCAGCTCGGTCACGATCGCGACGGCGCCCGGCGACGGATGCGGCCGCATCGAAGTCCGTGACGAGGGGCCGGGGATCCCCGAGGACCTCCTGGATCGGCTGTTCGTGCCGTTCGACCGTCTCGGCGCCGACGCCGGCCGGGAGGGTGGTGCAGGGCTGGGGTTGGTGCTCGCCCGGCGGCTCACCGAGGCGATGGACGGCACGCTCGAACTGTCCAGCACCGTTGGGGTCGGCACGCGCATCACCGTCACGCTCGCTACTGCGGGCGGTTCGGCTCGGCACGAAGCAGTTCACGCAGCTCGCGCTTGACGACCTTGCCGTAATTGTTGGTCGGCAGGGCATCGACGAATCGATATTCCTTGGGCCGCTTGAACCGAGCGATGCTCTCGATGCAGACGCGATCGAGGTCGTCGACGGTCGGCTGCGCTGCGTCGTCGACGACCACGAACGCCACCACTGCCTCGCCCCACTCGGGGTCGGGTCGACCGACGACGGCGACGGCGCGCACGCCGGCGTGCTGGAGCAGCGCCTCTTCGACCTCTCGCGGGTAGATGTTCATGCCTCCGCTGATGATCAGGTCCTTCGAGCGGTCGCGCAGGGTGAGATACCCGTCGGCGTCGAAGCTGCCGACGTCGCCGGTGTACAGCCATCCGTCGCGCAGCGCGTCGGCGCTGGCGTCGGGCTCGTTCCAGTAGCCGGGCATGACGACGTCGCCGCGCACCACGACCTCGCCGATGCCATCGACGGTCAGTTCGGTGCCGACGTCGTCAACGACGCGGACCTCGACGTCCGTGCGGGGCAGGCCGACGCTCTGCATGCGGGCCCGCCACTGTGAATGGTCACGGTCGGCGTGATCGGCGGTTGACAGCGCCGTGATGGTCATCGGGGTCTCGCCCTGCCCGTAGATCTGGGCCAGGCGTGGACCGAACACCTGGAGCGCCGCTTCGAGATCGCCGAGGTACATCGGCGCTCCGCCGTAGACGATCGTCTTCAGGTTCGAGAGGTCGGCGGTCACGATCGCAGGGTCGCCTGCGAGGCGCTTCACCATCGTGGGTGCGGCGAAGAAGGTCATGCCCGGCCAGTGACCGATCAGCGTGGCGATCTCGGCGGCGTCGACACCGCCCGAGTGGGGGACGACGCTCACCGCCCCTCTCGCGACGTGGGGGAGGCCGTACAACCCCGATCCGTGGGAGATGGGCGCCGCGTGGAGGATGCTGTCCTCCGGAGCGACCGGATCGATGTCGGCGAAGTAGCTGAGCGACATCGTGAGCAGGTTGCGATTGGTCAGCGTTGCGCCCTTCGGCCGACCGGTCGTGCCACTCGTGTAGAAGAGCCAGGCGGGGTCCGTGGGTGCACGGTCGACGAGCGGGATCGGTGCATACGTCGTCAGCTCCTCCCATCGCGGCCCGGGAGCGACGATGGCGGCGCGCAGCGACGGGATCGTCGCGACGATCGACTCGACGTCGTCGGCATGGTCGTCGTCGGTGGCGACCACCGAGGAACCGCTGTGGTCGAGGATGTAGGCGATCTCGTCCCGGTGCAGCCGGGCGTTGACCGGTACGACCACGAGCCCGGCGTGCCAGACGGCGAACATCGCCTCGAGGTACTGGGTCCGGTTCTGCATCACGATGGCGACGCGGTCGCCAGGGGCCAGGTCGAAGGCGTCGCGTAGACCGCCGGCCACCGCTGCGGTCGTCGCCGCGAACGCGGCCCAGGTCGCGTGCACGCGTTCGCCATCGGCCAGCGCCGGGGCGTCGGGTCGACGTCGGCCGTGGCGCTCGACCCAGACGGCCAGATTCATCGACCGGTCCTGACGATGGCGGCCGGGATGCGAACATGGTGGCACCGACGCCCGTTCATGGGCGGAGAGTATCAACGCATGAGAACGACACCGAAGCGGTCGACGGCCGCCACCGTTGCGCCATGAGGTTGGCGCGTGGCGAGGCGCGGTCGAGGCTCGAGGGACACGATCACGGGATCCTGTGCACCGTGCACGCAGCGCGGGGTGTCGATGCCGTACCGGTGGTGTACGCGCTGGACGACGACGGCTACGTGGGGGTGCCGGTCGATCTGGTGAAGCCGAAGGTGTCACTTCGACTGCAGCGGGAGCGGAACCTGGAAGGGGATCCGCGCGCCGCGCTGCTGGTCGAGCACTGGGATCGGGACGACTGGTCGCGTCTGTGGTGGGTGCGGGCGGAGTTGCGGTGGGCGGACCAGGTCGGTGCCGGTCGGGCTGCCGGCTTGGCTGCTCGGCTCGTCGATCGCTACCCGCAGTACGACGACGCGCCGTTCGCCCGGGTGATCGTGCTGCGGATCGAGGACGTGGTCGGGTGGTCCGCCTCGGGTCCACCACCGAACGCCGAACGGTGACGGCTCGACGGCGATCGGCACGGTGCTCTCACGGAGTCGGTCCGTCGGGCTCGGCACACCGATCGGCGAGCGAGCGCCGCAGGATCTTGCCGGTGGTGTTGCGAGGGAGTTCGTCGAGGAACTCGACCCGTCGCGGGACCTTGTGCCGCGCCAGCTGGTTGCGGACATGGGTCCTGACTGCGTCGGCAGACAGCCTCTTCCCCGGCCGTCGGACGACAAACGCGGCCAACACCTGTCCGAACTCGTCGTCGGCGACTCCCACGACGGCGACCTCCGCGACCGATGGATGATCGCTGAGGAGGTCCTCGACCTCGCCGGGGAAGACGTTCTCGCCTCCCGACACGATCATGTCGTCCTCGCGTCCCTCGACGAACAGCAGTCCATCGCGGAAGTACCCGAGGTCACCTGAAGACAGCAGGCCCCGGCATTCCTGTTTGCCCCCGCCGGTCGTGTAGCCCTCGAACCGCATCGAGCCTCCGACGAAGACGCGACCGATGGTCCCGTCCGGCACGACGCCGTCGTGTTCGTCGAGGATCTCCACCCGCACCCCGAACGCCACGCGTCCTGCGGTGGCGGGCGCCTGGGCCAGGTCGTTGGGCGTGGCGACCGTTGCGATCGCGACCTCGGTCGAGCCGTACAGGTTGTAGAGGACGGGACCGAACCGCTCGAGCGTCGCCGTGGCGAGTCGGCTGCCGAGTGCCGACCCGCTCGATGCGATGACGCGTAGGTCGGGGGTGGGCGACGCCACCGACTGGTGCGGATCGAGCGCGAGCATGCGCGAGAGCATCACCGGCACGACGACCAACACCTCGGCGCGGTGCACGGAGGTGGCACGCAGCGTCGCTTCTGCGTCGAAGCGCCTCGACAGCACGTTCGTGGTGCACCGCCCGAGTCCGAGGAGCAGATTCGTCAGGCCCCATCCGTGGAACAGGGGCGCCGCGATCACCTGGGTGTCTCCGAGTCGGAAGGGGATGCGCTCGAGGACGGCGGCGACCCCCTCGATGGCAGCCGGGTCGGTTCGACGCGCGGCACCCTTGGGCTGGCCGGTGGTGCCCGAGGTGAGGATCACCAGGCGCCCCTGCTTGCGGCGCGGCGTCGCCAGCGAAGCTGAACCGGCGAGCGTGGCCATCGTCGCCTCGTCGAACGTCTCGACGCGGGAGTCGGCCACCACACCGGCGAACTCGTCGTCGTGGACGATCAGCGTGATGCCCTCCGACCGGGTCACGGCGGCGAGTTGCGGCCCGGCGAACCCGGTGTTGAGGAGCACGACATCGGCACCGGTCGCAGACGCGCCCACGAGCCACTCGAGGAAGCCCCGATGGTTCCGCGCCAGCAGTCCGATCCGGGTCCCGTCTCCCACGCCGCGAGCGAGCAGTGATCCAGCGACGCGTTGGGATCGGTCCCAGAGCTCGGCGTAGGTGATGCTTCCCTCGTCGTCGTGGATCGCCACTCGATCCGGGTAGCGGGCTGCCGCAGCAGCCAGTAGTCCGGGCAGCGTCGTGCCCCACGGGGCCATCGCGAACAGCGACCGAGCGAGTCGATCGGGCCGCTCGAACGGTTGGAAATTTGCACGAGCCAGGATCATGCCGGCAGCGACGCGGCGACGAAGCGACATCACGGCCACCTTAGGCCCCATCACCTCGGCCGCCTGCGTGGACATCGCCACGCGTCCGGCGCATCGGCTCAGCCTGCGAAGTGGGCGATCAGGTTCCGCACCGAATCGGCCACGTTGGCCTCGTGTCGCTTGGGATAGCCGGCGAGCTTCAGTGCCGGCGGGAACTTCGCTGTCGACATGTCGAACGTTTCGGTCACCCTGGTTCCGCCGTCGGCCGGCTCGAGCTCCCAACGCCAACGGTGGCCACCGAAATGGCACCATGCGATCAGCTGGTCCTGCTCGAACTCGACGACCTTCGACGAAACGCGGTACGGGACACCGACCTTCATCTTCATCCCGAACTTGCTCCCGAGTTCGAGCGGTTCGTCGCCCTTGGCGACGCCCTTGACCGACCCGTCGCCGCTGAAGGTCGCATGGTTCGCCGGGTGACGCAGGAAGTCGAACACCGCGTCCGGCGGTGCCGGCACGATTCCGGTTGCCGACACCCGGTCGTCAGCGAGCGTGGTGGTGACGTCTTCTGGTGCGGTCATGGGCTCCATGCTGCCACGTTGCAGGCCCCTACCGGCCACGCACTAAAGGGCCGAGACGAGATCCCGCTGGCTGCGCAGCCCGACGTCGATCGCGAGATCGGTGAAGATGTCGGACATCTCGGAGCGATAGCGAAGTTGGGTCGTCCCCACCTCGGTGCGACTGGCGCGGGCGTGCATACGGTCGGCCGGGAGCTGTTCGAGCCCTGCGGACCGAGCGGCCCCGACACGTACCGTGGCCTCGTCGAAGAGATCCTGATTGTCCGGGTCGCCCTCGGCGAGCTGGGCGATGGCGGCAAGTACGTTCTTCTCGTCGATCGTTCCGGTCAGCTCGCCGCTCGTGACGTCGAGACCGATGGCTCGGGCAGTACCGATGACATTCATGTTCTTCCTCCATCTCGCCAGAGTTCTCCCCGGCGTGGTGGTCAACCCGCCCGCAGTGCCGGCTATTGCATGACATGGGTCACCGTGCCGATCCGGTGGCCGTCAGATGCTCGGGCGGTGCGTCCCGGTCGGCGCACGATCGTTGAAGGCCGATCGCAGCTCGGCGAACGCCTCCGCCTGGATCGTGCTGTGAACCAGCCGCGCTCCGGGGAAGCGCTCGACCTCGGCGGCGAGGGCGCGCTGGTCGATGTCGCTCGCCAGAACGAGGACCGTCGACGTGCCAGGACGCACGGCGTCGGAGAACCATTCGACCCATTCGTCGGGTATTCCGAGGTCGATGACTTTGGCGCTCACCGCACCGAGGCCAGCGCCGATTCCGAGCCCGGCGACCCAACCGACGGGTCCGCCGACGATCAAGCCCAACAGCCCGGCCCACATCGCGCCCGAAAGCGCAGATCGGCCGGGCTGCGGGTCGATGGTTTCGCGGACCCGGACATGGTCTGCGTCGTCCTTGACGACTACGACGGCGTCGATGAGACGAAGCTTCTTGTCGAGGGCCAGGTCGTTGACGGCGAGCAGGAACTGCTGGGCACGGTTGGCCGATTCGAACGACAACCCGAACAACGTGTCGGGCGTCGAGTCCGCGTCGGAGCCGGGAGAGGATTCACCCGCAGGAGTCGATGCGGTGGGCCGGGGAAGGCTGCCGTCGGGGCGCGGCGTCGAGTCGATCGTCATCGTCGGTCAGTGTTGCTCGGCTGTGGCGTGGTCGCTTCTGGAAGGTGCTGGTCGTCCATGGTCGTCTCGTTGTCTCCTCGTCGTCGTTCGAGCCGGCTGTTCGAGCCGCAGTTCAGATGGCCCCGAGTCTCGTACAGGCTCGGGTCACATCGTGGTCAGGACACGGGAGCAAGCACCTCGCCGGGGTGATGGTCAATCGCTGCGTGTCGCTGCAGGATACGACGGCCCAACGTCGTCTTGTGTACCTCGTCGGCACCGTCGTAGATGCGGGCCGCCCGTTCGTGTCGGTACCAGTACGCCAGGACGGTGTCATCGGTGACGCCGAGCGCGCCGTGCACCTGGATCGCGGTGTCGACCGCCTTGAGCATCGTGTTGGCGACGGTGAACTTGATCGCCGAGATCTCGTCGCGGGCGGCCTTGCTTCCGTCGCGGTCGATCGTCCAGGCCGCGTGCACCGTGAGCAGTCGGGCGGCGCGGATCTCGGCATCGAGCTCGGCGACCCAGTGCTGGATGACCTGTCGGTCGGCGAGCGTCTCTCCGTCGGGGGTGATCTGGCGTTCGTTCGCTCGAACGCACATGAGATCGAACGATCGGCCGGCGATGCCCAGCCAACGCATGCAGTGGTGGATGCGTCCCGGCCCGAGCCGCTCCTGCGCGATCGCGAAGCCGCTGCCTTCGGGGCCGAGCAGGTTCGAGCGCGGCACGCGGCACGACTCGTAGATGACCTCTGCGTGACTCGCGTGCCCGGACCCGGCGTGTCCCATCACGCTCACGTTCCGGACCAGGTTGAAACCGGGAGTGTCGGTCGGGACGATGATCATGCTGGCCCGCTGGTGCGGCGGCGCGTCGGGGTCCGTCACGGCCATCACGATGGCAAAGGCCGCACCGTCGGCCGACGAGGTGAACCACTTCTGCCCGTTGATGACGAAGTCGTCACCATCGACGACGGCGGTCGTTCCCATCATCACCGGGTTCGAGCCGGGCATCTCCGGCTCGGTCATCGAGTAGCAGCTGCGAATCTCACCCTCGACGAGCGGGCGTAGGAACCGTTCCCGTTGCTCCGCAGTCGCATGGGCGTGCAGGATCTCGACGTTGCCGGCATCCGGCGCCTGGGTCCCGAACACGAGGTGTCCGAGCGGGCTCCGTCCGAGCGCCTCGCTCAACAGCGCGTGCTCGACCATGCTCAGGCCCAGGCCGCCGTACTCGACCGGGTGGTTCGGCGCCCACAGCCCCATCTGACGTACTTTGACCTGTGCCGCGGCAACCAGCCGCGCGAGCTCCTGGGACGATCCGTGGAGCATCTCGCCTTCCAGCGGGATCACCTCGTCCCGGACGAAATCGGAGACCATCGCCAGGATGATCTCCATCTTCTCGGACACCTCGAAGTCCATGTCTCGTCCCTTCCTTGCCCGGCGCCAAGGCTTCGACGCCCGCCCAGTGTGCGCCACACCTACGCCTGGCGACAGTGACCAAGGTCCCTTGCTGGGACACCTGCGGCCTGCCCGCACCGTCGATTCGAAGTGCTCTGGCCCGTCGACGACAGTGACCACGGTTTGACAGCGCCCGGGCGGCACGCAACGCTGCTGACCGATCGCTGCGTGCGGTGGACGCGCCACTCACCAGCACTGAAGATGCCAGCCCTGAGATGGAGGACGTGATGCGTGAGGTCGTGATCGTCGATGCGGTGAGATCGCCGATCGGGAAGCGCAATGGTTCATTGGCCGCGTCACATCCTGCAGATGTGCTGGGGCCGGTGATGCAGGCCGTCCTCGAGCGGCAGGGGCTGCCGTCGTCGGCGGTCGGCCAGGTCGTCGGTGGCTGCATCAACAAGGTTGGCGTGCAGGCCATGAACATCACGCGAACGGCGTGGCTGTCACACGGGGGTTCG
This sequence comes from Actinomycetes bacterium, assembly GCA_031398325.1. Classification (GTDB taxonomy): domain Bacteria; phylum Actinomycetota; class Acidimicrobiia; order Acidimicrobiales; family Ilumatobacteraceae; genus Sva-07. Next base: position 20,868 of record JANNNB010000078.1, read on the forward strand.
GTCGACGTCGCGTGCACGACGGTCGACTCGCAGTGCGGCTCGTCGCAGTACGCCGTCAACCTCGGCTTCTCGTTGATCGGCGCGGGGGTCGAGGACGTCGTGATGGCGTGTGGTGTCGAGAACCTGAGTCGTGTTCCGATCGGTGCCGACGCGGAGGCGGGCGCGGCGGCAGGCTACGGCAAGCCGCTGTCCCGCTCGTACTTCGAACGGTTCGAATGGGCGACGCAGTTCGAGGGTGCAGAGCGGATCGCGGAGAAGTACGGCATCACCCGTCAGATGTCCGACGAGTTCGGATTGGCCTCGCAGGAACGGGCCGCCGTGGCCGTGGCGGAGGGTCGCTTCGAGCACCAGATCGTGCCGCTCGACGTCGAGACGCGCGATGAGGGTGGCGTCCGTACGGGCGAGACGGTGCGGTTCGAGCGCGACGAGATCCCGCGTGACACGTCGCTTCAACAGTTGGCGAAGCTGAAGCCAGTTGCCCGTCCGGACGGCATCCACACCGCCGGTACGTCGTCACAGATCGCCGACGGCGCGTCAGCCGTGTTGATGATGTCCGGCGAGCGTGCCGCCGAGCTGGGCCTACGACCAATGGCGCGCGTGGTCGGTACGGCACTCGTGGGCTGCGATCCCGTGTTGATGTTGGAGGGTCCGATCCCGGCGACCCGCAAGCTGCTCAACGATGCCGGCCTGTCGATGAGCGACATCGACGTGACCGAGATCAACGAAGCGTTCGCATCGGTCGTGCTCGCGTGGGCCAAGGAGCTCGAGGTCGACATGCGAACCGTGAATCCCAACGGCGGTGCCATCGCGCTCGGCCATCCGTTGGGGGCGACCGGCTGCTTCCTCGTCACCAAAGCGGTCCACGAACTCCAGCGTTCCGGGGGCCGCTACGGGCTGGTCACGATGTGCTGCGGGGGCGGCCTCGGGACCGGGACACTGCTCGAACGCATGGCCTGACGGCGGGCGCGCGGCCGGCCGCCTCCAGCCGCCCGCCGGGATGGGTCGAAGGTCCCTGGACCGTCAGCGACGCGTCGGCGAGGATCAATGGACCACATGGACGAGCTCGGAGCCAGTCGGGTCACGCCACAGCTGCGGCCCGAGGATGCCGACATGCCGATCCTGAGCTGGATCGACCCCGACAACTTCAATCCGAACTACCTCATGCGCGGCCTGCATCTTCTGCCCAACGCGGCGACAAGCCGGAGTGGATGCACACGCAGGACTACCGGACCGAGAAGGACTCGCTCCCCGCAGCCGACCTCGACGACGGCTGCCTTCGCTACGAGTAGCGGCTTCCTGCAGGATCGCCACACCTGTCATCGCCGCTCGATTGCCGAGATGCCCGGCACGGGTACGACCCGGCACGGGTACGGCATCGGGCCGATGGGCGCGCAAGGGGGCGAACCCGCGAACGCGAGGCCGCGTCCGAGCCGCGGGGACGTCGCCTGACGGCAGGGCCGACCGTCCGGTCGGGTTCCCGGTGCGGCCTACACTTCTGGTGCGATCGGCGCCTTTCTCCGAGTTGGCGATTGGCGTCAGCGATCGCCCGACGACTGGGGGATGACCATGAAGGTAGGCCGGTCGATGACCGAGGTGGTCGGGCAGACCCCAGTGGTACAGCTGGGCAAGGTCGTGCCCGACGGAGCCGCCGACGTGTTCGTCAAGCTGGAGTGGTTCAACCCGACCGGGTCGTACAAGGACCGGATGGCGCTCGCAATGATCGAGGAAGCCGAACGACGTGGCGACCTCCGTGCCGGCATGACGGTGCTCGAGTACACGGCGGGGAGCACCGGTTCGTCGCTTGCGTTCGTGTGTGCGGCCAAGGGCTACCACTTCAAGGTCGTGACATCGGACGCGTTCGCCCCCGAGAAGCTCGCCACGATGGCGGCGCTCGGCGCTGATCTGACGATCGTGCCGAGCGTCGGCGGCAAGATCACGCCCGACCTCACCCCTCGGATGATCGAGACGGCTCGCGAACTCGCCGCGGACCCGAACGTGTACTGGACGGACCAACTCAACAACGCCGATTCGCTCGTCGGCTACCACCAGGTCGGCGTCGAACTGCTCGATCAGATGGAGCGCCCGATCGACGTGTTCTGTTGCGCGGTCGGGACGAGCGGCATGGCCACCGGCGTGAGGAACGCGCTCGAGGAGGCGGGCAGCCCGGCTCGGGTGGTGATCTTCGAGCCGGATTCGAGCCCGGTCATCTCGACGGGTCGGTCGGGCGTCAACTCGGTCGAGGGCATCGGGATCGGCATGGTGCCCCCGCTGCTCGATCTGGGTCGCTTCGACGAGGTTCGTGCGATCTCCGAGGAGGGGGCGTTCGAGATGGCCCGGCGCCTCGCCGCCGACGAGGGCCTCCTCGCGGGGGGATCGACCGGGCTCAACGTGTTGGGTGCGATCCAGTTGGCGGGCGAGATCGGAGCCGGTCGGACCGTTGTCACCATTGCGTGCGACACCGGGCTCAAGTACTTGTCCGGCGACCTGTTCCGGCAATGAGGGCGCTCGGAGTCAGCTCGGGTGAGTGGTCTCGGTGCCCCGTGTCGCGCTGACGGTTCCACAAGTCCTCGTCCTCGACGATCGCATCGATCTCTTCGAGCAGATCAACGACCCATCCAGGCGGAGGCGGCGACACCGACGGTGGCGATGGCGGTGATGGCGAGTGCGAGATGCTCGAACCAGAACCCTGCGATCACGTCGGAGGGGAGCAGTGGTACCACCATCGACCCCCACACCGTGACCGCCACCGTGTACGCGAGCACTGCCTTCGCGGCGATCGCCGGTGCGTTGTCGCGATGTGGGATCCGTTCGCGCAGGATCCACATCAGTCCCACTGCCGCGAACGCGATCGAGACGATCAGCAGGTCGATCCACACGCTGGTCGGGAGTCGCCCGAACCCGCAGTCGATGTCGCCCGATGAGGCGCGGAACCGGGTGACGTCCAGCGCGCTGCCGAACTGCAGGGCGAGCAGCACGACCGGCCCGAGTACCGATGTCGTGAGCACGATGACCCGCTGGGCGGGGCCGAACACCGTGCGGTTGGCGCCGTAGGTTCGCAGCACCGCATGCAGGCCGAACAGCATCAAGATCGCTGCGAGCCCGAACGCCGAGCCGTACACGACCTGCTCGTGTGCAGCCACTCCGATCACGTCGCCGTCGCCCGTGCGGCCGGCAAGCACCGCGAACGCGAACCCGAGCGCGAGCAGCGACACGAAGGCACACGTGAACACCACGACGGCGGTTCCGGACTGGGATTCGTCCGGATCGGCTGCCTCGTGGTCGAGTGGCAGCAGGATCGACAGCAGCGCAAAGCCGGCGAGCAGACCAGCGATCGCCGAATACCAGCCGGCTGATGCGGCGATGTCGAAATCGAGCGACGACAGCCTGCAGTCCATCGGACTTGCAGTCTTCCACAGGTCCCACGCTCCACCGGTGGAGCTGAGCGGCGCCGTTGGGCCGAACCGGGCCTTGCGGCCGTAGCGGAGCGCGACGTTCGGGGCGACGATGAACCTGTGGCCGGTGGGTCGCCGTTCGCACTGATGTCCGACACGTACCCGTCGACCGACGAGGAGCAGTACGTCCACCTCGAGCTCGACTACCCGGACGTGGAACGCGATCTGAACCGGTGGCTACCGCTCGTGAAGTGGTTCCTCGTGATCCCACACATCGTCGTACTCGCGTTCCTCACCATCGATGCCGTGTTCGCGGCGATCGGCGCATGGTTCGCCATCGTGTTCACCGGCCGATATCCGCGTGACATCTTCGACTACATCGAGGGCGTGATGCGGTGGTGGCTGCGGGTGGAGGCCTACGCGTTCCTGCTCATCACCGACGAGTACCCGCCATTCCGGCTGCGCTGAACCGCCTGCGGGCCACCCCTGATCGGAGCGCGGACCCGCCCTTGCTCTACGCTTCAGTCCCGGACGAGTTCGCGCACGTTGAGGAACAGCAGGGCGGCGGCGGCGAGCCCGAGCAGGAAGGCCACGACGACCCGCCAGTCGGCGACGAGCACGCGGCCGAGCGCAAGGACGACAGCGGCGAACACCAGGAAGACGACGACCAGGACGGCGAACCGCAACAGTTGTCTGCGGGCCAGCGCCTCGAGAGCGAAGAGCGCGATGACTGCTTCGATGGCGATGCCATGGACGTTCCAACCTGGCGCGACCAGGATGATCATCAACACGACCAGCACGACCGAGGTGCTGACAGCAGACCAGATCGCAAGCATGCGCCGTCGGCTCGTGGTCTCGGTCGGTAACGGGACCCGGCGATGACGCAGGTGATCGTGCGGGCCCACGGTCGTCGCGGGCCGACCCTGACGTTCAACGAGGAGTAGCTGCTGGTCGCGCAGATTGACTCGCTCGGCTGCCAGGGCGACGAGCGCCGCCTCGTCAGCATCGCTCACGTTCTCACCGCCTGCGACGGTTGCGCGCTGGGCGACCTGATGCTGATCGATGTGGGCGTCGAGCTGTTCGACCTCGGCGTCGAGTTCGCCGAGACGGGTCCGCAGCGCATCGGCGGCCGCTACGGCGTCAGGCGCGACCTTGCGCAGTCCGGCCCAGCCCACCGGGTCCCCCCACGAACCGCGGACCGCTGTCGAGCGTTCGTAGCGGGGCCCCGCCGGCCCACGCTCGCCGCCGAGTGGGTCTCGGGTGTCGTTTCCCCAGAGCCCCCGGTAGTGAACGACCCACGGAGTGGTCTCGTCGATGACGACGGGGTCCCAGGTGCGCTGCTGTCCGGGCCCGATGGCAACGCCGTCACCACGGGCATAGTCGATGTACGGGATCGACAGACCGGCGTGCTCGACGCCGCGTGTCCACGGGAAGAAGATGCGTGAGATCTGGCGCGTGAGTTTGAGCAGTCGGGCGAAGGCCGGTATGTCGTGGGTCGTGAGGTATTCGCCGGCAAGGTATGCCCCGCTGTGCGAGCCGAGGCCGGCGAAGATGACCGGGTGCTCACCCTCGATGGTCAGATCGGGGTCGTCCCAACGTCGTCGGAGGTCGTCGCCGACCTCGTCGTGTGCTGACGAAACGAGCCAGACCGGTCGTAACTCGTCGTGCTGTCCGGCGAGGTAGATCGTGACCTGTTCCCAATCGGCCTCGTGGTCGTTCACACCGAAGACGCGGCTGCGCCAGTCGTTGAATGCGTAGAAGTACCAGTACTGCAGCACCGTGTATCCGCTGTCTCGCACCACGCGCCCGTAGTACGGGTGGTGATCAGGTTGCATCCCCGTGCGATACAGCGTTTCCGCGGCGGCCTCGGTGCCCGACGAGTTGCGTCCCCGGAAGATCAGACTCGCACGGTTGAGCGCATCGAGTCCCCGACTGAACACTCCGACACGCGCGAGACGGCTGGCGTCTTTGAAGCGGGGCCGGGCGCTGCGCACCCGCCACTTCGCGACCTCGATTCTCGTGAACGGTGTGTCGACGAATCGTAGGTAGTGCCCGGGTCGAGGGTGGTCGGCGCCGAACTCGACGAGCTGCTCGATGGTCAGCGACCCCTTGGTCGCGAGGACGACCCGTTGCCGGTCGGGCACGTGTTGGAGGAGCTCGCAGCATCGCACGTAGGACTCGACCGATGCGGGGAGGAAGAACTCTCCGTCGGTGAAGCGCAGGATCGGTTCGAAGCGGCGCAGGAGCGACAGGTCGTGGGCATCCTCGCGCGAGTGGTCGCTCGGGTCGCCAACCATCAGAGATACCGGTTCCGCTCGAGCCATCTCAGCGAAAAGAACCCCCAGATCGGCGGGGTGTAGAAGGTCGACAAGCGGTACAGCATCACGGCGGCGAACGCGACCTCCGGTGAACACCGAAGGAGGTCAGACCGAAGATTAGCCCTCCTTCGGTCACGCCGAGACCGCCGGGAACCGCGTCGACGGGCTGCCCCGGTACACCGGGTTCGGTGATGTCACCGGAACGACGAGGCATCCGGCATCGTCGCCGCAGTTCCTCGAACGCGACGGTGAGGGTCGCAGACCGACGATCACCCACGTGCTCAGGTTGGTTGGGCGGCTTTCGTCCAGATGATGTCGGTGTGAGTCACGATGGGCGGTCCCACGAGCAGTTGCTCCACCGCTGCGACGTACGCCGCGTAGGCCGGTGTCCTCAGGAACGCTGACGCCGCCTCGCTGTCGGTGTACTGCTGAAACGCTCGAATCACGTCGGGGTCGTCGACATCGAACATGTAGGCGTACGCCTGATGTGCGGCATTCGCCGTGATCGCGGGCCGGAGAAACTCTTCCCAGATTGCGCGCACCGAGTCGCGGGAACCGGGCCGGACGTGATGCTCGATGATGACTCCGACGCTCATGCTCGCATCACTCCGTGTTCAGCGCCTCGGCGAGCATCACGATGATGCCGCTCGGGCCGTTGATGTAGGTCAGCTTGAAAATGTCTTCGTAGGTCGCGACACCGCGCAACGGGTGGTAGCCGTGTGTCGCCGCGATCTCGAGCGCCGCGTCGATGTCGTCGACGGAGAACGCGACGCGGTGCATGCCGATGTCGTTGGGCCTCGTCGGCTCCGTCTCGTTCGCTTCCGGATGGATGTACTCGAAGAGTTCGACGTGACCGTTGCCATCGGGGGTCTGGAGCATGGCGATCTTGGCGTGATTGCCGTCGAGGCCGACGGCGGTCTCGGCCCACTCCCCACTGACGGTGTCACGGCCGACAAGGCTGAGACCGAGATCGGTGAAGAAGCCAATGGCTGCTTCGATGTCGCGGACGGCGATGCCGACGTTCTCCAGTTTGATGGGCATGTCCTGCACGCTATGAGCTGGCTCAGGAACCGGACGCAGAACTCAAGACCGCAACCGGGCGCCTCGCCGGCGTTTTCTGCACGAATGCTCGAGCTGATGCCGTTGGGGAGTGCGCGTCGCTGGTCAGGGACCCGGAGGTACCCTGAGCGCCCGGAATCGAGGAGTACGAACCATGTTCAAGAACGCCTACCACGACCACCTCCGCACGGTGCCGCTGTTCGCGCAGCTGGATCCGCAGGAATTGGACGCTTTGGGGTTGCTCGCAACCGAACTCACGTTTCCGCCCGGCGAGGTCCTGTTTCGGCAAGGTGGCCGGGCCCGCGACATGTTCATCGTGCTCGACGGCACCCTGGAGGTGACGCGGGACGATGTGTACATTGCCGACATCGGCCCCGGAGGATTCGCCGGCGAGATGGCCCTGCTCACCGACTGTCCGCGCAACGCGACCGTCACCACCAAGTCTGATGTGCGACTCCTCCACATCGACGCTCGTTCCTTGCAGAATCTGCTGCAGTCGATCCCTCAGATCGCTGTCAAGATGCTGCCGATCGTGGCCGGTCGTGCGGCGGCGAACTCGCAGTTCGCCTCGCAGTAGCGCCGACACGCACGTCGCCTCGAGCGGGAGATCCGCGCCCCGGATGAGGTCATGGCAGACACTGATGCTGCCGGTCAGCGTGATGTTCTGAGTGACCACGAGCCTCATCGGTTGCTCCTCTTCAATTCGGTCGCTGGGGATGTCTGGCCGCCCGCGCCGATCAGCACGTCGAATTGGTTGTCGGCAGATCGGTTGGAGGCGGCGGGTGTCAGGCGCGGACGGTGAGGACCATGAGGGCGATGTCGTCGTTGCGGGACTCGAATGGGAGTATCGCTTCGAGGGCATGCTGGATGCGGTGTGCGATGTCGTTGGCTGTGCCCCCTGGTCGTGCGGCGGCGCTGACGAGGTTGGTCCATCCGGTTTGGTCGAGGTCGTACGGGGGCGGCAGGTCGGTTGCGCCGTCGGTGTGGAAGACGACGACGTCGCCTGCCGAGAGTGTCACTGCGGTCGGGCGGTTGTCGACGTTGTCCATGGCTCCGAGCAGTGTGCCGGGCAGGCCGATGGTGGACGATGTGTGTCCGAGGTGTGTCGCCAGTGGATGGCCGCCGTAGGCGACGGTGAGTTCGACGGCCGCACGGGTGGTGTCGATGGTTGCGTACACGCAGGTGAGGAATGTGTCGTTGCCGGACCGTCGCACGGCGCGGTTCAGGGCGGCGAGCACGTCAGCGGGCGTGTCGCCGTGCCACGCGCTGTCACGGATGGTGTGCCGTGCGAGGCCGGTGAGGGCCGCCGCAGCCGGGCCTGTTCCGCACACGTCGCCCAAGACCAGTGCGTAGTGTCCATCCACCTCGAGTGTGAAGAGGTCGTAGAAGTCCCCGCCGACTTCGTTGGCCTCGCCGTGTGGCCAGTACCGCACTGCGGTGTCGATGCCGGGCACCTCGGGCAGGGATGAGGGGAGCAGGCTGCGTTGCAACGTGCGGGCGATCTCACGCTCGCGGTCACGAAGGCGGAGATTCTCGATGCTCGACGCGATGCGACCAGCGACGGTTTCGGCCAACGCCACATCGTCGGCCGTGTAGCGCCGGGACGGGGTCGTCGCAATGAACTGAAGGGCTCCGACGACTCGTCCGTGCTTCTTCATCGCCACCGTGATCGCGGATCGCAGGTCGAGATTGGTCACGAGCTCGCGCGCTTCGTCATGCAGGTCCATCGATGCGATCAGGTCGTCGGAGATCTCGGGGTGAAACTCGGTGGCACCGCTGCGGATCACGGCCGGAACCCCGTTGGGCGCGTCAGGGTCGTACGGGTATCGGTCTTGCAGCTCGCGCGCGTACTGGACCATCGCCGGATCGACATGGGCGACCTCGACCTCCGGAGCCGCCTGACCGTCGGCGGCCAGCACGTGAATCGTGCACCAGTCTCCGAGTCGTGGCACGGCTCGTCGCGTCACGTTCACCATCACCTCGCGAGTTGTGGAGGAAGCGTTCAGCGCTTCATTGATGGCCGCAAGGAACTCCAGGCGTTCGCGCTGCAGGCGCTCGTTGTCTGCGGCGATCGCTGCGGCCTCGGCGAGACGCTGGCGCTCGAGGTCCTGTTCCATACGGTCGGTGACATCCATCGTGCACCCGACTGTTCCCGTGACGTCTCCGTTTTCGTCGACCGTGACGCCACCGGCGCCAGCAATCCAGTGGATCGAGCCGTCCGGCCAAACCACTCGATGCTCGACGCGGTAGATCGACTTCGACTCGACGGCCTCGGCGACATTTCGCAGCACACCTTCGCGGTCGTCGGGATGGAGCATCGACACATAGGTGTCGAAACTGCCGTCGAATCCACCAGAAGTCAGTCCGAACAGGGACTCGAGGCGTTCGTCCCAAACCGTGTCGCCGGTGGTCATGTCCCATCGCCAGGTGCCGAGCCCTCCGGCCTCCACCGCGAGCCGAAAGTGGTCGACCAGGTCGCGCCCGTCCTGTTCCGCACGTCGCAGTTCGCCGACGTCTTCCGAGGATCCGACGATCGCGACCGTTTTGCCGGTCCCGTCCAGCATCGGCGCGGTGTACGTGTTCACCCGAACCGTGCACCCGTCGCGACGCGTCACGAACCGATCACCGGACATCGGCGTGCCGTTCGCGATCGACTCGAGATCCTCGCGACTGCGTACGACGTCGTGCGCCGGCGCAAGTATCTCGAGCACGGATCTTCCGAGCACTTCGTGTTCGGCCCACCCGTACAGGTTCACCGCCGCCCGGTTCCACAACACGATGGTTCCGTCCGGGGCGGTCACGATCACGGCGCGCGCAAGCGTGTCCAACACGGCACGGAAGTCCACGGCGACGGTGCCACGCTCATCGGAAGACGTCATCGAACGCCGTGCCTCATTCACAGAAACTACTGCCGGAGCGGCCCACCGGCTGCCGACATGGCGAACATCTGCCCCGCAGCATGGGAGCGCACCATCCCGAGCGGTCAGATCGCCCGCGGTATCGGCATCGTCCGTGCCGTCAGCAACGATCTCACCTTCAGCGTCACCGGCCGCTCGGTGGTGGCCTCCTGCCGCTTTCCCATCGCTCTGTGACAACATGGCTCGGTGCAGCCGAGCGGAGACCGGATCGATGTCGTCAAGTCGCTTCACGGCTGGACGGTCTGCGGCGAAGTCGACGCCGCCGTGTCCGAACGTTTGGATCACGAACTCGAAGACCTACCTGAGATCGCCGAAGGCCCCATCGAGATCGACCTCGCTGGGGTGACCTTCATCGATTCGAGCGGCCTGCGAGTCCTCCTCAGACTCGCCGACCGCATCGCCATCGCGGGCGGCACCGTCATCATGCGAAACCCGTCCGACGTCGTGACCCGACTCATCACGGTGACGAAACTCGAGGCCACTTTCGGGTTGGACGTGATCGAATCCGACACGTCCTCCGAATTGCCCTTCCGCCACCGGAGCTGACTGTCACCGGCCGCCGCCTCGAGGTGTTGAGCCTGAGGACGACCCACCCGCTACGGGCTTGGCGGACGTCCTCGCGGGCGTACGTTCCGATCGAAGGTCCAGGTGGTGAGGAATTGGAGGGCGTCGGCGGTCTTGGAGTCGGGATCGGTGGTGTAGATCACGAGTCGTTGGTCGGGTTCGTGGGGGGCGGTGACGATCTCGATGTCGAAGTGCAGATCACCCGCGATGGGGTGGCGGATGTGTTTGCTGATCGAGGTGTAGTCGCGGACTCGGTGGTCGTTCCACCAGTGTTCGACGTCGGGATGGCCGGAGCGGAGGTCGGCGATCAGTCGGATGAGTCGCGCGTCGTGGGGGCGTCGTCCGGCCTCACCACGTAAGGCTGCGACAGATGCTCGGGCGAAGACTTCCCAGTTGACGATGCGTGTCTGTGCATCGGGGTGCTCGAAGAGGTAGCGGGTGAACGACGATCCCACGGGCATCGGAAAGTCGAGCACTGATGTGAGGAGCGTGTTGCGAGCAAGCACGTCCCCGCGCCGCCCGATGAGGTTGACCGGACGGTGTGCGAGGCTGTTCATGACCCGCAGCAGTCCGGGGTCGGGTCGCTGGGCCGGCTCGTGCACGACGGTTTCGGAGCCGGTTGGTGCGGCGAGGTCGACGAGGTGGGCTCGTTCGTCGGGATGGAGCCGCAGTGCCCGGGCGAGCGCCTCGAGGACGTCGAGTGAGATGTTGGCCTGGCGTCCCTGTTCGACGCGGCTGTAGTAATCGGTGCTGACCCCGGCGAGGTATGCGAGTTCCTCTCGGCGCAGTCCGGGCACGCGTCGGGGGCCGGGCATCGGGTTGATCCCAGCTTGCGCCGGTGAGATCCGGTCGCGTCGGGCACGGAGAAAGTCTGCGAGTGCTCGACGATCGGACGACACAGCTCAGACGGTAGGTCATCGGCAGCAGGTTGCGGGTGGGCCTGACATGCCCTGTTTGCTGGCCGGACGTGTCGATACACAGGAGCCATGACCAACAACCCGACATCATCCTCCGGCGGAGACCGAACGGCCATCGTGACCGGCTCGACCAGCGGCATCGGTGAAGCCATCGCCCACCGCCTCGCAACAACGGGCACGCGCGTCCTTGTCACTGGTCGCAACAGTGAACGCGGCAACCGGGTCGTCGCCGACATCGCCAGCAACGGAGGCAAGGCCGTATTCGTAGCGTCCGATCTCGGCGGCTCATACGCCGACCTGCGAGGGTTCGTCGCCGAGGCCACAGACGCGCTCGGCGGGCGAGTGGACGTCTTGGTGAACAACGCCGGCGTCTACCCGGCCACGTCGACGACGGACCTCAGCGACGATGATCTCGACACGATGCTCGCCGTCAACATCCGAGCCCCACACGTCTTGGTCGCCGAACTCGTCCCGGCGATGGTCGAACGGGGCAGCGGTGTGATCGTCAACATCGGTTCGTGGATGGCACAGGTCGGCTCACCGATGGCGGCGATGTACACCGCCACCAAAGCGGCGGACGAGCAACTCACCCGCACGTGGGCGGCTGAGTACGGACCCGCCGGCGTGCGGGTCAATACAGTCGCACCCGGGGTCACGCTCACGCCGGGCAACGAGGACTTCCGCGAGGTACTCGACCAGATGACTGCGTCAACCCCGGCCGGTGTCGTCGTGCAGCCCTACGACATCGCCGCCGCCGTTGCGTTCCTCGTATCCGACGACGCGTCGATGATCCACGGCATCACCCTCTACGTCGACGGCGGTATCTCCGCCACCAAGCTCGCCTGATCGCACCCACCATGAGCGACCTGATAACCACCCCGTTCGACCGGTGCTGCAACGACGGCCTCGCGGAGCGGGATGGGCGGCGACGCGGCGGTGAGATAGTCGGTGATGCCGTCCTGGACGTTCGCCGATCCAGGTCAAGCTTCGTCGAGTTATCGCCCTGTGGCCTCGTCGACGAGGTCGGCTTCACGAGCTTTGTGGTCGCGGAATCGTTTGGCCAACAAGCTGAGTCGGTCTCGGACATCTGCCGGGTCGATCTCGATGGTGGAGGCGGCACGTGCCCTCGCCGTTCTCGAAGAATTCTGAGAATCAGCATCCGTGTACGGAGCCACCTCCGAATACCCATTGCCCGACCAAGCCGGGGACCAGCCCCGAATCCCAGAGGAGACTCACCACTATGCGTATCCGCAAGTTCACCGCCGCGCTGATCGCCGGCGCAGCCCTCGCCGGCACGGCCGCCGTGGCCTCGCCCGCCGGGGCCACCGGCACAGCCCAGCCGGCCAGCATCGTCGATGCCCTCGTCGCTAGTGCTGCCAACAACCCGCCTGGCAGCGCGACCGACAGCGACTGGAACGACCTGGACATCCTCCTGGCCGCCGCTCAAGCCCTCCCGTTCGACGCCGTGAACGACCCGGGCGGTGCGACCATCGCCGCAGCCCTCACTGGCTTCACGGGCACGGTCTTCGCCCCGGCCGATGCGTCGTTCCGTGCCCTGGTGGCCGACCTGACCAACACCCCGATCTGGAAGCTCAGCGAGGCCGACGTCCTGGCCGCCCTGCTCACGATCGCAGGCACGCCCGACCTCAATGGCACGGGCATCAGCGGTGTTGCAGCCCTGTCCGAAACCGTGCGGTACCACGCGACCGGGGCCCAGATCCCAGACCTTCGCCGACCGGCGTCGCGTAGCGTGAACACCCTGACTCAGCTCCCGGCCCTCGGCCTCTCGGACGGCACGTTCGAGATCAAGAGGCCGTTCTTCACCCTCGTCGGCCTGGCCGATGACGACGCCAACGATTTCGACCCGTTCTGGTTCGGTCGCACCGTCCGGACCGCCGACGGAGGCACGGTCCACGTGATCGCCAGTGTCCTGCGCCCGCTCGACCTCGCTGCGCTGTTCCCGAGCGACTGACGCCCCTGCCCCGCAGGCCCGGCCGCTCCGATTGCGGAAGGCCGGGCCTGCGGCGCTTCCGTGTACCGCACGAGTTGCCGCTCGCACGGGAAGATTCGCGTGCTCGAGCAGACACCCTCGCCCATTTCCAGACCCAGTTTCGCGCAGGTTTGCGGTCGGCTCCTGGCCAGGGTCAGGACGTGCGCACACGTGGGGCAAGGGGCTGAGCCGCGGACCTTGCCACTATTCTTCGCGGCGTGCGAGCAGTGGTGGTTGAGCAGTTCGGCGGACCCGCCGTTCTGGAACTGCGCGATGTCGCTGACCCGATGGTCGGCCCAGGTCAGGTGCTGGTGCGTCAACGGTGGTGACTTTGAAGACCCTGAATGGAGCGATATCTGGCAATATGTTTGGCTCGGCGAGGGAATTCCCGAACGCACCTCCGACTTTCCACTTAATGGTGCGTATTCGATGTGGTTGG
>JANNNB010000091.1:0-5511 GCA_031398325.1 Actinomycetes bacterium
GCCGCAACGAACAGTTCGAGGTCGAGGGCGAAACCGGTCTCCTCGACGACCGGCAGCGTGGCGGCGAGGACCGGTCTCGAGTAGATCTTGATCCCCGTCTGCGTGTCGCTGATGTCGAGTTGGAAGAGGTGCCGCACGATCAACTCGAAGGTGTGCGAGTAGATCCGGCGGACGAACGGAACGGCGACCATCGAGTCGCTGTGACGCTTGCTGCCGAAGACGATGTCCGCCCCGGTCTCCTCCCTGACCCGCGCCATACCGACGAGTTGCGAAGGATGAAGATCGCCGTCAGCGTCGACGAAACCGACCGACGGCGTCGAGGCGGCACCGAATCCGGTCCGGAGCGCAGCGCCCTTGCCACGGTTGACGTCGTGGCGGAGGTGGGTGACGTGCGCGAGGCCCGCCTCGTCGATCAGTTCTGGTGACCCGTCGGTCGATCCGTCGGACACGACGATCACTTCGACCTGGATGCCCTCGCGCTGAAAGCTCTGGAGGATCGTCGTCACCGTCTCGATGACCACCGGGCCCGGGTTGTAGGCCGGGACGACGATCGTGACGGATTCACGTGGGCCGTCCGTGTTGTCCGGGAGCGGCTGCACGGCCGGGCGAAGGAGCGGCTGGACACGAGCGAGCGCCGGCATCGAGGCGACGACTGCAAGAGCTCCGCCCGTGACGACGGTGAACCAGGCCAGTGCCGCCGCCGTGTTCGCCGTCAGCTGTCCGACGACCATCACCGAAACCAATGGGCACGCCGCCAGCGCGAACCTCGAGCCGTGGGCGATGTACTGCATGAGTGACACCGCAGCGATTCCGTAGAAGGTGAAGGCCACGACGAGGAGTCGAAGGGTCGTCGTCGTGGACGCGGAAGCTGGCTCGCCGCCGATGAGATCGATCGTGAGCGCGGGAAAGAGTGCCACTGCGGCGGCGGCGGTGATAGCAGTCGCCGCGGTCAGGAGGAGCGCTCGATGGAAATGACGCCGCAACGCAACCGAGCCGATGGGGAGTCGAGCCATGGCCGGGAAGAAGACGTAGGCGACCGTGAATGCGAGGACGAACACCTGTCGAGCGACCGACGCACTCTGGTTGAAGGCGTCGGTCTCGGGTTCAGAACCGCGACCGAGCCACACCGAGCTCAGCGTCACGATCAGGGTGAGGCCGACCGCTGACATTGCGGCGATTCGGAGGTGTCTTCCGGCGCCAGCCGGCCACGTAGTGGCTCGGGGGGTTCGTCGCGTCACCGTGAGAGCCGCCGCCGCGGCGACGATGTCGCCGACCACGACACCGGCGAGAGCGGCGCCGAGCCCGCCGCCGGTCAACGGAAGGCCGGTGACGGCAAAGCGGACGAGTGAGGCAACCACGCTGATCAGAGCGAGCTCGCGCCAGCGTTCCTCGCCGAGGAGCACGGCTCGCGGCGCAACGGCGACCGTGAGTGCGGCCATCGACAAGCCGATCGACACGGCGGCGGGAACCTCGAACGATGCCGTTGAATCGATGAGCAACAGCGCGACGCCACCGGCGAGCAACCCAACGACCAGCGCGGCCACGACCACCGGCACCGAGCTCGTGGGACGGAGCATCCGTCCGGCTCGCGACCGATCGCTCAGGATCCCGACCAGGACGAGCTGCAGGCCGAGCGCAGTGATCGAGATCGCAGAAACAGCGCCCAGCAGTCCGCGCAGATCGCCTGCCGCAGCAGCGTCGAGATCGCGGAGTCCGACGCGAGTCGACAACAACCCGATGCCGGCGACTGCCAGCGCTCCACCGACGAACCACCATTTCGACTGTGACGTCGCCGGGCGGCTTTCGGGGGTGTGCGGATCGTCGTACATCGGCTGCTTCACGCGGTCTGTCCCGACGGCAAGTCTCGGAATCCTATCCTGCGTGCACCTGCGGACCGACGGGGACGGTT
The DNA here is from genome assembly GCA_031398325.1 of Actinomycetes bacterium. Classification (GTDB taxonomy): domain Bacteria; phylum Actinomycetota; class Acidimicrobiia; order Acidimicrobiales; family Ilumatobacteraceae; genus Sva-07. Next base: position 1,910 of record JANNNB010000091.1, read on the forward strand.
CAGGCCGGTCCGTGGTCGGTAGCCTGCGGCGCTGAATGATGTACAGAACGGAGTTCGGGTGCCCGCGTTGAGGCTGTCGGTCGTGATCCCGGTCCACAACGGGGCTGGATGGATCGGAGGCTGTCTCGAGGCTGTCGGCACGGCGGCCGAGACGGCGAGCCTGTCCGGGGTCGAGTTCGTCGTGGTCGACGACGGCTCGACGGATGCGACGGTGGTCGAGGCGGAGGCGGCGGTTCGACCGATCTCGTCGACGCTCGTCGTGCTGACCCAGCCGAATTCCGGCCGATTGGCGGCCCGTGCCGCGGGGCTGAGCGCAGCCGAGGGCGAGATGGTGCTCTTCATCGACACCCGGGTTCGCCTCGATCCCGGGGCCCTCGCGTTCGTGTTCCCCTTGCTCGAGCGCCCGGAGGACCAGGTGTGGACGGCACACACGGTGGCGAACACCGACCTCAGCCCGATCGCCGGATTCTGGCAGGCGATCGAGCACGTCGCGTGGAGGCGCTACTGGCGACGTCCGAGCAGGACGTGGTTCGGGATCGACGAGTTCGACTACTACCCGAAGGGCACGACAGCGCTGCTGGCGCCGCGCCATGTGCTGCTCGATGCCTTCGATGCCTACGAGCCGACCGTCGACGACCAGCACATCTCCAACGACGACACCGCCGTCCTTCGCTGGGTCGCCGAGCGTTACGGCCTCAACATCGCACCCGGATATTCGTGCGTCTACAACTCGCGGACCACATTGCGGGACTTCCTCCAGCATGCTCGGCACCGGGGTGCGGTGCTGATCGACGGCTACCTGCGTCCCGGGGCGCGCTTTTCACGGGCGATCGTCGTCGTCCTCGCAGCGAGCCCGCTCGGTGCCGTTGCCGTGATTCGAGCACCTCGACTCGTCGTACCCGCTGCAGGGCTCGCCAGCGTCGGTGCCGGTCTTGGAGTGTTGGCCGGCGGCGCCCGCTCGCGTGATTCCGTCGTGGTGAGTGTGCTCGCGGTGCCCTTCGGCGTGTTCTATCTCGCCGGCATGTGGCGGGGAGCGTTCGCACGTCTTCGATCGCTTCGGTCGTCGCCTGCCAGGACGGTCGGATGATGCGGATCCTGATTCTCAATTGGAAGGACAGCGCCCATCCCCTCGCAGGAGGCGCAGAGGTGTACACCGAGCGTGTGGCCGCTGATCTGGCGCAGCGTGGCCATGCGGTCACGTTGTTCGTGGCAGCGGTCGAGGGTCGCGCCGGGCGCGAAGCCGTGGACGGCTACGACGTCGTCCGACAGGGAGGTCGTTTCGGTGTGTACCGCCAGGCCCGTCGGTTCTGGAAGACCGAGGGCGACGGCCGGTTCGATGTCGTCCTCGACGTGTGCAACACACGCCCTTTCCTGAGCCCTCGGTACGTGCACAGCGTCCCGGTGGTGGCGCTGATCTTCCAGGTGGCACGCGAGGTCTGGAAGTACGAGATGCCCTCTCCCGTTGCGCTCGCCGGTCGATACGTCTTCGAACCCCACTGGCTCCGCTCGTATCGCAACGTGCCCGTCCTGACGATCTCGGAATCGTCGGCAGCCTCGTTGGCGGACTACGGCATCCACGATTCGGCCGTGTTGTCGATCGGTGCCGATCCGTCGGATCGTCCGGTGGTGGACAAGGCGACGTCACCGACGGTTGTGTTCCTCGGCAGGTTGTCGAGCAACAAGCGTCCAGACGAGGCGATCGCGGCGTTCGGCGTGTTGCGGGCGGTCCGGCCGGACGCACGCCTATGGGTCATGGGCGACGGCCCGATGCGCGCAGTGCTGGAGGCCGACCCGCCTCCGGGCGTGGAGATCCTCGGTCACGTCCCGTGGGACGAGCGCCAGAGGCGGCTCGCCGAGAGCAACGTTCTCGTGGCCACGTCGGTGCGCGAGGGATGGGGCCTCAACGTCAGCGAGGCTGCGGCCGTCGGAACACCGTCCATCGGCTACGCAGTCGACGGACTTCGCGACTCCGTAGTGTCATCGGGCGGACACCTGGTCGACCCGGTGCCGGCTGCCGCAGGCCGGGCACTGCTGGATTTCTTCGATGGCCGACTGACGCTGACGCCACGGGTCTCGACGGTCGAGTGGTCGGTCGTCGGTGGCGAAGTGGAGCAGGCGCTGACCGGCGCCATCCAATCGTTCCGGCCGACGTGACGACCTCCGAGGGCGAGCCGCCGGCTCCCATCGTCAGCCCGAGGACGGGCCTGGCGATCGGCTTGGCCGTGATCGTCGGGAACCTCAGCAACTACTCGTTCCAGATCATCGCCGGCCGGCAACTCACCGTCGAGCAGTACGGCCTGCTCGGCGGGTTCCTCGCAGTCGTCACCGTCATCACTGTCTCCGCGTCGTCGCTGCAGATCGTCTCGGCCCGTTCGCTCGCGGCGGGGGAAGCCGTTCGATCGACCCGACCACTCGACGGCCTGACACGAGCCGCGCTGAAGGCCGCCGCGGTGATCGCGCTCTGCGTGTTGGTGCTCTCGCCGCTCATCGGCTCGCTGTTGCGCGTCGGCATCGTCCCCGTCGTGCTCCTGGGGCTCTACGTCACCCCGGCGTGTATCGATTCGATAGCGGCCGGTCGGCTGCAGGGTTTGCGCCGGTTCGCAGGGCTAGCGGTGTATTCGGCCTCGCAGGGAGTGGCGAAGGTCGTGTTCTCCGCCGCGGTCCTCATCGCGGGTGCGCAGGTCCAAGGCCTCTTGGCGACAGTGATCATCTCGTCAACGGTCATCGCCGTCATCGGACTCCGGGCGACATCGGGCGCAGGTGCCGTCGAGACCCGACTGCTCAGTCAGGAGGCCCGGCGGTCATTCGCCGCGATCGCACTGTTCTGGCTGATCCTCAGCATCGACGTGCCGATCGCCCGAGCGAACTTCGATGGGGTGGAGGCCGGCATCTATGCCGCCGCGTCCGTGCTCGGCAAGGCCGTGCTCTGGCTGCCGGCCCTGGTTGCGCAGCTGGTGTTCCCATCGCTGGCGCAGTCGAGCGACTCGCTGGACCGTACTCGCTACCTCATGCGGCGATCAGCGGCGCTCGTGCTGGCGATCTCCACGCTGTCGGTGGGCAGCCTGTACCTACTTGGCGAGCCGCTGTTCCGGTTCTTGTACGGAGACCGCTACGTTGCCGCTTCGGACATCGCGTGGAAGATCGGGCTCGCGGTCGTACCGCTCGCGTTCGTGAACCTCGTGATGTACCTGCTTCTTGCTCAACAGCACGTGCGCTACCTCCGGTTCTTCGTGGCAGCCGTCGTGGCCGAGGTGATCGCCCTCCAGGTCGTTCCATCCACACCTGGTTGGTATGCGGTCGTGCTCGGTGCGGTGGGGATCGGCCTCCTCGTCCCGGTGGTGGCCATCGTGCTCAACGCGTCGGCCCCGACCGTCCCTGCGGATCGAGGCGGCGCTGATCGCGGGATCGGTAAGGTGACCGAATGACCAGCGTGGACCCCGTTTTAGTCCCCCAGATCCAGGCGCCCGGCAACATCGCCGAGCGCCTGCACCGGAGCGCAGCAGGTCCGCTGCTGCGGACGGCTGCGAGCCAAGTCGCTGGTGCGAGGTGGAGCCGTTCGGGCCGACTCCCGCCGGCACCGCCACACGTCAAGCGAAAAATGG
>JANNNB010000094.1:0-16568 GCA_031398325.1 Actinomycetes bacterium
GCCCGATGAAGGGCACGGCCGAACGACGCCCCCGACCCGACGACGACGAAAGAGCGGCGGCGACGCTGCGGGCGTCGACCAAGGAACAGGCCGAGAACGTGATGATCGTCGACCTGCTCCGAAACGACCTCGGACGCATCGCCCGGACCGGATCGGTGTGCGTACCCGAACTCTTCACCGTCGAGCGCTACGAAACCGTCTGGCAACTGACGTCGACCGTACGTGCGGATGTGGACGACGACGTCGAACTCGTCGACGTCCTCCGAGCGCTGTTCCCGTGCGGCTCGGTGACCGGCGCTCCGAAGATCGCCGCGATGGGCATCATCGACGACCTCGAGGCCGACCCTCGCGGCGTCTATTGCGGGGCGATCGGCGTGCTCGCCCCACCGGGAGCGGGTCCACGTGCGGTGTTCTCGGTACCGATTCGCACGGCGGTCCTGGACCCGTTGGCAAGCACGTTCGTGTACGGCGCAGGTGGCGGCATCACGTGGTCGTCGGACGCCGTCGCCGAGGACGCTGAAGTACGAGCGAAGGCACGGATCCTCACCCGATCACACCGAGAGCTCGCCCTCCTGGAGACCCTCCGCTACGACGCCAGCGGTGTCGCCAACCTCGCCAGGCACCTCGATCGCATGCAGGCGTCAGCCGGTTGGTTCGGGTTCGACTTCGATCGTGACGGATTAGCTGCCGCGCTCTCCGGCATCGAGCCTTGCGCCGTGATCGAGCGGATCCGCGTGCTGTCGGACGAAACCGGCAGTTTCACCGTCGAGCGCCACCCCGTCGACGCATCGGCACTGCCGGTGCGCCTTCTCGTCGACGACGTCGTCACCCGATCCGACGATCCGTACTGCTGCCACAAGACCACGTGGCGACGCCACTACGACGAGGCCCGCGCCCGCCATCCCGATGCCAACGACGTCGTGCTGGTCAACGAACACGGCCACGCGATCGAGACCACGATCGCCAATCTGGCGTATCGGATCGGTGACCAGTGGTACGTGCCACCGCTGTCGGATGGCGGGCTACCCGGAATCGCCCGGGCGATGGCCCTCGCAGAGGGTGGGGTCGAGGAGCGATCCGTACTGGCCGACGAGCTCGTCGAGTGCGACGAACTCGCCGTCGTCAACGACTTGCGCGGGTGGCGGACGGCGCGCCTGCTCTTGCGTGATCCCGAACTTCGGCGTCCGCCGAGTGAGCGGCGTGATCCGGTCGCTCGCGGTCAGCCCGGGTGATCAGGCGACACGAAGATGCAGAAGGGGTGCCCGGCCGGATCGGCGAGCACGTACAACGCTTCGTCCGGGTCGGCCGAGCGGTCGAGCAGTTCCGTCGCTCCCAGCGCCAGTGCCCGCTCGCGTTGCACGGCGAGCTGCTCGGCATTGGCGACCGTCAGGTCGAGGTGGATCTGCTGGGGGACGTGCGGATCGGGCCAGGTCGACCGCGGCAGCTCGGCAACGTGCTGAATGGCGAGCCTGGCCTCGCCGGTGCGGTCTCGGAGAACCAACCAATCCTGGCCGTTCGGATCCGGGTCCCCGCACGGCGGCGGCTCGTCGCCGGGACGGTATTCGTAGCCGAGGAGCTCGCGGTAGAACTCCCCCAGTTGCCGTGCGTCGGTCGCGTCGATCGCCACAGCGCGGAGCGCCGGATACGAGTCAGCCATGTGACGATTCTGGCAGAACGCACTGGGCTCCCCGGCGTCAGTTCACCCATCGTCGTCGATCCACGCTAGAGAATCTGACTGGGCCGAGGCACCGCCGGTGTTCAGGGCAAGCGCCCGTGTGCCGCTCGGTCGATCGGTCGAGGGCCGGCCGAGGCGGGTGTACGGTCGGGAGGGTCACCGCCCGACGCCGACCGGCGCCACCACCGTGCTCACGCACGAGAAGAGGAGCGACCTCATGGGTCTGTCCAAGAAGCATCTGCTCATCCCGCTCGCCGCCACCATGGTCATCGGCGTCGGCGTCATCACCAATGTGGCCGCGCTGTCGGGTGCCCGTACCAGCCCGAGCGGCGCCCCATCGGTCCCGCTCGTGGCGCACCTGAAGGGCGGCACCGAGGAAACACCGACGGCCGGTGACCCCGACGGTTTCGGGTTCGCCGTCGTCAACGCCAGCCCCGCGAGGAGCGAAGTGTGCATCCAGCTGACCACCACGAACGTCGGTCCGTGGACCCTCGCGCACATTCACGAGGGTGGCGTGGGCACCGCAGGCCCGGTCAGGGTCGACTTCGCAGTGACCGGCACCGAGGTCGGCCCCGAGCTCACGAAGTGCGTGACCGCAGACGCTGCCCTCATCAACTCGATCATCGCGAATCCGGCCAGCTTCTACGTGAACGTCCACACCGCCCAGTTCCCTGCTGGTGCAGTACGCGGTCAGGTGGCCGCTCGCTCGAGTGAGACGCAGTTCAATCCGGTTCCCGTCCGCGTGTACGACTCGCGTGCTCTCCCGGCCGGCAAGATCGGCGTCAACGAGACGCGACAGGTCGATCTGCAGCTCCCGGCCGGCGTCCGCGCCGGCATCATCACCGTCACGGTGACCGGGACCGAGATCGGCGGCTTCTTGACCGTGTACGCGGGCGGAGTCTCCGCCGTGCCCAGCTCGAGCACCGTGAACTGGACGGCGAGCGACAGCTCGGTGGCCACCACGACGTACGCCGCGGTCGACGAGAACGGCAGGATCTCGATCACCGCCGGGCAGAACTCCACCCACGTCATCGTCGACGTGATCGGGTTCGTCATCTGACCGACCCCTCGCCTCAGTGGATGTCGACGTCGGCCGCGCTGTTGCCGAGCAGGTAGCGCGGTCCCGCGCCGAGTGCGGCGGCCCCATCGTGGGCGTTGTACAGCGCGCAGGCCCTCAACGAAAGGCAGCCGCACCCGATGCAGTCGCCAAGGTTGTCGCGCAGCTTTTCGAGTGTGGCGATCCGGTCGTCGAGGCGCGTGCGCCAGGACCGTGCGAGTCGCTGCCAGTCGGCCTTGTTCGGGGTGCGGCCGTCGGGGAGCGAAGCCATCGATGAGCGGATTTCTTCCAACGACACGTCGAGTTGCTGCGCGATGCGAATGAACGACACGCGTCGCAGCACCTCTCGTTCATATCGTCGTTGCCCACCGTCCGAGCGCGAGGACTGGATCAGACCTTGGTTCTCGTAGAAGCGCAGTGCGGAAGCAGCGACACCGGAGCGCTCGGCGAGCGTTCCGATGGTGAGCAGGTCGGCTTCACCTGACCGAGTTGTCGAGTCATGGGTCACGTCGAGGGGATCGGGGCTTGACATAAAGTTCACTTTAACTATTACTCTCGCTCAGATGCAACCAACAAGCCACCTCGGCAACGTCGCCAGCCACGACTCCGACGCCTACCTCACTGGTATCGCAGCCGAACAGATCGCAGTGCCGCGGGACGCCCCGGCCAACTCTTTCGTGCTGCATGCGCCGCTCGAACTGCTCGCGAGAACAGCGCTACTCCCATACGTGGACGCAACGTTTCGTGAGCAGGCCCGGGAGCGGATCACCGAGGTCGTTCGCACGTTCACGTCCTTCGAGCCGGCCGCGTATCCCGCTCGCCGGCGGACGTTCGACCGGGTCGACGAAGCAGTCGGCCATCTCTCCGACGCGATGGACGCCAACGATCTCGACGCCGCAGACGAGGCAGCGGACTGGTTGGGGACACACCTGACACCGGTTGAACTGTCAACGGCGCTGGCCGATTTGATCATCGGTTCCTTGGCAGCGGCGGCGCACGCCCCGATCTTCCTTTGGCTCGCGCCTCGAGTCAGCCCCCGTTGGAACCTCACCGGGCGCCTCCTGCGGCCACTCGTCCGCGAGCTCACTCGCAACTCATCGATGAAGCTTCATTGGGTCGACCAGCGACACACCACGCCGGCGGCGGCCCGAGAAGCGACAGGTGCGGACATGACCGCCGCGTTGGCCTCGACACCGAAGCTCGGCGAAGGACCGAACAACTTCATCTTCCCCACGATGTCTCGCGTCGACACTGCAGCACTCGCTCCCGCACTCCTCGGACCGGTGTGCGGACCAGGCGAGATCACCGCTCGCGGGCGGGCAGTCATGAGGGCGGCGGCCTGGTCGATGCTCAGCGAGCCGACCACCCACGCTCCATACGGCTGGAGCCATGCGCTGACGATGTCCCAAGCGGCCATCGGCATTGGCGGATCGTGCGTCGATCCGACCCGCGCTCTCGCGACCGCAGCAACCTACGTGTTCGGCTTCCGAGCGTCGCTCGCCACGGAGCCACTCGTCGAAGGGTTCGAGCCGCACCGATTCGACGGGTCGTTGAGCGAGGCGTTCGCCGCCGGCTCCGACGCGGCCGCTGCGGCGGCCTGGCACTTCCCCGGGGAGCGTCGTGCCGAACTCGTCACCTACCTCGCCAACCGCGCAGCCATTCATCCCGACGCACATCAAGTCAAGTACACGCTGGCTTGTCTCGACGCGATGGGCGACGACCCGCACGCGGCGCGCCTGTACGTTGCGGCCGCTGCACGACTGGTCGGATACTGGGCCTCGTTTCCTGTGCCCGACGAACACTGATTCGAGCCGGCGTGTCCGCTACCGCAGCTGTCTCGCCGTCGAAAAGTTCACATTGCCAGGCCATCGAACCGAGGCGACGCAGGGTGAGCGATTCATCAGCGGCAGAGGGATCGCTCGGCGATCGAGACGAGCAAGTCTGGTCATACGGCCACGAACTCATGACCAACTGAACTGACTGGCATCGGTCGCACCGAGCACGCCACAAGCGGCCCGGGCTCGAACTGTCAGCTCGTACGTGTGTCGAGTGCTCGTCTTCGATTGTCGGCTCACTGGCCGATGAAGAACGGCGCCGCTCGGTGTCGAGCGGCACGTCGACTCAGGAGCCGAATTCCGCCTTGACGTCTCAGATCACGATGCAGGCGACGGTGCATCATGCATTCACGTTCGGGAGCATGCGGTGCGCGCAGACGCTCCCCGAGGGGGAGGGTGAGGAGCATCCGGCGTTCCGGGACGTGCGAGTCAACCGAACCAGGCCCGATCGTAGAACCGGGTGGGTGGCGCGCCGATGACGACACGATGAACAGTCGCCACCCCGACGTTTCGTTTCCGGTGGCATCTGCGCTGGGACCGCCCGGCACCACTTGTCCATCGGAGGTACTACGGTGGTCGCCGTTGGGAGGTGATGATGATCAGCATTGACGAGGCTGACGCTCTGGCCGAACGCGCGCACGACGACGACCGCAACAAGTTCGGTGTCTTGTTCATCGATCATGTTCGAAGCGTGGCCGATCACGTCCGATCCGATCCGGACCCGTACGCCGTGCCTGCTGCGCTCCTCCATGACACCGTCGAAAACGGAAGGATTGGTTGGGACGACCTGCGGGCCGCCGGCGCGGACGATCGGCTCATCGCCGTGGTGGATGCGCTCACCGCACGAGAAGGCGAACCCGAAGCGGTCTACTTGTCCCGTTGTGCTGACGATCCGCTGGCGTTGCGGATCAAGCGCGCCGACATCCGCGACAAGTTCGACACGGTCGAGCATTCTCCTGTACCCGAGCCGCGGCGTGCAGAGTTGGTGTCGCAAGCAAAGCGTCGCATGAACCTTCTGGAGTCGTTCGCGACCGCTCGGTAGCGGTCTCTGTGCTCCGCAAAACCGGTGCGACCCGCTTCATCAAGACAAGTTCACTTGTCATTGTATCAAGTAGACGTTACACTGTCATCCATGGAGCTGGACCGCAGGAGCGAACTAGAACGACGACAGGACCGAGCCGCGATCCGCGATGCGATCCCGGCGATCGTGGCGTTGGTGGTGCTCGAGGGTGTGGTCACCGCAGCCGATCTCGACGCCAGCGCCAACCGATGGCATCTTTTGGTCTCCTTGTCGCCGTTGCTGGCGGGCGTGTGGCTGGCGTGGGTGCAATGGCGAATCTTGCGGCGCTGCGACGAGTACCAACGCACGGTGCACCTCGAAGCCCTGTCGGTCGGGTTCGCCGTGGCGATGCTGGTGGCCCTGACCGGCGGGTTGCTCGACGGGGCTGATGTCGGCTCCAGCGCCCAGTACTTGCAGCTCACCTTCATCACCGGGATCGTCGCATGGGTCGCGGCGCTCGCCGTCCTGATGCGGCGCTGACCGATGCGAAACCGACTTCGCGAATTGCGTGCCGTGCGACGCTGGAGCCAGGCCGACTTGGCCGATCAGCTCGACGTCTCCCGACAGACCGTCAACGCGATCGAAACCGAACGCTTCGACCCGAGCCTTCCGCTCGCGTTCAAGATCGCCGTCCTGTTCGACCAACCCATCGAAGCCATCTTCCTCCCACAAGCTGACGAAAGCCGCACGACGTGAACACTGCCCGCACTCCCTCCCGACTCGCCGCCGCCGTTGCCGTCGTCACCGTTGTGGCGGGCATCAGCGGCTGCAGCGACGCGGCCACGACCGACGGTTCGACACCCGTCGGTGCTGTGACCTCGGCGGTCTCGTCGACCGGAGGGTCCGCATCGACCAAGTCGGTCCAGGAACTGCTCGATGAGTGGGCCGACGCCGGAGCTGGTGGCGTCGCCGTGGCGATCGCTGGCAACGATGACGAGTTGACCCTGGCCGCAGCGGGCAGCGCCGGCCCCGACGGCGGCAGCGTCGAACCGGACTCACCGTTCCGGGTCGGAAGCCTGTCGAAGACGTTCGTCGCGGTGATGGTCTTGCAGCTCGTCGCCGAAGGCACCGTCGGTCTCGACGACCTCGTCACCGACCACGACCCGACCCTGACCGTCGCCGAGGGCGTGACAATCCGCCAACTCCTAGCGCACCGCAGCGGTCTTCCCGAACACACCGACAGCGAACTCGCCCCCGCCGTCCTCGCCGACCCAGCCAGGACGTGGACACCGGCCGACGTAATCGCGCTCGTGTCCGACCAGCCAACCGACTTCGCGCCCGACGCCGAGTTCGCCTACTCGAACACCAACTACATCGTGGCGGGGATGTTGCTCCAAGCGGTGACCGGCATGACGCTCGCGGACAATCTACGAACACGCATCGTCGACCCGCTCGAGTTGACCTTCACGTACTTCGCGCCTGACGAGACACGAACACCGATCGGCGGATTCTCGGCCTCTTTACCGGGCGGCGACACCAGCGGCGTCTCGTACCGGGCGCTCGAGACCGCCGCAGGCGCCGCCGGAGCCTTGGTCTCGACCACCAGCGATCTTGCCGTGTTCATGCGCGCACTCGGCAACGGCGAGCTGTTGCCTCCCGACGTCTACGCAGAGATGATCAGCGGCCTGCCCGACGACGGACACACACTCGGACTGTTCGCCGCCGACCCGGCCTCGACGACCGGCATCTCCAACAGCGGTGCAATCCCTGGCTTCACCTCCTACATGCAATACGACCCCGCCACCGAAGACCTGTTCGTGCTGCTCCTCAACGACGACACCCGCTCACCCGAACAACTCGGCAACCAACTCCTCGCACAACTGTCTGATCGACACACCTGACTGAGCGTCCAGCCCGGCGGACCTGCATCGCGTGACGATTGTCGCCGTGCGTGCCCCTTCGTGCGCGCTGTACGGTGCATAACGCATGAGTTCTGACAGTGCCGTACTCATCGAGCCGGGACAGCGCTGGATTTCGAACGAGGATGGCAGTCGGTTCATCACGGTGGGCTTTGCCGACGGGAATCGGTGGGTTGTCCGAACCGACGACGGTGAAGATCGACGAATGATCGGCGCTGAGATTCGGTCCCGATTCCGCTACGTGTCCCCGTGACCGCAGCCGCTGCGGTGCTGGCGCGGCGTCAGGTCCGTATTCGGTCGGTCTCGTAGGCCCACATGGCGAGCTCGACCCTGTTGCGAGCCGCGAGCTTCTGCATGAGGCTGGCGAGGTGCGATTTCACCGTGCTGAGGCTGATGCAGAGTTCGTCGGCGATCTCGGCGTTGGTGCGGCCGCGGGCGACGGTCACCAGCACCTCCTCCTCGCGTTCGGTGAGCGGGTCGATCGGTTCGGGTGGACTCACCCGTGACGATGCACCGAGTTCGGAGAACTTCGACAGAAGTCGGGCCGTGACACTCGGTGCGATGAGCGCGTCGCCGCTCGCCGCCGCCCGCACTGCCTGAGCGAGAAGTTCGGGCCCGGCATCTTTGAGGAGGAACCCTCGAGCGCCGGCCTTGAGTGCACCGTGCACGTACTCGTCGAGATCGAACGTCGTGATGACGACGATGGCGAGCGGATCCGCTACGTCCGGCCCCGCGAGCCGGCGGGTGACCTCGATGCCGTCCAGGTCGGGCATGCGGATGTCGAAGAGGCACACATCGGGGCGCAACCGGCGGGCGAGCTCGAGCGCCTCGAGACCATTGGCTGCTTCACCAACGACGCTGATGCCGGGTTGCGCGTCGAGGATCATCCGCAGACCAGTGCGCACGATGTCCTGGTCGTCGGCGATCAGGACCCGAATCGTCATGCCGTCACGGCTCGGCGTGGGAGTGTGGCCGCGACGGTCCAGCCACCGACGGGACCCGGGCCCGCGTCGAACGTGCCACCGAGCAGTTTTGCCCGTTCCGCCATGCCGACGAGACCGAACCCTGGCGTGGCACCCGTCGGTGCGCCGACTGCTCGTCCGTCGTCGACGACCGTGACCCGCACCTCGTCGCCGTGTCCGTCGACGTGCACGTGCACCTCGGTTGCTTGCCGAGCGTGGCGCAGTGAGTTGGTGACCGCCTCTTGGGCCAGGCGGAAACATGCAGCATCGACTGACGGGCGGAGATCGTCGACGTTTCCGTCGATGGTGACAACGACTCGCGGACCCGGTCCACCGCCACGCTGCTCGAGTCGGCACAGGTCGCGCACGCCTTGCTGCGGTCTCAGGTCCGCCTGGTTGCCGTGGCGCAGCGTTCCGACCATCGAACGCATCTCGTCGAGGGCTCGCGATGCCTCCTCCTCGATCACCGCCAGCGCTTCGAGAGCGGCTTCGGGGCGGGTGGCGGCCACGACCTGGCCGGCCTGTGCTCGCACTGCGATGGCCGAGACGTGGTGTGCGACGGTGTCGTGGAGTTCGCGGGCGAGTTCCTCGCGTTCGCGTGATCGCATCCCGGCGATTTCCTCGGTGCGTAACTCGCTCGCGTATCGAACGGCGAAGCCGATGGCTGCAGCGAGCAGAACCACGACGGCCCCACCGACGAGGTCACCAGCCATGGCACCGCCCACCACTGTCAGCGTCACCGGAACGGCAATGACGAGGAGTCCTGCGCCGACCGCCCGACCGGAGGCCCATCGCGTGAGTGCGTAGGGCAGCACGAGCAGGAACGCGGTCACGTTGAGGCCCTCCCACTCGACGTTGCGGATGAGGGCCACAGTGTCGACGGCGCTCACCGTCCCGAACGCCATCGCGATCGCGACCAGTGGGTGGACTCGGCGCCACGGCAGGACAAATGCAACGCCGATGGTCACGACCAGCGAGACGCCAGGCCACACGATGGGGTCGCGGACGAGCACCTCGACCATGGCCGCTACAGCCACGGCAGCGACGAAGGCCCAGTCGCGTCGCGCCGGACCGGGCGGCTCGTTCACCGCCGCTTTCGCCCAGTACGCGCGCCCGCTGTCGAACACCACAGCCGAAGCGTACGAGACCCCAACCGCGAGCGAATCAGCCGAAAGAACGATCCGCGGCCCGGCCGAACGTACGGCTCCGAATTGGCCGGACTCCCGATGCGCAACCGATCCACGGTCCGGAGGATGGTCGCCATGCCGAACTCGACGATGGAGCACCCTGCTCCCCCATTCCCGCCCGTCACCGACAGAGGACGCCGTGCAGCGTATCCGAGCACCTCGGCGCTCGGTCGCCTCGGTGGTTGGTGCTTCGACCATCGGCGGACGACCGTCGGGCTCTGGGCCGCAGTCCTGGTGGTGGTGCTGGCTGCGGCCGGTGCGATCGGTCCTGCGTTCGAGAGTGGATCGGCGGTGCCCGGTTCCGACAGTGAGGCGGGGTTCGCTGCGCTCGAGGAGCACTTTCCCGACATGGGGACCGGTGGCCGGTCCGGCTTCATCGTGTTCAGGGCCGAGCAGGGCGTCGACGATCCCGTGGTCGTTACCGCGATGGAAGATCTCTTCGCCACGGTCGATGGCGGGTTCCTCGACGAGACCGGCGCGCCACAGGGCCCTGGGGCAACCGTCGTCTCGCCGTACGCGGGCCCGGATGCGGGCCAGATCGCGACGACGGGGCCGCTGGCCGGTCGGTTGGCGTTCGCGGTCGTGCATCTGTCGGCCGACGTGGACGACACCGAATCGGCGCGAATCGGCGCGCTGATCACCGATGCCGCGCCGCGCGTCGCTGGTCTCGACGTGATGGCGGGTGGTCAGTTCCTGGCGTCGGTCGAAGCTCCGCAGAGCGAGCTGATCGGCATCGCATTCGCAGTCGTCATCCTCATCGTCGCGTTCGGATCGGTGATGGCGATGGGACTGCCCATCGCCGTCGCACTCGGCGGCGTCGCCATCGGCATCGGATCGATCATCCTGCTCACCCGCGTCACGACCATGCCGGAGGACACGGTGCTGCTCGGGATGATGATCGGCCTCGGGGTCGGCATCGACTACGCACTGTTCATCGTCACGCGCTACCGCGAAACGGTGCGCGCCGGGCACGCGCCGAGGACCGCCGTCGTGGTGGCGATGAGCACTGCCGGACGGGCCGTCGCCTTCGCCGGTGCCACGGTCGTGATCTCGATGCTCGGCCTCCTGCTCGTCAGGCTCGGGATGCTCTCCGGCATGGGGATCGGCGTCTCCGCAACGGTGCTCGCCACGATGCTCACATCGATGACCCTGCTGCCCGCCCTGATCGCGATGACCGGCAGGCGGCTCGAGGTCACCCGCTGGCGCGGGTTGCTCGCCGCGTTCGCCACCGCATCGGCCATCCTCGGTGTCGGCATCGGGCGCACGCCACTCGCCATCTTCGGCGCGGTCACCGCCGTCGCCGTGTTGCTGGCGAGCCGATTCGTTCCATGGCTTCGCCGCGAGGTGCCGCACCGAACGACGAAGCCGGTGGAGGCGACCGTGTCGCACCGGTGGAGTCGAACCATCGGGCGTCGGCCGTTGCTGTGGGCGTTGGCCGCGACTGGCGTTCTCGTCGCACTGGCCGCGCCCGCGGTCGGAATACGGCTCGGCTGGACCGACGAAGGCAACTTCCCCGCCGGATCCGACACCCGTCAGGCCTACGACCTGCTGGCCGAAGGCTTCGGCGAGGGCTTCAACAGTCCACTCGTCATCGTCGCGACCACGAGGCCCGACACGGCGGCGGGTGCGATTGACGAGCTGCACGCGGTTCTGTCCACAACACCGGGTGTCGAGATCGTCACGCCCCCGATCGCCGACAACCAGTCGAACCCCGCTGCGTACGTGATGACGGTCGTCCCGACGTCGGCCCCGCAGGACGCAGCCACGACCGAACTCGTCCGCACCTTGCGCGACCAAGCGGGTTCGGCGGCGGCCTCGGCCGGGCTCGATCTGCACGTCACCGGCAGCGCAGCAACCAACATCGACGTCACTGACTACCTGGCCGATCGTATGCCGCTCTTCTTCGCGGCCGTCCTCGGCCTGTCGTTCCTCGCACTCATGGCCGTGTTCCGTTCCGTCCTGGTCCCGCTCAAGGCCGTGCTGATGAACGTGCTCTCCATCGCTGCCACATACGGCGTGATCGTCGTCGTCTTCCAATGGGGGTGGGGCGACACGCTCCTCGGCATTCAGGAAGGGCCGATCAATCCGTTCATCCCGCTCATGTTGTTCGCGATCGTCTTCGGACTATCGATGGACTATGAGGTGTTCATGCTGTCGCGGATCCGAGAAGAGTACGAACGAACCGGCGATGCGTCGACATCGGTCGCCGACGGTTTGGCGTCGAGCGCCCGCGTGATCACTGCGGCCGCCGCGATCATGGTCGTCGTCTTCGGGTCATTCGTCTTCGAGGAAATCCGAGAGATCAAGCTCTTCGGACTGGGCCTCGGTCTCGCGGTGTTCCTCGATGCCACCCTGGTCCGCATGGTCCTCGTTCCTGCGACCATGGCGCTGCTCGGTCATCGGAACTGGTGGATGCCTCGCTGGCTCGATCGGCTGATCCCGGGACTCGCCGTCGAATCGTCGTCGAGTCCGGCTCGGCGATCTGGCGAGGAGGATGTGGCCGCTGTTCAGCGCGGCCGGTCCGAACACCCCCGTCGACGGCAGCGGCTCGTCCGATGACCCGCCCCGACGGCAACCTCGAAGGGGGACTACCGCCCGAGGTCGGGGACATCGGCAGGTTGAAGATTACAACTCGCCGAGTGGCCGGTCGGTTGCGCGCGCGTGAACAACAAGGGAAACGTGGACATCGCTCGGTAACGAATGTTTTGCGTTATCGGGAATTGCGCGTGCATGCACACGGGTCGATGCCTGGGGGCGCAACCTGTATCGGCGTGGCTGCGCATCAGCCACCGTCGCTCGAGTCGCGCTCGCATTGGTGGTGCTCGAGTTCATCGCGATGGCTGCGATCGTCTCGCCAGCCGCGGGATGCCCCATTTGGTTCGTGATCCTCGACGGGCGACGCGCCGACTCGTCTTGTCCGGTACGGTCCCGTCGATCAGCTCGCATCCCAGGACGGAGCGGCCGGCAGAAGGTTCCTAGGATGGCGGTGTCACGGGCAAATCGATCGCCGCAGACGACGGGCTGCTGGGCGATTCGCACGCTTGATTTTGTCGAGCCGGGTCGCTCGCGAACATACCGGTCCAGCGAATCTCCGCGTCCGGCATCTTCATGGCGGCACGCAGTTGAAGCGGATTGCCGATGACCACGGTGCCGCTCCCCGGTTCTGCAGAGCGAACGGCGCCATCTGGCATTCGCCGGGTGATCGCGATGGAAGTCGTCTCGGGTCTCGGTGACGGAGTGTTCTGGGTGGGTCTCACCGCGGTCTTGTTGGATCGCGGACTTGGAGCGGCCGGATTCGGGGTCGCGGCGATCGCCAGGCTCGGGCCAAGGGCACTGATCAGCGCGCCGGCGGGAGTGCTCGCCGATCGACTCGATCGGCGGTGGCTGCTCGTGTCGCTCGATCTTCTGCGAGCCGCGGTACTCGTGATGCTTGCCTTCGCCGCGGCGAGCGGCGTCGGGCCGGCAGGTCTACTCGCTCTGGTCGCGGTCGGATACACGCTTGCAGCCCCGTACCGGCCAGCGCTGACCGCAGCGCTGCCGCTCGTGGCGGGCGAGGACGGCTTGGCGTTGGCCAACGCTCAGGTGTCGACGGTTCGCCAGGTGATGACATTCGTCGGGCCGCTGATCGGTGCGGGGCTTGTCGCCGTCTGGTCACCGACCGCTGCATTCATCGTTGACGCAGCCAGCTTTCTCGTCGCGGCGATCGTCCTTGCGTCAATTCGTGCGTTGTCGTACAGGTCCGCTGCGACACCGTCGAAGCTCGCCGAGCAGCGCCATCGGTGGCTGCGTGATTTGACAACCGGTTGGAACGACATACGTGGCACCACGGGTCTGTCGGTGATCACGCTGTTGGTATTCGCCATGTATGTCGCACGGGGAGCCGAGTTGGTGCTGTTCATTTTCGTCGCCGAGCAACAACTCGATCTCGGCACCGCCGGCATCGGCATACTCACCGGCGCCGTCGGGCTCGGGGCGATCGCCGCCGTACCAGCCGCGAGCCGTCTTGCGCGGTCCGACCACGCAACCGGGGCAATGGCCGCCTCACTATTGACGACTGCGATCCCGCTCGCCGCGCTGGCGGCAATTCATTCCACGCCAGCGGCATGCCTTGTCTTGACCATTCTCGGCGCCGGCCTCGTCGTGTTCGAAGTCCTGTCCGTCTTGATGCTTCAACGCCTGGCTCGCCGCGACCTGCTCGGTCGGATCTTTGGTGTCGTGGGCACGGCGAGCAACGCCGGAAAGTTGCTCGGAGCGATCGTTGCTCCGGTACTCGTTGCTTGCTTCGGCGTATCCACCGCGCTCGTATCCATCGCCGCACTGGTCACGGTTTGTGCAGGCGCTGCGGCGCCAGGACTGCGGTCGGTGTCTCTTACCGCACGCAATCGGCACGATCAACTGCGTCCCGTTGTCGATGTGCTGTCACAGCTCGGGATTTTCGACGGTGCGTCGACGGCCGTTCTCGAGCGGGTCGCCTCGTCCATTCGCGTCGAGGTGATGCCGGGCGGCACTGATGTGCTGTCCCAGGGTGAGCCGGCCGACGATCTGTACATCGTGCGAACCGGTCAACTGGCCGTGCTCGACGAGGAGACGACCATCAACACACTCGATACAGACGATTGGTTCGGCGAGATCGGACTCCTGCTGCGCCAACCGAGAGCAGCGACCGTGCGAACATCGACAAGTGTCGAACTCTGGCGAATCCCCGGCCCGACGTTCCTGACCGCGCTCCGAGAGTCAGCGGCCGAACCGGTGGCGCTATTCAGTGTGATGGCCGACCGGCTCGGCCGAAACGTCGATCCACCCGAAAACTAGGAAGAACGCTCAGCGCAGACCCGTTGTGATGTTGCCAAGTCGGTCACCAGACCGCGGTGCCATAGGCGACCGGCCGGCGTCGAGGACTCGAGCCGTTCACACCGCGCGTTGATCCGAACCGGTGGACGGGCGTCCGACCCGGTGATCGCAGAACGGGCTGTTGACGTCGGGGTGAAGGACGAGTGACGAGTGGGTGCAATGTCGATGAACACCTCGAGACTGGGCCCCGCGCCGCTCGGCCCGTCGGTACCTTGCCGCGGTGACGATGTACAGGCATTCTTCAACGGCTTCGTGGCCATCTCCCCCCGACCCCGCTGGAGGCTGACCGCATGACGAAGACCGTCGAGGTTGTCGCAGCATGACAGTGAGCGGCGTGTTCGTGAACGCGTCCGAGCGTCGGAAGTTGGGCCGTGAAGAGTTGCTGTTTGCTGAGGGCGATCTCGGAGCCGAGATGTTCGGTGTGATCTCCGGCGCCGTCGAACTTCGACATGGCGACCGAGTGCTGGAGGTCGTCGGTCCGGGCCAAACGTTCGGTGAAATGGCCATCATCGACCGCTCACCACGAAGCCTCACCGCAGTCGCGCTCGAACTCTCCGAGGTGGCGGTGATCAATGAACGCGACTTTCTGTTTCTCGTACACGAGACCCCCACGTTCGCGCTCCAGGTGATGCGCACACTCACCGAACGGATCCGCCAGGTCGGTCCCCGCTCCTGAACGGCTTCGGACGCGCCCGCTGCGAGTCCCCCCAACACCCGAGGGAGTACTCCCGAGTATTCGCGGGCACCTGTCTGTACTGAATTGGTTGTGGTTGAGAGCGGTTGGTTCGAGCATGGCGGGCCGCGGGTCAGACGCTGAAGAGTTGAGGGGTCGTCGGCGTCGTGGAGCGACGGGAGCTGTTGCGACGAGATGGCTTCGGAGAGGCGACGGGCTCGGTGGTGTCGTCGTTGACGGCGATCACAGTGACGTCGTCAACGGTGTCGACGGTGGGTGGTGGCCAGACCGTGATCGCCGTACCGATCCATTCCTCGAACTGCCGGCGCGGGACGCGGAGCTGACCGCCAACACGCTTCACCGGCATCCCGACGGCACCGTTCGTGGCGAGGAACTGATTGGCGAGGTCGTAGGCAGTCGTGCGCGGGATCCGCGCCACCGCCCCGGCTTCCATCACCGTCAACAGATCCGGCACCCGAACCTCAATGGTCGTGTCGCTCATCGAAATGCTCCCTACATCCACATCCACGACTGCCTGTCGAGCCGGCGATCGTTACGAAACCCACGTCGCCCGACGATCGTCGAGGACCCCGAACCGAGAAAGTTGTTGCGCACGGGGTGCCGCGTGGCCTCATTGCGGAATGCCTGCCGACGCGCAGCTTCGTGACAACGCCTCACACGTATGTATGGGGACCCGTCAGCCTGATTCGTGGAATCGCGGTCTGTGACGCCGGCTGTGCGAGGTCTGCTCGCTGCCAACGCTCCTACGGCTCGAGCAATGACGCGACAGCTTCGGCGAGCGCTCGGTCGGTCTCACTCACGCGGCCGCTGTAGTGCTTGGCCGCAATGCTCGGATCGTGGCCGGCGCGCATCGCAACCTGCGTCACGCTGTAGCCCATCTCCTGGCCGTAGGTCTCCATGAACTTGCGGAGGTGGTGGAACTGCACGCCGTCGAGACCGGCCCGCTTGCGCATGCGTCCGAAGTACTGCGACACGGAGTCGGGCTTCCACGGTTCGGAGCCGTCCGCCGAGTCGGTGAAGACGTACGGATCCTCCACGAGGTTGGCTCCTGCGAGCGCGGCCAGCTCGTCGACTTGTTGGATCTGCGCCTGGAGGATCGCTGCAGTCAGCTCGTCACGAAACGTTCGACGGACTTGGCGGTTCCTGCCGGTCACCGGATCCCGGCCGGCCTGCACCACGATCTCCCAGACCTCGGGTGCTCGCTCCCGCATCCCCGGCGCCGTTCGCAGCTTCGCCACGACGTCCACCGAAACGAAAATCTTGGATATGTCTTGGTTTCTTGGATGCCGGGCCTGTCGGATGGCTCCCAAAGTCGCACAACACCAGTTGGATCGTGTGGGGCGGGTGGGGCTCGAACCCACGACCCACGGATTATGAGTCCGCTGCTC
>JANNNB010000107.1:0-4019 GCA_031398325.1 Actinomycetes bacterium
TCAGACCGAATCGGGGTCGAGAACCGGTGCCTGATCTGGTGCGTGATGATCCGGTGCGTGGCGTTCCGGGGCGTCGAGATCGGTCGGGGCGTTGTCGAACGCGTCGCCGCCGCGCGGGAGGAGGAACCTCGAGGCAATGGCGGCCGTGAGCACGACGATCGAGCCCACGATGGCGGCCATGCCGAGCCCATCGACGAACGCCTGCTGCGCCGCATCGATGAGTGACGCTCCCTGGTCGCCGCCGATCTGCTCACCCACCGCCAACGCACCGGTGAGACCCGTGTCGGCGATCTCCCGCGCCTGATCGGGTAGTCCGGCGAGCGCCGATGAGATCCCCGACCCGTACTGCGACGACACGATCGAACCGAGGATGGCCACACCGAGTGCGCCGCCGAGTTCGCGGGTCGTGTCGTTCATCGCCGAGCCCACACCGGCGCGCCCGAGAGGAACCGACGACATGATCAGCGACGTGAGGGGCGTCATCGAGATCGCCATGCCGGTGGCCAGCGGGATCATCGACGAGTACAGCGCCCACAACGAGCTGTCGACCTCCAGCCGGCTCAGCAGCGCCAGGCCGGTGGCGATGAACGTCATGCCGACCGGCACCACGGCCGCCGACCCGAAGCGCTTGACGAAACGGGGCACCTGCGGTGCGATCAACATGATGATGAAGGCGAACGGCAGCTGGAGCAGCCCGGATTCGAGCGGTGAGTAGCCGAGCACGAGCTGCAGGTACTGGGCCAGCAGGAAGAACGTGCCGAACATGGCGAAGAACGTGAGCGTCATGCCGCCTGACGCGACGCTGAAGCGGCGGTCGCTGAACAGCTTGAGATCGAGCATCGGGTGCGCCGCGGTCGACTCCCGCCAGACGAACAACCCGAACGCAACTGCCG
Organism: Actinomycetes bacterium; assembly: GCA_031398325.1. Lineage (GTDB taxonomy): Bacteria > Actinomycetota > Acidimicrobiia > Acidimicrobiales > Ilumatobacteraceae > Sva-07. The sequence continues at coordinate 894 of JANNNB010000107.1, forward strand.
ACAGCGCGAATGCGCCGAGTGTCGCGGCCGACGTCCAGCCGTTGTGCGGCCCTTCGATGATTCCGTAGACGAGCGATGACAAGGCGACGATCGACAACGCCGCGCCGGGTACGTCGATCGGGTGGTTGCCGGGGTCCTTCGACCTGGGCAGCAGGATCGCTCCGGCGATGACGGCGATGATGATCACCGGCACGTTCACGAGGAACACCGATCCCCACCAGAAGTGTTCGAGCAGCAGGCCGGACGTGATCGGCCCGATCGCCACGCCGGCCCCCGAGACGCCGGCCCAGATGGCGATGGCTTGCGTGCGCTCCTGCGCCGGGAAGACGTTCGTGAGGATCGACAGGGTCGACGGCATGATGAACGCAGCGGCGAGGCCCATGATCGCCCTGGCGGCGATGATCTGACCGGACGAATCGGAGAACGACGCGAACAGCGCCCCGACCATGAACAGGACGAGCCCGAACTGGAGCGCCCCCTTCCGGCCGAACCGGTCGCCGAGAGTGCCGGCGGTGAACAGCATGCCGGCGAAGATGAGGGCGTAACTGTCGACCATCCACTGCAGGGACGACGTCGATGCGTCGAGCTCACGGGCCAAGGTCGGGAGGGCGACGTTGAGGGTGGTGTTGCCGATGATGACGATCAGCAGGCTCAGACAGAGCACCAGCAGGATCGACCATCGGCGGGCGTAGACGACGGGATCGATGCCGTGATCTGCGCCGGGGTCGATGTCGGTCGTGTGTTCCACGAGTCTCCCTCGAGCGCCGGTCGGGGGACGTGGCGCTCCACGGTCGACATTACCGGCGAGGGAGCGGTTGTCGACGAGCCGCATAGGTTGACGACATGACGGTGAAGAAATGACGGTCGAGCTGCGCAGCGACAACTCGGCAGGGATCGCACCGGGGATCATGGCTGCGCTCGCCGACGCCAACGTCGGCTCAGCGCTCGCATACGGCGACGACGAGGTGACCGCGGCGCTGCAGGCGACGGTGCGGCGGGTATTCGAGCATCCCACTGCGCGGGCGTTCCCGGTGACGAGCGGCACTGCGGCCAACGCACTCTCGTTGACGGCGCTCTGCCCGCCGTGGGGCGCCGTGCTGTGCCACGAGACGGCCCACATCCTCAACAGCGAGTGTGGAGCGACGTCGATGCTCGGCGGCGGGGCCGTGATGCGCGGTATCGGAGGCGGGGATCATCGGATCGGCCTCGACGAGTTCACCGCGGCGCTCGACGGCGTCCGCTGGGGCGACCCGCACCACTCGCAGCCGGCGGTGGTGTCGTTCACGCAGCCGACCGACATGGGCACGATGTATCCGGTCGAAGAGATCGCCGCGATCGCGGCGGTCGCGCACGAGCGCGGACTGCGGGTGCACCTCGACGGTGCCCGCATCGCGAACGCGATCGCCGCCATCGGCTGCTCGCCGGCCGACATGACCTGGCGGGCCGGCGTCGACGTCGTGTCGCTCGGAGCGACCAAGAACGGCGCCATGTCGGCCGAGGCCATCGTGTGCTTCGACGAGCGCGCTGCCGACGAACTCGTGTACCGCACCAAGCGTGCAGGCCACGTGACGTCGAAGATGCGCTTCCAGTCGGCGCAGCTGATCGCGTACCTCACCGACGGCACGTGGCTGACGCTCGCGGCCAACGCCAACCGACAGATGGCACGACTCGCCGCTGGTCTGACCGAACGCAACGTCGAGCTCCTCAACCGCCCCGACGTGAACATGGTGTTCGCCCGTGTCGACGGGGCCACGGCCGATGCTCTCGAGGCCGCGGGGCTGCTCTTCTACCGGATCGGTCCCGGCGTGGGTGGCGAGGTGGTCCGATTCGTCACCAGCTGGCAGACCAACGACGCCGACGTCGAGCAGGCCCTCGCCGCCTTCGACTGACCGCCTGACGGCCGGCCGGGAGCCACGGCAGAACTTTCTGAGCATCCTGGGTCCCGGATTCCGAGACTCACGACGCTCAGAAATCCGGAGCGACCCGCAGATCGCTCGACCGGGCACGACTATGGTTGGCCGATGCGTCGGGGGGCTGCGTTCATGCTGGCGGCGGCCATCGCACTCGCCGCGTGTGGTTCCGACGATGCTGCCGAACCCGATTCGACCACCGACGGCACGACCGAGGTGACGACGGCCGAATCGGTCGCTACGGACTCGGTCGCTCCGACGTCCGCCGCGGCCACAACCACTGCGGCCCCCACCACGGCCGCACCTACCACGACCGCGGCTCCCACCACCGCAGCACCGACCACTGCGCCGCCGGCGACCGACGCTCCGACCACCACGTTGCCGCCGTTCCCCCCGTCGCTCACCGAACTGCCCGACCCGCCCGACGTCTGGTCGGTCGTGCTGGCCGGTTCAGCCGATTTCGACGATCCGGTGCTCGCCCAGGCCGTCGCCGATGCGGAAGCGGCCGGCTACTTCGTCGGGCCGACCGACTGCGACGAGGGTGCTGCGGAGGCGATCGGCATGGCCGGCAACGGCGTGTACACGATCACCGTCTATCTGAACTCCGAACCCGACGCCCGGGCAGCGGCCGACGCGTTCGCCGCCCGCGGTGTCGACGCCACCGTCGCGCTCGTGACGCTGTTCTGCCTCGACTGATCAACCGTTCGCTGATTGTGCGGCGGTCCACTCCCAGTGCATCTCCGCCAGCTGGGTCGGGTCGCTCCGACCGATCTCGGTGCAGGCCGCCGACAAGGCGTCGTCGGACTGGCCGACCGAGTTCCAGCGTTCCTGTGCCGCGACATCTCCGGCCAGCGCGGCGACCTTGGTGAACTCGACGCACGAGTCCACCTGCTCGATCGGCACCTCGGCCAGTTCCATCCCGGCGGCCGCCGCAGCGGCACCCATCGGGTCGTAGTCGGTCGTGTTGGGATCGTCACACCCGGACGCGACGAGGCCGATCACCACCAACGACACGAGGACCACCCGGCGCACGCCTGTTCATCGGGGCGCGCCGCACGCCGCTTGAGGGCGACCTCTAGCGGGCTCGACCCCGCCTGCGGGGCCGCTTCACGGGCGAACCGTCCTCGGTCCAACTCCCGCCGGCGGCGAACAGTTCGGGCGGCCGACCGCCCCGGCCTCCGGGCTCGGCGCGTCGTCCGGTCGGTTCGACGTAGCT
>JANNNB010000124.1:0-9171 GCA_031398325.1 Actinomycetes bacterium
CGGAAGATGTTGACCTCGATCGCCTCGAGGTCGAGCAATCGCACGAGGTCGTCGAGCGCCTCCTGGCCGGCCGCGGGGGTCTGGGTCGTATCCATCTGGGCCCATGTTGCCACGCGCCCGGGTGAAGGGGGCAAGACACGAACTCCTACAGTGCGCTCATGACGTTGCTCGATCTGACACCCGACGAAGTACTCCGCACCACCCGCGCGGTGCGCAAGCGCCTCGATTTCTCGAGGCCCGTGGAAGACGACGTGATCCGCGAGTGTGTGGCGACGGCGATGCAGGCACCGTCCGGCTCGAACAACATGACGATGCGCTTCGTCGTGGTGAAGGACGAGGCGAAGCGAAAGGCGATCGGCGAGATCTATCACCAGTGCTTCGAGATCTACAAGACGATGGACGGCATCTATGCCGGGTCCATGAAGAAGGACACGGAAGCCGAACAGGAGCAGCAGGACCGGGTCACGGAGTCGGCGCTCTACCTCGCTGACCACATGGGCGACGCCCCGGTGCTCGTGATCGCATGCACCGCCGGCCGGGTCGATGGGATGCCGGCGATGGTGGCCGCATCGTCGATGGGCAACGTACTTCCCGGCACCTGGAGCTTCATGCTCGCCGCCCGCGCCCGCGGCCTCGGCACCGCGTGGACCACCATCGCCCTCATGCAGGAGCAGGCCGTCGCCGATGTCGTCGGCATTCCCTTCGCGGAGGTCCAGCAAGCGTGCCTGACCCCGCTCGCCTACACGATCGGTACCGACTTCAAGCCGGCGATGCGGCCCGAGCCCGACACGATCATCCACTGGGACACGTGGTGACGACGGGGCTCACCCGTCACCGCCGCAGCATCGCACTGGCCACCAAGGGCTTCATGCCCGAAGACGAGGGCGACGCGCTGTGGACGGCGGCGATGGCGGCGACCCGGGCTCTTCCCGGCCTCCCGATGCTGGAGGTCGGTTCCTACTGTGGTCGCTCCACCATCTGGCTCGGCGACGTCGCCGAACGAGCGAGCACCGTCCTCTACGCGGTCGATCACCACCGGGGCTCGGAGGAGAACCAGGCGGGATGGGAGCACCACGACCGCGAGGTCGTCGACCCGCGTACGAACGAGATGGACACGCTGCCCTTCTTCCGCGCCGCCATTCACGACGCCGACCTCGAACACTCCGTCGTCGCCGTCGTGGGGCGCTCGCCGCTGGTCGCGAGCACCTGGACCACACCGCTGGCGTTCCTGTTCATCGACGGTGGACACGGCGAGGAGCCGGCACGGCTCGACTACGAGGGGTGGACGCCACATGTGGCGATGGGTGGCACGCTGGCGATCCACGACGTGTTCCCGGACCCGGCCGATGGTGGCCGCCCGCCGTACGAGCAGATCTTCGTGCCCGCACTCGAGTCAGGGCGCTTCGGGCTGGCGTCTGCCACCGGTTCGCTGCGGGTGTTGACCCGCGTCGACTGAACCGTCGCCCGAACGGCGTGGCTGCGGCTCAGCCGGCTCGGGCGAACTCGCGCTGCAGGTCGTCGCGGGCCGCCGCGATCATGTCGCGTACCTTCGACCGCAGCGTGTCGAGGTCGGCCACGGTCATCCCCTCGGTGTCGACCGGGTCGAGCACCCGCACCTCGGCTTTGGCGTAGCCGAGGCGCCAGTCGTTCTTGCGGAGCGCGTCGCGGGTTCCCCACACTGCGAGCGGCAGGATCGGCACCTGGGCGTCGATCGCCAGCTTGAACGCTCCGGCGTGGAAGTCGCGCAGGTCGCCGGTCTTCGAGCGGGTGCCCTCGGGAAAGATCATCACCGACACCTTCGAGTCGAGCCGCTCCCGAGAGGCGACCAGCGCCGACGATCGCGACCCGGCGTCGTTACGGGTGAGCGGGATGTCGCGGGCCAGCTTCATCATCCAACCGACGAGCGGGATCTTCAGGATCTCGGCCTTCGACATCCACTTCATCTCGGTCGGCAGGTGTGAGATCAGCAGGATGTCGACGAAGCTCTCGTGGTTCGATACCACGACGTACGGGCGGCGCATGTCGTCGGGGAGCACGCCCGACGTGCTGAACTTCCACAGCGGGGTGAGCCGCTCGTGGACCACGGTGAGCTTGCGGAACAGGTACCCGGCGGCGTAGGCGCCGTGATCGAACGGCATCGTGACCAGCCGGGTGATGGCCACCATCGGCGTCCAAATGATGATGACCACGCCCAGAACGAACCAACTCCAGATCGAAAAGACGGTCCGTGCAAACGTCGTGTTCATGGGCGCGCAGGTTACTGCGGCTCGCCGACGGCCCAGGCACCGGGGCCGTCGGCGAGCGGTCCGAACCGACCTACAGGCCGGCCGTGAAACCGACCAGTTGCGTCGCCTGTGTCCGCGTGAGCAGACCGACCGAGGCGTAGCTGTTGACCGTCAACTTGTACAGGCCGATGACGACCCGTTTCGCCGTCGGCGAGATCGGGCGCTCCAGCGGCATCAGCAGCCCGTTGAGTGTGCCGGTGACCGTGCGGTCGAGCACCGCCTGCTGGCGGCCGTTGAGCGCCAGGTAGCGGGCCGACCCCTCTACGTACGTGACCGTCAGGTTGCGCAACGACGTCGGCGTGGCGATGACGGTGACGGTGGTCTCGGCGGTGCCGGTGAGGCCGACGTTGTCCGTGGCCGACGCATCGAACGTGTGCGTCCCGATTCCGAAGCCGGCCGCCGGGCCGGCGATGTCGGCGCACGTGTTCGACGCCAGACCGGACCCGCCGATACCGTCGCTCGCTGCACAGGTGATGGCGACGGTCTGGTCGATCGTGTACGGGCTGACGTTGCCGACGTAGGCGACCGACGGTGCCGTCACATCGGGGTCGGTCGTGCCAGGCGAACCGGTTTCGGCCGCCGGCGAGAGGAAGGCTCCGTTCACGCCGACCACGCTGAGCGTGGAGATCGGCCCGGCGATGGCCGCGGCGTTGTCGAAGGTGACGTCGGTGGTCGACGAACCGAAGCTCACGCCGGTGGCCGACCGTTGCGCGGCTGGCGGGAACAGGTACACGGCGTCGCCGCCGGTGCTGAGGCCCACGCCGCTGCCGCCGTAGGTACCGATGGCGAACCCGTCGGGAGCGGTGCCGCCGAACCAGGCGGCGATGAACGCAGCTGCCTTCGCCGCGTCGAATGTCGCCGCGTTGGCAGCTGGGACTTCGATGAACACGGCTGACTGCCCGGGAGCGATCGAGCCGACCCCGACGAGCGGCACGGCGGCGGCCGGAGCGTTGGTGCTGTCGTCGACCTTCCAGCCACCGAGGTCGACGGTCGTGGCACCGAAGTTGGTGATCTCGAACCAGTCGCCTGCATACGGTGCGTCGCCGCTGCCCCACGGGGCGACCTCGGAGACGAACAAGGTGGTCGCCTTGGTCCCGGGCGATCCGGTCTCGAGCCCGTTCGCCGAGACGAACGCGCTGTTCACACCGGCCACGCTCAGCCCCGACAGCACCGGCAGCGGAATCGTCGCCGATCCGACGCCGACCGTGTTGTCGAAGGACACGCCGGTCGTTGCCGCGCCGAAGGCGACCCCTGTGACCCGTTCACCGAGGGTGTTGAACACGTTCACCGCGTCGCCGCCTGTGCTGAAGCCGATACCACTGCCCGAGTAGGTGCCGATCGCGAACCCGGTCGGTGGGGTCGTTCCGAACCAAGCGGCGGTGAATGCGGCGGCGGTGGCGGCAGTGCCTTCGACGAACACGACTGACTGACCGGGAAAGATGTTCGTCACGCCGTTCAGGGCGATCTGAGCGGTCGAGGGGGATCCGTTCGAATTGTCGTCGACCTTCCAACCGTCGATGTTCACGACGGAGGTACCGGTGTTCGTCAACTCGAACCAGTCACCTCCGTAGGTGCCGTTGCCGCTGCTCGACGGCGACACTTCCGACACGACGAACGACACCACGTCGGTCGCCTCGTCGGCGACGTCGGTGACGTTCAGCGTGTACGGCGTGCTGGTTGCGTCAGGCGTGCCTCCGACCGCTGCGTCGTCGACGACGACGCTGACGGTGTAGCTCGTGGTGGTCTCGAAGTCGACGATCGAGCCGGCCTTCAGGTAGAGCCCGTTGCTGTCGACCTCGAACGACGCTGCGTCCGGCCCGGTGACGGCGAGGTCGTTCGTACCGAGACCGTCGTCGGTCACGAATACCCGCGCCACCTTCACTCGGCTGGCGGTGTTCGTGTTCTCGAGGATCGAGGTCGATGCGTTCGTGAGCGTCACGGCGCTCGGCGCCGCGTTCGGTGCCGTCGACGGTGCGTAGACCCACAGCTCGGGGCGGTCGATGCTGCCGCCACCGTTCTCGCTGACGACATACAGGTTGCCGTCCTCGTCCATCGTGAGACCCTCGTGCTGCTGTTCGGGTGCGGCGAGGGTGTCAGCCAGATCGGTCACGATCGTCAACGAACTCGAGACGTTCCCGGCCCGATCGACGTTGACGATCTTGCCGGCCTCCTGGCTGAGTACGAGCAGGTGGCTCTCCTGCGGCTGGCCGGCCAGGCTCGGCAGGTTCGACAGCGAGTAGACGTCGCCGAAGTCGGACAGTCCGAGCAAGGCCGGGTCGAACAGGTCGGTCGGCTCGGTGGTCGCCGAACCGTTGGAGTTCGTGCCGTTGTCGAAGTCGATGTCGGTTTGGAAGATGCCGAGCGGGCTGACCTCTTTGACTGCGACGAATCCACCGCTGAACGGGTCGTACGTGATGCCCTCGGTGCCGATGTTGTCGACGAACCCGCCGAGGTCGACGGTTTGCGCAGCCGAACGATTCAACGTCGTGCCGGCTGCATACGTGAAGCGAACTGCCTGACGATCGCGCTCCTCGGCGAGCACGAACTGCCCGCCGCCCACGTAGGTCAGTCCTTCGGGGTCGTAGAACTCCGAGCCCTGTGGGCTGCTACCGGTGGCCAGCGTCATCGAGTCGATGAGTACCCCGGTCGTCGAGACCTGCACGATCGACGTTCCACGGTCACCGACGACGAACAGGGTGTCGGTGTCCGGGTTGTACGTGACGGCGGAGACCTCCTGCGCCAGCACGCTGCCCGGAGGCGCGGGCGTGAGCAACGGTTCGGGCAGGGGGTAGCGCCCGACGCGGACATAGGTCGACAGATCGATCTCGGTCGGCGGGGCCGCGTCGGCATCCGAGGAAGACCCGAACGCAACGAGCGGCACCATCGCCGCCACAAGGCCCACGACGGCCCATCGACGGACCGGCTGCCCCACCGTTGATCGATGCGCTGTCTCCATGTGTCGTTCTCCCTGTTGATGATGCGATTTCTGCCGATGCAACTGGCGCCGGTCGGCAAACTGTCAGAGCCGGGTGAACGGTCGGCGGCCGGGCGGTGAACTCGGGGCGACCAGGATCTGAATTGTTCAGCCGGTCGCAGGTTGCAACGGGGTCGGCGACACGGCGATGAAGCCGTTGAAGAATGCTTCGACATCGTCGAGCGGGTTCTCGAACGTGCTCGTGCAATCGACCGCGACGCCGTAGTCGAAGTCCTGGAGGTCCACGCCGAGTGGCACGACCACGGTGCCACGGATCTCGCCCTGCGAGCAGGTGGGCGCGTTGATCGAGATGACCTCGGTGACGGGCGCGCCCTGTTCGTGGGCGACGATCTGGTCCAGATTCTCATCGAGGTACGAGATCAGTGCCGCTGTGGCGGACGCGAAGTCGACCGCGTCACCGAACCCGGCGCTGACCGCGATCGCCGGAACGCTGCGAACGGCCGCCGCTCGAGCTGCGCCGACGGTCCCGGAGGCGTCGATGACCGGCCCGAGGTTCTGGCCCTTGTTCGCTCCCGACACGACGAGGTCGGGCACGAAGTCGATCCCGCCCTGATCGAGCGCCCATATCATCGTGTCGGCCGGAAAGCCCGCAACGGCGGTCGCGGGATATCCGGATGCCGTCGTGGCGTCGGTCGCGGTCAGGGGGCCGTCGGTGATGTTGCCGCCCTGGCCGCTCTGTTCCGTTGCGGGCGCGACCACGGTGACTTCGAAGTTGGGCTGCTCGAGCAACGCCTGCACGATCATGTCGATGCCCTCGGCCGACACTCCGTCGTCGTTGGTGACCAGCACCCGCACCGGTTCCACCGCTTCCGTGGTCGTCGTGCTCGCCGATGTCAATGCGGGAGCTGTCGATGCTGAGTCGGTCGACGGTGGCTGGGTGGATGCCGGATCGGTCGGGGCGGGCACGGTCGGCTGCGACGTTTCCGCGGCCGGCGGTGGCGTGTCGGACGCGCCATCGGTGTCGCTGCCGCCGCACGCGGCGAGAAGGGTGAAGGCGAGTGGCAGTGCAGCGGCAGTCAGGATCGCGTCTCGCTTGGTCATGCGGCGCCGAACGTAACGACGCGGTCGCTCGCCTCGATCGGGACACGCCGAGTGTTCATCCCTTGGTCGGCCAGCGGCCACCTGCCGTTCGTCGGCTGGTCTCGTCACGACCCGTACCGTCGGGTCATGCCGTCTGTCGACGATCCGGATGCCCTCGTCGACCTCGCCGCCGAGGTCACGCGTTTGCGAGACGCGATGCTCCACGCGGAGCGCGAGCGCGCCGACGACATCGACGCCGTACACCCCCTGCATCGGCGATCGGCCGCCAACCTGGTGCACTACGTCGAGCTCCGAAAGCACGACATCCGACACCTGCAGACTCGGTTGGGTCTGCTCGGTCTGTCGTCGCTCGGTCGATCCGAATCGTCCGTGCTTGCGACGATCGATGCGGTATTGGTGGCGCTCGCCGGGCTGCTGGGTTTCGAGGCGCCGGCGCGGATCGCACGCGTGGGCATCGAGGAAGGGAACTCGATCCTCGAGTACAACGCCGCCCGCCTGCTTGGTCCTTCGACGGAGCGGCGGTCGACTCGGATCATGGTGACGCTGCCGAGCGAAGCAGCCGTCGGCGTGGACGTGATCGAAGGGCTCGTCGCTCGCGGCATGGACGTCGCGCGGGTGAACTGTGCGCACGACGACGCCGAGGCGTGGTCACCGATGATCACGACGGTGCGAGCGACGGCGAATGCGGCGGGGCACCGCTGCAGGGTCGCGATGGACCTCGGCGGGCCGAAGCTGCGCACGGGGCCGCTGGCCGCAGGCCCCCGGCTGGTGAAGATCTCACCGCGTCGCGACGTGTCGGGACGCGTCGTCGATCCGGCGACCGCCTGGCTGTCGGCCAGCGCGGGCCCCACACCGTCCGGTGTGGTGCCCGCGGTGGCCGAATCCGGAGCGTCGACCGTTGTCATCCCGGTCGATGACCTCGAGTGGTTGGCCCGTCGTCGACCAGGCGAGCGCCTCGGACTCGTGGATGCACGAGGATCGTTGCGTCGCTGGAACGTCGTGCACGTCGAAGAGGGTGGGTGCCTCGTTTCGATACAGAAGACGACGTACGTCAGCACCGGGATTCGCATCGCCGTCGACGGCGATGCAGCTGCCGTTGGTGACCTGCCGCAACTCGAACAGAAGCATCGAGTGCATCTCGGCGAACGGGTGGTGCTGACGCGGTCGATGGCGCCGGCGCCGGCGACCCTTCCCGGGGCCGATCACTTCATCGGGTGCAGCCTCCCTGAAGTGTTCGAGTCGGCCGGACTGGGTGAACGCGTGTGGCTCGACGACGGCAAGATCGGTGGCACCATCGAGTACGTCGACGACGACTCGATCGTCGTCGCCGTGACGGATGTTCGCCCCGGCGGGGCGAACCTTCGCGGTGGCAAAGGAATCAACCTTCCCGACACCGATCTGCGAATCGACGCGCTCACCGAGAAGGACCGCGATGACCTGGTGTTCGTCGCTGAACACGCGGACATGGTGAACCTGTCCTTCGTGCAGCACCCATCAGATGTCGAGCGGTTGCAGTACGAGCTGGCTGCGCTCGGGGCGGAGGATGTCGGCATCGTCTTGAAGATCGAGAGTGCGATTGCGTTCGCGAATCTGCCCGAGCTGCTGTTGGTCGCGATGCGAAGCCCGACGATCGGCGTGATGATCGCCCGCGGCGATCTCGCTGTCGAGGTGGGCTTCGATCGTCTCGCCGAGGTGCAGGAGGAGATCATGTGGGCCTGCGAAGCGGGGCACGTTCCGGTGATCTGGGCCACTCAGGTGCTCGACTCGCTCGCGAAGACGGGGCAAGCGTCGCGCGCCGAGGTGACCGATGCTGCGATGTCGGTGCGTGCGGAGTGCGTGATGTTGAACAAGGGCCCATACATCGGCGAAGCCATCGACGTGCTCGACTCGATTCTGGTGCGCATGCAGGACCACCACGACAAGAAGCGCAGCATGCTCCGTCGATTGACCGCATGGGACCGCCCAGCCGGTGCCTCGGTGTGAGGGCAGAGCGCTGACAATGACATGGTCCGGGTGACGCGTCGACCGTGGCTGCTGTTACCGCTGGGATCGTTCGCCCTGGGGGCTTGCGGCGGCGACGAATGGGTCAAGATCGTCGGAGTTCAGGCCGACTCACCGCAGTCCGGCATCGTGAATGTGGCTCTCGACTACTGCCATCCCGCGCAGCAGACGGCGCCTCTCGAGACCGTCATCGAGTCGGACTCGGAGGTTCACATTCGGCTCGCCATGAAGTTCTCGGGAGGAGACAGGGACGACTGCGCCGGGATGATCTCGGTGCAGCTCGACGCTCCGATCGCAGATCGGGTGGTCGTCGACGATCGAACAGGCCGCTCGTTCACGGTCGAGTTCGGGGTTCTCTCCCCAGACGCGCCTGTCGGGTCCGTCCCCGACGCTGATGGTCCTCCTTTCGTGCTGCCGGATACTGACTCGCAGGTGCTCTTGGCCGTCGAGCGAGCCGCACCGGTCGAGTTCGGCGTCTGGCCCACGTTCGCCCGCACCGGCTCGCCTGACGATGACCTCGACGGATCTCGAGTGGGTTTCGTGGCGATCGACGCCACCGCGTCACCGATCGATGACGTGCTTGCCGAAGGTGTGGAGATTGCCGTTGGCGACCGGACCTTCGTATGGTCCACTGACGCCGAGAATTCGCGGACATATGTCGGGCCTACCCCGCTGGGACACACGATTGCACTCGTGATGTTGAACGTCGAGGAGTCGACGGCGGTCGATCTCCTGGTTGAGGCAGAACTCGTGAACGGTCGCGTCATGTTCGCCGGTCAACCGACACCCGACGGCTGGATCGACACCGGGGCATCGACTGCGGTGATGAGCTTTCTCGCCGGAGCCACC
>JANNNB010000218.1:0-5170 GCA_031398325.1 Actinomycetes bacterium
CGTTCCTTGACCCGGCCCCGTCGGGGTCGCGCCCGGAACCGGCGCTGGGGCGACGCCCATCAGACCCAGCAGGCTCGATTCGGCATCGGCGCGCTGAGCTCCGGTCATCATTCCGCCGAGCAACGAATCCTGGCGCAATGCACCGATGAGGCCCTCTCCCGACGGATTCGCGAGCAGGTCCTTGACCTTGGCGTCGGTCAGCTCCCCGAAGGTCTGCTCGAGCGCCGCCCGTTGGTCGTCGCCGAGAAGTCCACCGCCGAGTAGCCCATCCTGCCGCGTCGCGCCCAGGATGCCTTCCTGCGTCGGATCGGCCATCAACTTGGCGTAGCCCTCCTGAGCCAGACGTAGCATCTCGTCGTTGGCTGCTTGCAGTACGGCCGGATCCACCTCCCGGCCCTCGGCGTTCGCCAGAGCGCTCTCGCCGCTCGCCCGCGATATCGGATTGTCACTGAAGATGAGGTCGCCGATCTCGGTCGCGAGCTTGTCCATCTCGTCGGGCGTCAGCTCCATCCCCAACATCTGCTTGAGCGACGCGTCGGCGCGGATGTCGCCGGTCTTGTGCTGCTCGTAGTAGTTCTGCTTGGTCTTCGCCCCATCGGTGCCCAGGCCAGCGGCGGCGTAACCGTCGATGGTCACTCCGCCGCCACCACCCGAACCGAACCGGATCTCGTCGCTGTCGCTGACGCCATCGCCGTCCTGATCGGTGGGCGTCGCGTTCGGAGGTGTCGGCAGCGTGGGGTCGAAGCCATCTCTGATCTCGTCGCCGTCCGACCGTCCATCGCCATCGGTGTCAGCGTTGTTCGGATTCGTCTGGCGGCGGATCTCTTCAGCTGTCGTCAGTCCGTCACCATCAGGGTCCTCGTTCCGACGCTTCCACGTCTCGGCGTCCATTCCCTGCGGCGCGTCATACGGATCCTTGAGGCTGACAGTGACGGATCCGTCGTCGTGGACTTCCCGCGCGTAGTGCTGCTCCCAGAATTCCTTGTTCGGGATCACGGGTTCAGCCGGCGCAACGGGAGCATCGCCGGGACTATCCGGCAACGAACTCAGGTCGAGCGGTGTGTCGCTGCTGTCGAACGGATCGGATCCCGCGGCGCGCTCGTCGCGATCGGACACGCCGTCGCCGTCGGTGTCGGTTCCAACCGGATGCACATCGGCTGTGAGCTGGACGCGCTTGTCGTCTGGGCGAGGTTCGGGCATGTGAACCATCCTGACGATCCGTCTGTCAGCTGTCACTGGGCAGATTCCCGGTCAGGCCCATGACGCAGCCCGGCGAACTACGGTCGGGATCGTGGCGGGAGCGAGCCGGGCGGAGCTGTTGATCGCATCGGCGATCGGGCAGGCGGAGCGGTCGGAAGTCGCCGTGCTGCACCTCGTCGGACCGCGCGGTTCAGGGCGGACATGGCAGCTCGATCGGGCGAACGAACTCTGCCGAGATCGGGGCCTTCGCGTCGCACGAGTGACCGGCGCGACCGCCCCGCGCGGGCCGTTCGGCGGGCTCCGCCAGCTCGCCCGTGATGTGCAACCGGTTGCATCCTTGCCTGACGCGAACACAACAGGTTCCCAGGAGTTGATCGGCGTGGTCCGGGCGTTCGCGGCCGACGGGCCGGTGGCACTGCTGATCGACGACGTCGACCTCCTCGACGCCGACTCGGTCGACGCGCTGGGATCGTTCGTGCGCAGCCTCGATGTCGAGGCCGTCGCCGTCATCAGTAGCTCGGTCACCGCCAGTCCGTGGAGCGACGCCGGGGGTGAAACCGTGCGTGTCGAACCGCTCACCGACGATCAGATCGCCGAGCTGCTCGTCGGAGCGGGCCTCACCGAGACCGCTGCGCTCCGTTGTTCGGAAGCCGCCGCCGGCAATCCCGGATTGGCGATGGCGCTCGCCGACGGGCTGACCGCAGAGCAGCGCCGGGGCCGGGCGCCGATCGCGTCGCTGCCCCGACCGACCGGCACTCTCGCCGAGGACCTGCGCAACCGACTCGCCGAACACGGCGAGCGCATCGGGCGAGCGATCGTCGTGGCTGCATCCGAACCGGGTGGCGACGTGAAAGCTGTGCGCGCCGCGCTCACCCAGCTCGGCGAATCCGCCGAGAGCCTCGACGACGCAGAGGAAGCCGGCCTGATCGAGATCATCGGAGCGCGGCTGATCTTCCCCGACCCCTGGACCGCACTTGTCGCGCCGTCGCTCGTCGCTCCATCCAGCCGTCGAGCGGCCCACCGAGCGCTGGCGACCGCGTTCGCCCGACCTGACCAGGCGGCTGCCCGCGCCTGGCAGCTCGCCGCCGGAGCGAGCGGGCCGAGCGATGACGTCGCCGGCGCTCTCCGGCTCATCGCCAACGATGCTGCGCAGCGCGGCGCCATCCGCACCGCCATCTCCAACGCCGAGCGCGCCGCCGAGTTCGCAGAGGACGAGCCCGCTCGAATCGGTCATCTCATCGGCGCGCTCGCCTGGGCGATCGACGCTGCCGACGCAACCGCCGTTCGCCGGATCGACGACCAACTCCGAGCGAGCACGGTGGGAGCAGCTGCCGATCTCGACATTGCGCTCGCCGAGACACGTGCGTTCCTCCACGGCGAACCGCTTGCCGACGAGCGGCCGCCGACGGAATCGAGTTCCGAGTCGGTCTGGGCCGAACGCCGTGACCGACGCCGGAGGCTCGCGCGAGCGCTCGACTGCGGTGACCACGCAGCGGCCCTCGGTCTCCTGAACCAAGGTCGCGCGCCCGCGCCTGGCACCGATGCACGGCCGGACGACGACGGCGTCAGCTCGGCGCTGGCGCACCGGCACCGGGGCGACGTCCGAGCAGCTCGCGCGGCATTGTTGGCGACACCTGCCGGTGCGGCGCTCATCGACCCCGAACACCTCATCGCACGAGACGCTCCGTACGCCGTCTGGACGACGTTGCTCGTCGCGGCCGACCTCAACATCCTGGCCGGTCGGGGAGACGACGCCGCGAAGTCGCTGGCGCTCAACGCAGCCGATGTTCCGTCGTCGATCGCCGATTGGGCGACCGTGCTGACCGAGCGCGCAGCGCTGCAGGTCGATCCCAGCACCAATGTCGAGGAACACCGAGACGCCTTCACGCCGTTCGGGTCCGGAGCGCTGCTCGACGTGCGAGTCCTCGTCGCGACCGGACTCGCCGTCGGCGACCTCGCCGCTCTCGACGAGGCGATCGAACTGGCTGAACGCGAACGACTGCCGATCGAGGCGGCCGAAGCACGGCTCTGGGCCATTCCCCTGCGCGATGGCGCCAGCCGACAGCGTGAACGTTCGGCGGCGGGGGGCGCCCTGCAGCGCTCCGGCGTGCGGGGTTGGGACCGGCGAATCGAACACCCCGGAACGGCGACGGGCGGCGCCTCGTCGACATCCAGCGGGGTGTCAGGGCGAACGCAAACCTCCGACCCCGAGGTGGCGGCGCTGAGCGCGGCCGAGCGCCGGGTCGCCGAAGCGGTCGCCAGCGGGATGACGAACCGGGAGACCGCAGCGTCACTGATCGTGTCGGTCAAGACCGTCGACTTCCACCTGCAACAGATCTACCGCAAGCTCGGGATACGGTCGCGCACCGAGCTGGCGATCCGCATGATGCAAGGGCATGGCAATGACTGACTGGTGGTCGAACATCGAACGGGAGATCGATCGCCTCGGCGAGAGCGCGCCCGATCCGTGGGCCTCGTCGGTCGACGAGGACACCACGCCGGTGCGGCTCACGCCTGAGCAGGTGGCATTCCTCGAGCAACTCGACGGCGTCGCCGACACCTACGTCCTCGACGACGAGTGGGGGCCGGAGTCCACCGGCGAACCGGGCGGCTGAGCGTCAGCGGGGTCGCACCGCGGGAACTGGGAATCCTCCCGGTCACACGCCCCTGCTGCGCGACGTACGTTTACCTCCGTGCCAAGCGCCGCGGAAATCACCACGCTGTCGATCGACATCGGCACCACCACCGTGGTCGCCGCTCGCACGACGAACGACGGCACCGCCGAGGTCGTCACGCAGATGCCGGCGACGATCGCGGTGCAGGGCGACGACGTCATGACCGGCGACGCTGCTGCCGCACTCGCCATCACGCATCCCGATCAGGCCGCCGTTCAACTGATCCGACGCCTCGGTGATTCGAGCCCGGTGATCCTCGACGGCCGGGCGTTCAACATCTCCGAGCTGCTCGGACGTGTCGTCGCTGCAGTTGCCTCCCAGGCCGCCGTCGAGCCGGCCAGCACGCGCCTCGTACTCACCCATCCCGCCGCATGGAAGGACCACCGTCTCGCCCTGCTCTCCTCGATCGGGTCAGCACACGGTTTCGCCGCAGTCGAGTTGACGAGCGATGCGATCGCTGCCGCCGCCGACGGGCCCGACGGGCATGCTCTCGTCGTCGATGCCGGAGGTGGCACGGTCGACGTCACCGTCGTCGCGGTCAGCACCGGGACAGCGGTCGTCGCAACGCAGAGCCTCGAGCGGCTCGGCGGGAACGACTTCGATCAGGCGATCTTCACGCACGTGATGGCATCGGTCGACAACATGATCGCCGACCTCGATCGCCGCGACCCTGCCGTCCGACACGCCCTCATGAAGCTGCGGACCGATTGCACCGCCGCGAAGGAACGGCTCAGCACCGACACGGACGCAACGATCCATGTGGTCCTTCCGGGATTGGACACCGGTGTTCGGATCACCCGCGCCGAGTTCGAATCGGCCATCCGCCCGCAGGTGGAGGCGATCATCACGCTCGTCGATCGGGTGATCGCCGCCGCCGGGGTCGGTATCGACCGGATCGTCACCATCGGTGGCTCCGCGTCGATCCCCGTGCTCGGCGAGTTGCTCTCCGGCCACCTCGGCCAAGCGGTCGCCGCCGGCGCGAGCCCAGCGACCAGCGTCGCACGGGGGGCGGCGACACTCGCCCGTCGGGCAACCGTGCCGACCGAGACCGCGACCGCAACCACCGACACCCCGACCACCGCGTCAGACAGCACCAGGAACACCTCACACGAAAGCGGCACCCCGATGAACGATGCGCCCAGCTCCAACGATCCCGCCGCCTCGACGGGAGGCTCCCCCAGCGGCACGCCCGGCTCCGACGGCGGCGCTGCCAGCTCGACCCCGACGAAGCGACCCCCGATCGCTCCGCCTCCGGCTGCCGCGAAGAAGGAGACCTCGGCCGGCGCAAAGGTCGC
>JANNNB010000216.1:0-4885 GCA_031398325.1 Actinomycetes bacterium
CGTGAGGTACGGCTGGCTGATGGCCTGGTTGGTCTCCGCTTGGAAGATGGTGTCGCGGAAGTTCTCCGGTGTCAGGTTCGGGCCGGTGGCCTGTACCTGCGAGTGGAACAGCGCCAGCTGCGGAACGAGCACGCCGATCGAGTCCTTCGCCGGTGCTTCCTCGCCGCTGAACCACTGGTACAGCGAGTAGTAGCCGCTGACCTCGGGAAGGGTTCGCGCACTCCCTTGCGAAACTCCGAATGCGTGCTGCCATTGCTCCTGGTCGTAGGTGCGGGAGAACGCCGTCGTGTCAACCAACGCCGATGCGGCGATGAACCACTCCGGGAAGTACTCCTGGGCGGTGGCCTCACGGGTGAAGTCGCCAGGTGCCACCGGATCTCCGCTGAAGATCACGGTGGTGACCCCCGACGCCTTCAGCTTGGCGATGATCTGGGCGGCCGTGGCCTGGATAGAGGCCGGGTCGAGCTGGTACGGAAGGCGTTCGACGATCTCGATGCCCTGCTCGTCGAGGTCGGCGACGAACTCGTCGGCGATCGCTGCCGACTCCGCACTCGACTCGATGTACACCAGTCCAAACGTGCGCGGCGTCTCGGCGAACTGCTCCCCGGCGAACTCCGCATTCTTCCCGGCGATCTGCTTGCCGAGGAACTCCGCGACGTGAACGTTCATCTGACGCGACGCGGCAGCGATGCCGAAGTTGTAGGGGTCACGCTCGACGTACCAATCCGCCGGTTGTGAGGGGTTGCAGCTGATGCAGACCACGCCGCGAGACGACAACTCGTCGCCGAAGGCGGCGGTCAACGCCGGGCCACCGAGGACGGCGAAGGGTTGGATCTCCTCGGCGATGCGGACGGCATCGGCACGTGCGGCCACCTCGTCGGAGGCGATGCCGCTCCCCACGAAGAACTCGAGGTCGACCGTGCGGCCGTAGAGCTCGTAGAACTGCTCGTAGTAGTCACGCATCGTCGACAGGGTTGCCTCGCTGTCGGCGTTGGTGTCGTCGTTCGCGATCGCGGCGGTGATGTAGTTGATGATCGGGTCGTCATCCGGCCCGAGGTAGTACACCACCTTGATCGAGTCGGCGGTGACGCCCTGCGCGGTCTCGCCGCCGTTGTCACCCTCGAACGGGGCGTAGCACTCGGGAGCGAAGAAGTCCCGAACGGCGAGACGCCCGGTCTCCGGGTCGCAGTTGTCGCCCCACGCCACCTCGATGCCCTGCTCCTCGGCCTGCGAGAACGACAATGGGTAGACGACCTCGCCGCCTCCCGGAGCGGCCGAGCCTGCCGGTTCGGTGCCGGTGGCGCCGGTGTCGGTCGGGGCCTCGGACCCGGTCGGTTCGGTGTCGGTCGCTGCCGTGTCGGCAGGCGCCTCGGTGTTCGCAGGAGCACTGACCTCCGTGGTATCCGACGCCTCGTCGTCATCGCCCCCCGACGTGACGACCAGAACACCGGCGACGATCGCGACCACTGCGACGATGGCAGCGATCGGACCCCATTTCTTGAGTGACGACGAGGAGGAACCCCCGCCTTCGGCTTGTGCAGGTTGCATGGGCTACTCCGTTCCCCCGGATCGGGCGATTGCGGCACTTGACGTGCCGAGGTATGACTCGATGACGTCTGGGTGTGCCAGAACGTCTGATGGCGGACCGGTCGTGACGACCCGGCCCTGGTCGAGAGCGATCAACCTGTCGGACACGTCGGACACGAACGGGATGTCGTGTTCGACGATGACCAGACTCGCTCCCATCTCGTTGCGCAGGCGTTCCACGACGGGGGCCAGCGCTTCGACTTCACGTTGGGCGATGCCGGAGCTGGGTTCGTCCAACAAGATCACGGCGGGCCGATGCGCGACCAGGCAGGCGAGGTCGACGATGCGGCGCGTGCCGGTCGACAGCTCACGAATGAACGAGTTCCGGTACTCGCCGAGACTCATGAACTCGAGGAGTTCGTCGACCCGCCTGCTCACCTGCAGTTCGGAGTCGTGCAGCATCGGCAGATGGAGCGCAGCGACGAACACGCTCCGACTCCCGACGAACCGTTCGAGCGAGATCGCCAGTGTCTCGCTGACCGTCAACTCGGGGAAGAGGCGTGCGTCCTGGAACGACCGTCCGAGGCCGGCACGGGCCCGGGCGGCCGATCCGAGCGACGTGACATCGCGACCGGCGAGCATGATCCGGCCGGTCTGCAGCGGAGTGAAGCCGGAGATCAGGTCGAACATCGTCGTCTTGCCCGCGCCGTTCGGCCCGATGATGCCGACGATCTCACCGGCGCCGATGTCGAACGTTACGTTGTCGACCGCCCGGATCCCGCCGAAGGAGACCGACAGGCCGTCCACGCTCAGGACCGGCACTGCGGCGGCGTCGTGGACGTAACGCAGCCGCTCGGGCGCTGTGGACCCCGCGCCGGTGCCGTTCGTGTTCGCTGAGTTCGTCTCATCACCAGCCGAGAGGAAGACCGAACGGAGGAGATCGGGGCGGGCGAGCAACTCCGCTGTGGGGCCGCTGAAGCGGATCTCGCCACGTTCCATGAAGTACGCCCGGTCGGCCACGGTCAGCGCGACGTTGACGCTCTGTTCGACGAGTACCACGGTCACGCCGTCGGCCGCCATGCGCTGCACGATCGGCAGGAGCTGTCCGACGATGACCGGGGCGAGTCCGAGCGACAGTTCGTCGATCAGCAACACCTTCGGTCGCATGATGAAGCTCATCGCCAGCGCCAGCATCTGTTGCTGTCCACCGGACAGGTTCGCGGCGGGGGAGTCGAGGCGCTCGGCCAGGACGGGGAACGTGTCCAGCGCGTCGGCGATCGCCTGCTTCACGCCGTCGGCATCGCGCCGGTTGGTCCAGCCGGCGAGGTCGAGGTTCTCCTTGACCGTGAGCGATCCGAACACACCCTTGCCACCTGGCATCTGCACGATGCCGAGCGCGGCGATCTCGTTCGGTGGGGCATGGGTGATGTCCCGACCGTCGAGAACGATGGCGCCACGGTCGGCTTCGACGACTCCGCTGATCGCCTTGAGCAGCGTGGACTTGCCGGCACCGTTCGTACCGAGCAACGCCACCACCTCACCCTCGTTGAGTTCGAGGTTGATGCCGTGGAGCACGGGACGCTCGCCGTAGCCGGCCTCGACGCCTCGGATCAGCAGCAGGTTGGTGTTGCCCTGGCGGCGGTCGTAGAGCACTTCGGACCTGGCGGCGGCAGATGCCCACACCTGCTTGATGTCGTCGTCGATGACGTCGGCGGCGCTGCGCAGGATGAGCGCCCCGATGACGAACATCGGCAACATCACGAGCATGCCGATCCGGATCGACCACGTGTCGGCGACCCATCCGATGAACGGCAGCACCAGCAGACCGGGGATGATCCACAAGGACGCGACAGAGAAGCCGGTCGCTCGGGCGCGTGGTGGAATGGCCAGCGAGAGCGAGGCGAGGATGCCCGGGCCGATGATCGCGAGCGACGCCGAGATCAGGCAGTTGACGGCGACGGCGATGTAGAGGTTCGGGGAGAGCGCGAAGAACACCAGGAGCCCACCCGCACCGATGGCGATCGAGGCCAGGAACCGGAACATGCCCTTGACGTCGCCGATGAAGCGCTTCGTGGCGATCTTGGCGCCGACGATGAGGCCCAGCAACTGGAATGGTTCGGTGACGGCGGCGGCAAAGCCCCGACCTCGTTCGCCGAGACCGAACTCCTGCTCGTAGAACAGGGCGCCGAGTGCGACGAAACCGATCAGGGCGGTGGAGAGGAACGGCAGGCTCCACCAGATCCGGTGGAGCGATCGCACCTTGTGCACGGTGCGCCAACTCTCGGAGAACGAGGGTGCTGCCTCCTCGGTGTCGATGATCTCCTGCGAGGCCCCGGTCGCGTGACGCTCCCAACGGCCGCGCACCGGCTCCTTCAACCGCAGGGCGAGGACCGCGAAGATCACCGTCGGGATGACGAACACCAGGAACGGCACACGCCAGCTGAACCAGTAGGCGAGCATGCCGGCGGTGATCGGCCCGATGAACGCGCCGACGGCATTGGCGGCGCGATGGAAGCTGTACACCCGTGACCGGTTCTCGACGGGGTAGTAGTCGGCGATCAGCGAGTTGTGGGTCGGGTCGATGAACGCCTTGCCGAGGGACGATCCGCTCCGGGCGACCGTGAGGATGATGAGGCCGGTCGCGAGCCCGGTCATACCGGAGAAGAAGCCCCAGGCGAGTGCGCCGCCGACCACGAGCGGCATCCGCTTCGAGCGGTCGGCGTACTGGGCGATCGGAACCTGGAGTGCGAGGGCGGCCACCGACGACAGGGCCACGATCGACAACGCCGTCTGGATGTCGATGTCGAACGTCTCACGGATGTTCGGCAACAGAATGCCGAACGCGGTGCGATCGAGCTCGTCGACGGCGTTGAGACCGAACAGGACGAGGAGCGGGAACGCGGCCTGCCCACCGCAGATGTCGTTCAGCCATTGCCTCGGGTGCGCCATCCCGAACCAGAATCGGGTCCAGAGCGACGAGTCCGGCGGAGGCGCCGCGGGCGGTGGCGAGGCGGTCGCGGTCGCTGTTGCCGTCACGGCGTGCTCCCTTCGACGATGACGCTGCCGGCCTCGCCGCGCTCGATGGCGCGTTCTTCGGCGACCAGTTCGGCAACGTTCGGGTCGGCCACGTTCGGATCGGCCACGTTCGGGTCGGACACGTCCGGGTCGTGGATGTTCGGGTCATCGACGAGCTGTGCGCCGTCCGCAGGCAGCGTTCCATCGACGCCCTGTTGTGCCCACTTGGCTCGGTACCGCGCCACGATGAAGCCGACCAGACGGTCGCGCATCTTGATCACGAGGCTCGCCAATCCACCCGGCAGGATCAGCAACACGATCAGCACGCCGACCGCCGACGACA
>JANNNB010000254.1:0-5667 GCA_031398325.1 Actinomycetes bacterium
GGCCGCGTCGTGGAGGAGGCGGGTGAGGCGCGCTTCGACGTCGGTCACGACAAGGCCTTTCGCATCGAGGTCAGCGCTCGGTCGATCCACGGGCCCACCGACCCCGTCGGACAGTCGAGCTGCGCGGCGATCTCGGCGATCGACAGCCCGCCGTAGTAGCGCAACACCACCGCCGCCCGTTGGTTGAACGGCAGCGTGGAGATCACGTCGGCGAGCAGACCGTCGTCGGCGTCCACCGGTTCGTGGAGCGATCGCTCGTTCAGCAGACGGGTGAACAGTCGATCGCGCGAAGACCTCCGGCGGTGCACGTCTCGACAGCCGTTCAGAACGGACCTATTGAGGTAGCCGCCAGCATCCTCGAGCGTCGTCCACCGCTGGTACACACCGACGAAGGCGTCGTGCACGACATCGCGGGCCAGATCGATCGACCCGATGATCAACGCCGCACGGCGCACCTGCTGGTCGAACTCCCGACGGTAGAACGTCCCGAAGTCGATCGCAGCCGTGCCAACGGCGGCATGCATCACCCTGACGATCCCCAGGCGAAGTGGTTGACCAGCTCACCCTCGATGCCCATCAGTACGATCGGGTCCTCGCCGTTCGCGCCCATCACGCAGACCTCGATGCCACAGCCGAACACGATCTGCGAGCCGTCAGGTGAATACGCGGGCTTCATGCCGCCGGGCGGAGCCGGGTACAGCACCTCGGGTTCCGCCTGGAGGTCGTCGGCGCGGACTCGCTCGACCCGCTCGCAGTCGATGCACGGCTCGATCGAGGTCGTGTTGTAAGTGATCCAGCGCCCGTCCGGACTCCAGACCGGGTGCTCGAGGTTCAGGACCGGGTGCTCGACGGACCGTTCCTCGCCGGTGGTTAGGTCGCGGACGACGATCCACATCTTGGCGTCGGCCTCAGCCGCCTGGTCCCAGCGGCTGAAGACGGCCGAGCCACCATCTGGCGACAGCCGGGGTTCCCACGCGATGACGCCCTGCTCGGTGAGGATCTCCTTCGTTTCGCCATCCTTGTCCATCCTCCACAACGCCCAACCGTCGGTTTCGGGTCCGACGCAGAACTCCCAGTCCTCGCTCGGGCAGGGCAGGTACGAGTAGATCAGTGACTCGCCGTCGGGGGACCATTCGGGCGTCTCGCTGAGGCCAACATCCGACGTGATGATCCGAAGGTCGCTGCCGTCGACGGCGCTCGTGGCGACCTGCCACCGGCGGTTGTCCATCATGATCGAGAAGGCGAGGCGCTCCCCGTCGGGCGAGACGCGCGGCCGGGCGATCTGGCAGTCGAGCACGAGGGCGGCATCGGACCCGTCGGGGTCGATGGCGAACAGCGGTTGCACGACCTGGGCGACGATCTCGTCCTCGTAGAGGAACTGCCCGAAGAAGATTCGGCCTGCAGGGTCGGCCACCCCGTCACCCTCGTGGCCCTTGGCAGCCGCCGCGGCCAGCCACGCCGGCTGTGCCCGGTCGTCGCACATCGGCTGCGGATCGGCCTCTGCGGTAGCCCCGAGAGCGGTCGAGTCGGCGGCGGTGTCGGCGACGTCGCTCGAATCGGGCTGGGCCGAGTCGTCCGACCCGCTGCAGGCCGTCATGGCAACGAACGCCACGAGCAACATCCCCCGAGCACCACGATGAATTTCGCGTCTCACCTGATTATCAACGCACGAGACCTCCGATTTGTACAGAGACTGTGTCGAAAGGCTCGTCGTGGATTGCCGTCGACGACCCTCAGTCCCAGGACGAGACGAACGTCTCCCAGATGATGGCGGTGGCGTCGATGTCGCGGGTCACGTAGCCGAGGCCGACGTCGATCGCGCCGGGCCAGGTGTGCCCGCCCTCCTCGACGATGTACAGGTCGGTCGGGGCGGCACAACCGTTCCACGACCGGTGGACGACCTCGGTACCGATCCGTTCGTCCTGAGGCGGACCGACGCACTCATTGTGGTCGGCCCATGCCTGGCTGGTCACCTCGACCGGACCAGGGCTGTTCGCCCCACCCTCGTAGGGAACCGCAGCATCAGCGGTGCCGTGGAAGTACACGTACGGCCGCGGCGTGCCATCGGGGCACAGCACGTCGGGTGGCACCGTGGCCGTCACCGGACCGATGGCGGACACGTCGTCCGGTCGCATGCACCCGACCGCCCCGGCCATGAACCCGCCACTCGACATCCCCGACACGAGAACCCGGTCTGGGTCGACACACCACGACGATCGGATCTCCGCGTGGAGATCGTCGAAGAACTCGAGGTCCTCCACGCCGTCGACGCCTGCGATGGCGCCGCCGAGCGGGCTCCAGCGCATCGGCGAACCGAGGGCGTCGGGCAGCACGAGCAGCGCGCCGCTGGCCTCCGCCTCCGGACCGAAGTCGCTGTAGACGAACTGTTGCTCCTTGTTCGATCCGGCACCGTGGAACACGTAAGCCAGCGGTGCGGCAACGTCGGGGTCGTAACCGCTGGGGACCACCACCATGTAGCTGCGGGTCCCGCCCGACGACTCGATCGTCGCCCGATGGATACCTGCCGCATCGAGGGCCGGAACCGTCTGACCGCACCCGGGCTCGGAGTCCACCGCGCTCGTCACCGTGCTCGCCGTGTCGCTCGTCTCGCCGGCGTCGTCCTCATCCGTGCTCGGGACGGGCGCGGTGCCGTCCGTCCCCGCCGCGCTGTCGGTCGTGTCGGAAGCGTCGGTCGTGTCGGCTCGAGTCCCCGTGTCGAGGGTCGTGCCGACGACCGTCCCGCCGGCGTCCGTGCCGCCGACCGCGCCGCTCCCTGCCGTACCGGTTCCTGCCGTACCGCTGGCTGCGGTGCGGGCCTCGTCATCGCTGCCGGAGCACGCGCCGAGCAGTGCGACGACCGCGAGAACCACCACGGCGGCGCGGGAGCGACGCCCAACTCCAGCCACGCCGCCATCCATGGCCGCACTCTACGACGCCACCCCCACGCCACTTCGGCCTTCGCGCCACCTCCGTCGTCGCTGACGTTTCTGCGCATCGTGGGTTCCGGAATCCGGGACGCAGGATGCTCGGAATCGGCACGACCCGAGGTCGTGTCAGGATGGACCGCGTCATGACCACCGAAACCCACGCTGCCGCGACGACCGACCCGGGCCTGCGTCAGCGTCGGCTCGACCTGCTCGACGAACACTTCGCGTCGGAGGTCGACCAGGAGTTCGAACGCACGCTCGCCACGTTCGCCGGCACACCGCGCTACGAGATCGTCCCGCTCGGCGCGGTCCACGAGGGCGACGAGGCGGTGCTCGCCTACCACCATGCTCAGCGCACGTCGTTCCCCGACCAGCGGCACGAGAACGTGCGCATGCACGTGAGCGACGACGACACGATCGTCGCCGAGTTCGACCTGCTCGGCACGAACCTCGGCGAGTTCATGGGTGCCCCGCCGACCGGCAAGGCGTTCCGGGTGCCGACGATCGCCGTGTTCTTCTTCGAGGGCGAACTGCTCGTCAACGAGCGTGTCTACCTCGACCTCGTCAGCCTGCTCACCCAGATCGGCCGCGGCGACGTCCTCGAGTTCCTGGCCAGCCGGGCCTGAATCAGCCCGGCGTCGTCGACATCACGTCGATCAGGACGTTGCCGACCTTCTGCTGCGTCTCGACGTAGCGCGTTGCATCGACGATCTGGTCGAGGGGATACGTCCGGTCGACCACGGCTCGGAAGTCACCGGCGGCGACCAGCCCAGCGAGGGTCTCGACCTTGTCGTGGGTGTACTTCGGGATCGGCATCTGCACCTGCTTCGGGGCGAACTTGAGCGTCGCCAACGAGAGGAACGGGTTCTGCCACATGAAACCCAGGTCGGTCGACACGTACCTTCCGCCCTTGCGCACGAGAGCGCGGCATCGCCGGAACGACGACTTGCCGACGGCGTCGAGCACGACGTCGTAGGTCTCGCCACTCGCGGTGAGGTCGGCGATGAAGTCGGTTGTCGTGTAATCGATGACGACGTCGGGTCCGAGCGCGGTCACGACGCCGACGTTG
Source organism: Actinomycetes bacterium (assembly GCA_031398325.1). Classification (GTDB taxonomy): domain Bacteria; phylum Actinomycetota; class Acidimicrobiia; order Acidimicrobiales; family Ilumatobacteraceae; genus Sva-07. Next base: position 3,997 of record JANNNB010000254.1, read on the forward strand.
GCGGTGTTGCACACCGCGGTCACGTGGGCGCCGATGTGCTTGGCCAACTGCACCGCCGAGGTGCCGATCGCCCCGGACGCACCGTAGATCAGGATCCGCTGCCCGGCAGCGAGGCCGGACCAGTCGAGACACGCCATCGCGATCGTCCCGCCGTCGGTGACGCCCGCCATCTCGGCGAAGGTGCGGTCGGCGGGGATCCTGCCGATGGACACGTCCTGGCTGATGCACATGTACCGGGCGTGGGCGCCGAATCGTTCGTTCACACCGAACACGCGGTCGCCGATCTCGAACTTCGTGACGCCAGCCCCCTTGTCGACGACGACGCCGGCGAACTCGGTGCCGAGGATGCGGTACTTCGGGCGGAGCAGGCCGCTGAAGAAACGGACGAACCACGGGCGGGGCAGCCGGAAGCCGCAATCGGTCCGGTTCACGGTCCCCATGTGCACCTCGACGAGTACCTGGCCCTCGGTCGGTGAAGGCCTCGCGACCTCATCGATGCGCAGCACGTCGGGATCGCCGTAGCGGTCGTGGACGACAGCGGTCATGCTCGTCGGGAGGGTTGTAGTCACCATGACATTTACCCTACCGGACATCGGTAAGAGTCGCAATGACATGATCCCGCCCGTTTGACCAGCGCGACGGCGTGGTAGACGGTGCGGGTGATCATCCATCTTCTCCGCAGAATTCGGTTCGCCTGGGTGTGGGCGGCGACCATGTTGATCTGGCGCAATCGCGAAACGGTCATCCGGACCCTCCGCACGATCTACGCCAGGATCCGCGGCGTCCAATCGCCCCCATCGTCTGTGCGTTCGGTCGGCCAGTCGAACCGGGCCTGACGAGACGCAACTTCGTCTCCTGCCCGGAGTGGTGGCCGCGAACGGGTAAGGGTCAAGGTGACATGATCCTCGGTAGGGTTGGCGTGTGAGCAGGAACGTGCCGGCGGGATACGACATCCGCGAGTTCCCGGCGTTCGCCGTGACGGTCGACATCGTGATCCTCAGTGTCGTCGACGGGGTTCTGCTGGTCCTGCTGATCGAGCGCAAGGACAAGCCGTTCAAGAAGGCGTGGGCGCTGCCAGGCGGGTTCAAGCGACCGGACGAGACGCTCGACCAGGCCGCCCGCCGCGAGCTCCGCGAAGAGACCGGCGTCGACGCTCCGCGCCACATCTCACAGTTCGGGGCGTACGGCGACCCGAAGCGTGACCCACGAGGCAACGTCGTCACCGTCGGCTACCTCGCCGTCACGCCCGAGGTCGGCGCGATCATGGCGGGTACCGATGCCTCCGACGCCCGACTGTGGCCGGTGGCGCAGGTGCTCGACGGCTCGGTGACGTTGGCGTTCGACCACCGGCGAATCCTCGCCGATGCGGTCGAGCGTGCCGCTGCTGACCTGGAATCGTCGGCCCTGGCCACGGCGTTCCTCGGCCCGACCTTCACGCTGTCCGAACTCCAGCGTGTGTACGAAGCGGTGTGGGCCGACGACCTCGACACCGCCAACTTCCGCCGCAGCCTCGTCAGCAGCCCCGACGCGAGCTACGTCGAACCGACCGGACGACGCGCCGAGCCCGGAGGCCGGGGCGGTCGGCCGCCCGAACTGTTCGCCGCCGGCGGGAGTTGGACCGAGGACGGTTCGCCCGTGAAGCGGCCCCGCAGGCGGGGTCGAGCCCGCTAG
>JANNNB010000260.1:0-9836 GCA_031398325.1 Actinomycetes bacterium
GCCGCCGGGCCCGCGCAGTACGGTGGCGCCACTCTGGACGATCCGCTGCTGAAATGCCGGATCTCGCATCACGGCCGGTGCGATCCCTGCATGGGCGTTCGTGCCGAGCATTCGCCGGTCGAATGGAATGCCCTCGTGGGCGAGATCCACGACGACGGTACCCGGGCCGCCACGGACGGCGGTCGTCAGGGGCGTGGTCGGAGATGCCGACTCGGGCGGCTCGCTCCTGGGTTGGGGCGCTCCAGCCGAGTTGCACGACGCCGCCACGGCCGACAACGCAACTGTCAGGAGTGCCGAACTCCAACGGGTCGTGCGGGTCGTCGCGCTCGTCATAGAAGACGAATCGTAGATGCCGGATGGCGGAAAGGGTTCGCCGTCGTGGAGCGAATCAGTTGACGCCGGCACCCAACCGAACGATCCCTCCTGCGTTCGACGACTCGTGCTCGGGCGCGGGCTCTTCCCAGGCAGGCCGATCGCGTTCATGTTGAGAACACAGAGCGAAAGACAGCGCAAGCAGCACCATGCTTCTGGCGTCCCAGGCGATATCGACGAATGCGAACACGATGTACATCAACACGTACGTGACACCGAGGAGGGCCAGCAATCCGTTCATCGTGTGAGCGCGGGTGACAAACGTCTGTGCTCCGGCCCGGATGGCGACGGCAAACATCAGAAACATCGACATGAACCCAAGGAATCCGGTCTTGATCCACATCCACAGGATGGTGTTGTGCGGGATGTATCTGTAGAACTCGAAGAAACTGATGTCGGGCAACGCGATCGGACGATAGAACTCGCGCCCGAATCCGAGTCCCGTCAGCGGTGCCGACCGAATGGTGAAGTTCAGGTCGAAGTTCTCGATCTGGCGATACAAGCCCGAGCCCCGATCCTCCTCGCTGATCTGGTCCGACGCGACGATGGTCTTGATCGCCTGAGCGGGAAACCCTGCCGACGACGTCGAGTTCCAGAACACACCGACGTAGCCGACAAGGACGATGAAGAGAATGGGGGCGAGGACGAGAAACCGCCCACGCCGGTGCCAGAGCATCGCGAGGAGGACCACACCGACCGCGAGCACCAGGCCGACGACAGCCGCCCGACGTTGCGCCGTCACGTAGACGAACATCACAGGCAGACAGACGGTGAGCATGAGGACTCGCAACCAAATGGATCCGGCGGAGTAGAAGAACAACATGATGGTCAAGACGAGGATCACGTTCCATTGCAGCGCCGCAGCGTGCTCGCCCAGCGCCTCGAGACCTGCCCGCTCGACGCTGTTGAGACCGTCGAAATACAAGAGCGCGACCAACGCATTCACCAATGACGCAGCAACGGCCGTCCACATCAGGCGCTTCAGCGCCGCCGCGTCGAACAGGTTCACGATCAGCATGTAGATCGGTAGCAACAGGAACATCGCACGACCCTCGAAGAGTGCAACGCGGATGTCGCCGCCGCTCCCGATGCCGAAGACGAACCCGTACGCGACGAACCCGACGAACAACGCTGTCGCACGGAAAACCGGGCCTGTCACGATGCCACGCGGCCGATCGCTGATCAACCAGAAGATCGTCGTCGCGACGACCAGGACCTCGAGTGGGCTGATGAACAGCTTCTCGCTGAGGTACAGCGACGTCTCGCGGCTCGAGAAGTTCCAGCTGAACAGCAGCCACGGTGCCGTGTCGGAATCGCCGATCAGTGTCAGGAAGACGATCGCGTACACACCTGCAATCGGCCGGATGCTCGCCGCGACAATCGCCCCGATGAGAACGAAAATGGCGATGCTGCCGGCGAGCGAGTACGACCTTGCAAATGCAACGAGCACTGCGGAGACGAAGACGACGGTGCCGGACCCGAGGGTCCAGACGAAACCGCGCTGGCGCTTGACCGTGCCGACGCTGACGCCGGTCGGAACCGTGCCGACCTTTCCGATCATGCGATGACCCGCATGCTGTACATGCTCGCCGCGACTACGAAGGACCCGACGAACAGCCATCGAAAACGAAGGCCAACACCCTTGGACTGTTGATGAGCAGCCACGGCGAAGACCGCGACGAAGAAGCCGATGAGTACCTGCACGCCGACGGTCCCTAGGTGCCGAGTGCCCAGACCTCGTTCGACGTACGTAGCGATCGCGGGACGTTCGACTGCGCCCCGTTCAGCACCGTTCCGAGGCAACGTACGTGCGCGATTGCTTGAAGTGACGCCTGTACCTGCACGGACGAGGCCGCCTCCTGCCGAACGACGAGCAGAAACCCATCGGTAAGATTGCTCAGCGTGACGGCATCGCTCGTCACGAGCACCGGGGGCAGGTCGAGCACGACGTAGTCGAACCGGGCACTCAAATCCGAGACCGCGTCTGCGAGCGACGAGCTGGTCGTCAAGCGTGCCCGTGAAGATACTTGGACGTCGCCAGCCGCCACGAACGACAGTCCTGGAATCGACGTCTCGGTCGCGAGGTCTCCCGCCATCGCAAGACCCTGGACGACATCGCTCATCGTCACATTGAACAAGCCTGCTTCGTTCGGGGCGGCGCTCACCTTCCACCAGTTGAGATCGACCCAACACGTCGTATGGCGCCAGTCGGATGCGATCAGCGCCGCGAGTGTCCGAGAGATCGACGTGACTCCTTCGCCGTGGATCGATGAGGTCACACCGACACGGGTTGGCAGCCCTTCGCCCGCGAGCAGGTACCGGAGCGAACGTGTCACGGCCGGAGGCGCCCGGTGGATGAGTACATCGCCCACCCGAACCTCCAGTTGTTCGGCTCCCTCGCGCCGCTTGGATCCCTTACCGCTGTCCGGCACACCAGCGCCGCCCGACGTTGCGTCTGGTGACGCGGTGAGCGGCGCTGGCTGCGGCGGTTGCTTGGATCGGGCGAAGATGGCCATTGTCGGTTGAACGCTCAGCCTGCGGATCGCATCGGCTCGGGCGGGCTCGTCGTGACAGCCGCGAGATGACGCGAGGATTCGACCTTGGCCAACTTCGTCTTCGGGACGACGGCGCGCACCACCACACCAAGTCGCTCCAGATCGGTCGCCGAGTGGATCGAACGGTCGAGGAGGCATGCAACCACCAATGCACCGAAGCTCACCATCAGTCCGAGCACCCCGAACAGAATGATGCTGGTCGCCGTGTCGCGTAGCCCCGACGTGGGCAAGATCGGCATCTGCGGTGCATCCAACACCCGGAACCGTTGCCCACTGTCAGCCGCTGATTGCATCGTGGCAAGACTCGACCGCTCACGGTTGTCGAACGCCACGTCGTACCGACCCTGCGCCTTGGTCAAATTCGCATTGAGCCGTTCGATTTCGAGCTGGTCCGCAACATCTCGCTCGTCGCCCGGGTCGATCGGCTCGGGATGACCAGCGAGGTATTCCTCGAGCTCCTCGCTGGCGGCATCGACCTCCGCTTTATGAATGGCCAGTTGTTCGTCGTAGAACGACTCGGCGACGTCGCTGCCCAGGACCTCGGATGAAATCACGAAGTTCTTGTAGGCGTCGATCGCTGCATTGGCGAGCGCTTGTGCGCGCTGTGGATCTCCAGCCGAGGCTGTGATCTGCAGCAACGATTCCCCTGCGGCCGCGGCGTACACGTTCGACCGGATCACTGTCGTGCTCGCCTGGTTCGGACCGGGTGTGACGGTCAACCCAGCGCCTTCCATGACCGATTCTGCGAACTTGTCGGTCCGCATCAACTCGTTGAACTGCCGGGCAACGGTCGCCGCAGGCGTTTCGAAGCTCGTCTGCGACGATCGGACCTGACTCAACTCGCCGAGGAACGTCTCCGACGAAACGCTGAGTGTGCCGCTCGACACGAACGTCTCGGGATCGTTCGTGGCGGTGTACGCCCCAATGGTGGTCAACAGGATCGCCGGCAGCAGGAAGCGCACCGGCTTGCCGAAGAATATGTGCAGGGCCCGCGCGAAGAAGTACTGCGCTCCAGCGACGTTGACCGACGATCCGGCGCGCCCTGTTGCGGCTTCGCTACTCACGTGGCCAGGCTACCGAAATGTGGCGCGGCGCGTAGCGCGGTCAACTTCCGAGGCAGAACATCTTGACGACTCCCAGACGATCGAGCCGAGCGCGCATTCCCATCGACCAACCGGTCAGCTGCAGCACCGTGCCGGACCGATGACAACTACGCGCGACACCGACGAGTCTCGAAACAAGCCGATCCGTGAGAACGGCTCCCGCAAGATCGACGGTGACGCTCCCGTCAGCGTCGCTCGTGAAGGTCGGCCAAACGACCGCAGTCCCAGACGTTGCGGACCGTCGCAGCCGCTCGCGAACGGCACGAGCCGCTGCTCGTGCGAGCCAGGGCCCGAACGCCAGAGCGTCCCGAACGTATCTCCGTCCAAGCCGGCCGGGCTCTTGAGCAGCACGATGAACCCACTCGAGGCCACTCTTCTGCATCCAGTTCGGAGCACGACGGCGTCCTCCGACCAGGAAGTCCAGCGTGCCTCCGACACCGATGAACACCGGCCCATCGAACTTCGAACGATGCGCATCGATCCATCGTTCCTGCTTCGGATTACCCAGTGCCACGCACACGACATCAGGGTCGAACGACTTGATGTCCTGGACCCATCGATCGTCCATGGCCCCGACGTCGCGCATCATCGGGCCGCTGATTCCGAAGACGTTTGCTCCGGGGAACCGGCGGCGCAGCATGTCGGCGGCAGTTTCGGCCACACTCTCAGCCGATCCGAACAACACGATCCTCCAGCCGGATTGCCTCGACAAGTCGGCAAGTCGGGGGACAAGGTCCGCACCGGCAACCCGCTCCCGGAGTCGAATCCCCGCCAGGCGGGCATGCCAAACGATCGGCATGCCGTCGGCCAGGCAGAGATCGGCCCGTTGCAGGATGTCCATCACCGAGCGATCGCGCACCGCATTCACGACGAAGTCGACGTTGACCGTCGCCACCTGATGGGTACGACCACTCGCACGCCCGATGGCGATGAATTCGCCGATCAACTCGACCGCCTCCGAAAAGGTCACGTCATCGACGGGTACTCCAGCGACGACGGCAGCTTCGATCTCACGCATGAACTGTCACCGGAGCTGGACTTTCCGCGTTTCGCTGGGTCCGGATCCACGCGCTCTTGCTCCCCGCCCGGGACCCAACGAGCACGCCGACCTTCCATGCCGCCAGGCGCGGTGCGTGCAGGAGCGCTCGGTATGCCTCGCTGGGCGCGCCGACCGATCGCATCGAGTCGACGACGTGCACACACACGACCGCGAACAGCCCTGCACCCACATACGCACCTTTTCGCCCATGGTCTGGCCCGATGACCGCGAGCGTCGCACCAGAGGCAGCCATTGCCACCGTAGCCGACGCGAGTAGGGACATCGGTGGGACACACATGTCAAGGAGCCCATCGACTGCCGCCACCCGACTGATCCGTTTCGCGCCGTCCGGCGATCGACCAGTCATCGCGATCCTGGCGAGTTGGGGAGCGAAGCGCCCAACGATGTCGAGGCGGCCGAGTTCCCATCGGCGGTGTTGGGTCACGCTTCCACTGAGCGTTGTGGGCATCTCTGCCTCGAGTCTCGCTCGTGGCTCGTACTCGACGAGCACACCGGCGAGCAGCAACTGGAGCTGGAACTCCATGTCCTCGACCAGATGTGAAGTCCACCGTCGTTCGGCAACGATGTCTCGGGTGAATGCCATGCCATTGCCGAACAGCCCACACGACCCGCCGACCGCGGTGCGAGCCAGTGGTCGCGCGTGGTGCCGACTGGACAACGAACAGAACCGCAATGCAGTCGACGCCGACTGGAACGCATCACGGACGAGGTACTGACCCTGGACGGCGACCGCACCATGCCGGAAGCGCTCATCGAGCGCCAGCAGGAAGCGATCGCCGAGTGTCGTGTCGGCATCGACGAAAACGGCGGCGTCGAACGGCTCGTTGCGGTCGATCAATCGGCCGACGAGCCAATTCAGCGCTGGTCCCTTGCCTGGATTCGCAACCTCGGACCGCTCGTGGACGATCGCGCCGGCGGCCGCGGCCACGGCGGCTGTCGAGTCGGTGCAGTTGTCCGCAACCACATGCACTGCGAATTTCGATGACGGATAGTCCTGGCCGATTGCGCTCCTGACCATGGTCGCGATCGACGCAGCCTCGTCGTGGGCCGGTACGAGGATGACGAATCGAGTCGCCGGCCGAGCGCCCCTGGGTACATCCGAGCGCTGCGATCGGCGGGCGGTACCGTCCACACGGCGAAGAACCGTCGACGCACCCAGGTATGCGACCGGCACTGCCAACAGCGCGCAACCTGCTGCTGTAGCCCGCACCATCGTCGCCGTCACCACGCTCACCGCTCTCCACCTCTCTCCGTCATCGTGTCGAGTTCCGCATCGACAGGCGTATCGGTACTGACTGTGTCCGAAGACGTGTTGTCGTCCTGCTGACTTCCGCCACCTCGACGCCGCACCTTGTCGAGCAGGTTATGCAACTCTGCAGTCGACACTGTCCGCAGCGCAAGCGAGGTGAGGGCGTAAACGATCGCGCCGACGACCACCTTGACGACGATGCCACCGTCACCGACCAACAGGATCGGAGGCACCATTGCGACGGCGGCGAGCAGGCATCGTCCGATGTACCCGAGCGTCGATCGATCGAGGATGCCAGGCGGTCGCATGACCACCGCACAGAACGCGATGAAGACCTCGGTGACCACGGTCACGACCGCGGCGCCGACCGCTCCGTTGTCGTAGCGATCTTGCGTGTACCGGATCGCGCGAGCTGCCAGCAACGGGTTGAAAACCGCTGCCGCGGCAGCGACCCAGATGAATCGCTTGTGCCGGTCGGCCGCGATCAATGCGGTTGCGAGCACTGTGTTGATCGCGGCGAGCGGCACCCAGGGGACCAGCAGTCTCATCAGGGGGATCGATTCCTCGAAAGCGGTGCCGTACAGGAGGTCGATCAGATCGGGCGCAACCATGAACAGTCCGAGTGCCGCCGGGATGTTGACGACCAGTACGAACGAAAGGGCACGGTTTGTGAGACCGGCGAACGCCTCGGGCTCGCGATGTGCGAGTGCCGACATCTGCGGAAGGAACGCCGTCACGACGATCGTCGTGATGAAGATGGGCATCCCGATCCAGCGGAGCGCGAGCGTGTACCAACCGACGGCTTCAGCACCCGAGATCCCCTCGAGAATCGGCACATCGATCGTCTGGTAGACGAGGCTCAGGGCAGTCAACATGAAGACGGGGACGCCGCCTCGGATCAACGCAACCCATGCACCCGGATGTCGCGTCCGAAATCCCGAAAGCAACGGTCGGAGGTGTCGGAAGTTCGCGATCAGCGGAACGAGCCACGCGAATGAACTGACCGCCACCAAGGCAACGAGCGACCTGCTCGTCAGCAGCACGACGATCGTTCCGATGGATGCGACGTAGACCTGGACCGTCGTCCACACCGCAGTGTGAGCGATCCGCTCGAGGCCTGCAAGTCCGCCGATCACCATCTCGGTGAGGAGGCTCAGCACGAGCCCGACGCATCCCACTGCGATCATCGTCAAGACCTCGGCGGTGTAGCCGAGCGCTGCACCGATCGCGAGCGCTGACACCGACAGCACCAGACCCAAGACGAGCTTGAAGCGGAGTGCGGAGACGACGGTCGCACTCAACACCGACGGATCCTTCGCAATGCTCTTGACCATGTGCGCGTAGGTGCCGAGCCCACCGACGAGCACGAAGAAGCCCAGGTACGACATCACGAACTGGACGGTCCCGAAGCCTTCCGCTCCGAGGCGACGCGGCTCCATGATCAAGATCACGATCGAGATCATCCATGTCGCGATCTGCGACACGAAGAGGAACGCGATGTTCTTTCGCAGAACACTCACACGCTGTACCAAGCCGCGCGAAACCGGCGACCTCGGACCCGGGTGACAAGAAAGTCGCACATGGCTAACGCAGTCCGCGCGCCAACTCATCGGCGGCGCGGGCTGCGATCGCCATTGCTGTCAGAGCCGGGTTCTTCTCCGGGCCCGTCGTGAAGCAACTGCTGTCACACACGACGACATTCGGCACGTCATGCAGTCGGTTCCAGCGGTCGAGCGCCCCGAAAGCGGGGGAATCGTGCATCCGTACGGTTCCCCCGAGATGCACGGAAGAGCCCGGAACGTGTGCATGGAACGGCCCTGGGACCACCACCGTGCGCCCGGCATCTGCGAACAGCCGCTTGATCCGCTCGCGCGAGGCGACGAGATTGTCGATCGTCGGTTGATCGAACGCCAACGTGACGGTCGGCCGAATGTCAGGATCATGGTCGTTCGCTCCAGTCCGAAGACCGACACCGACGTCCGGGAGCGGCACCATCGTGCCGAAGACTTGCACGCCGAACGCCGGCGCCTTTGCGCGCACGTAGGTGCGTAACCGATCGGAGGCAGTGGACAGCCCGAGCGTGAGCGAGTTCGCCATCAGTGGCGAACCTTGGCCATACGGTTCGCGCGACAGGTACATCGGATGTGCGAGTGCAGTCATCGGCTCCGCAGGCCGCGCTGCCCACCATTCCCTCGGGTGGTCGTGGAGGTAGCGCCCCACAACGGAGTGCGAGTTTCCCAATCCGTTCGGGAAGTCGGGCGAAACCGATCTCAGCAGCAACACCGTGGTGTCGATCGCACCCGCAGCGACCACGACCGCCCGGGCGCGCGCGGTTCGCACCTCTCGAGTACAGCGGTCGACGAAGTCGACCGACTCGACCCGCCCGGTGTGCGGGTTCCAGTTCAAGCGGGTGGCGTGGGCGGACCGCACCAGCTCCAACCGGCCCGATTCCACCAGCCCGCGTACGATGCAGTGGTAGCTGCTGAACTCGGTGCCGCGCCGCTTGAACATCCAAGGTGTGCCCTTCGCCATCGGGATCGAGCCCAAGTGGTGCCCTGCACTGGCCGCTCGGCTCGCAAGCTCCTGCCAGTCGGCGGGAGGCGAGGATCGGAAGCTCGAGTCGTTCGGTGGGATGTTGTCGATCGGGAGCCCTGCGGTCACGACGAGGGCTTGTTCCGCCATCCGGTAGTAGACCGCAAGATCGTCGTAGGTGATCGGCCACAGGTACCGCTCATCGAGCAATGCTCCCTCGGTGAAGTCTTCCGGCGCAAAGCGCGGGACCGCCGCCGTCCAGTAGTTCGACAGGCCGCCATTGGTTCGGCTCGAGACCCAGTCGAGCGGCTGCCCAGGGATCTGCTCGTTCCGATCGCGCTCGAGGAGGTGCAGATCCTGACGCCGGTACAGAGTGTTCCCCGCAGCGCGCACGACCATACCCTTCGGCGCGGCAGCACCGGAATCCAGCATCGTCACGCGTATCCCGTTGGCAACGAGGCGCGCCGCAGCCATCGCGCCTGCCGGCCCGCTGCCGATCACGACGACGGTGTCGTCATCCAACTCATTCACTCGACTCAACCCGCTCGCTCCGTTGTTGCTCGTACCAATTCGTCACGACAGTGTTGGCTTCCGCCAGCACGGCTGCGTCCACGGTCGGCGCCGACCACACCATGGTGTTCTCGGCAAGATGATCCATGGAGTTGATGCCGACAATCAAAGCTGACACCTGCTCGAACGACCTGACGTAGTCGAACAACAACTGAAACACATTCAGACCACGATCGGTTGCAAACTTCGTGAGGTCCCGGACGAGTTCCGACTTGGGATCCGCGGCGGAGCCAGGATCCTGTCCAACCGAAGAGAACAGTCCCCCCCCGTACACGCCACGAACCCAAACCGACACCCCCCGGGTCGTCGCCAACCCGAAAAAGTCGGCCGCCTGCGGGTCGATCAATCCGAAGGGCATTTGCACGACGCCCACCAGCTCGGTCGACAACCAATCC
>JANNNB010000266.1:0-2843 GCA_031398325.1 Actinomycetes bacterium
GGAACGAACACCGCCGACCCGCAGCCCGGCTACGCCGCTGCCCTCACCGAACTCGACGGCATCCTGCGTGAGCTCGAAGGGTCTGACGTCGACGTCGACCATCTCGCCGAGCGCGTGGCACGGGCGTCGGAGCTGATCCAGCTCTGTCGAGCGAAGATCTCCACCGCGCAGCTCCGCATCGAACAGGTCACCGCCGACCTCGACGCAGTAGCGGCCAGCAGCGAACCTGGCTGATCCCCACGACGATCCCCTCCCGGCGATGAGCGAACGAACCGACTGCCTGTCGCTTCGCTCATCACCCTCGGTCAGGTCCGACCGAGACCGGCGTCGCGGGCGCGAATGATCGCCTGCGAACGATCGGCGACCTGCAGCTTGGTGAACACGTTGGACAGGTTGTTGCGGATCGTCTTCGGGCTGAGGTCGAGCCGCCGAGACACGCTGGTGTTGTCGAGACCGCGGGCGACCAGGTCGAGGATCTCCCGCTCGCGCGCCGTCAGCTCGGGGAACGCGACCGTTGCCGAGGTCTGCCCCGCTGACAGGAAGCGGATCGCCCGCGCCGCAACCTGCGGGCCCAGGATCACCTCACCGTTGGCCACCGACCGCACCGCACGCTCGATGTCGTGTGGTGAAGCACCCTTCAGCAGATACCCCCGAGCGCCGGCACGCATGGCTGCGAACACCGAATCGTCATCATCCATCATCGTGACGGCGAGCACACCGGTCGTCGGCTGTGCGTCCAGAATCCGGCGCGTCGCGTCGATCCCCGAGCTCGGGCCGAGGTGCAGGTCCATCACGATCACCTGCGGCGACAGCGCCGCCGACGCGGCCACAGCTTCGTCGGCGGTCGATGCTTCGCCCACGACGTCAAAACCCTCGATCGACGTGAGCAACGCGACCATCCCCAGGCGGAAGACCGGATGATCGTCGACGACGAGCAGCCGGATGGAGTCGGTCACACCAGCGCCCCATCCGTACGAACCACACTCGGTATTCGAACCTCGACACGGGTACCGCTCCCGTCGCTCGAGATCCTGAGGGTTGCCCCGATCCCTTCCGCACGCTCGCGCATCGATGACAGACCCACGCCACCGACGAGCGGCCGTGGCAGACCGACCCCGTCGTCCTGCACCACCACGACGATGGTGTCGTCACGTTCGGCCAGCGTGATGACGCACGACGACGCCTGTGCGTGACGCACAGCGTTCCGGACAGCCTCGGACACGATGCCGTAGACCGCTTGCCTGACCGCGACGTCGGCGAACGCGTTGTTGGCGCGACGATCATCCGCGGACACGACAAGGTCGAGATCTCCGCTCATCCGGTGGCGATCTGCCAGGTCGACGATCGCAGGGATCAGTCCCAGCTCGTCGAGCACCGGCGGAACGAGTCCGTGAGCGAGCGTTCGAACCGCCTCCACGAGTTCGTCGATCTCACCGGTCATCTGATCGACGAGCCGTGCCCCGTCGTCCGGGCGGGCCGGCAACAGGTTCGTCGCAGCTCGGAGGCCGAGCGCCACGCCGGCGAGCGCCGGTCCGAACTCGTCGTGCAGTTCGCGCCGGAGAGCGCGGCGCTCCTCGTCCCGAGCGTCGGCGATCCTGGCCCGCGACTCGCTCAACTCCCGTGTTCGAGCAACCAGCTGGACCACGATTGCGACCACTGGTGCGAGGTCGTCGAGCGAGTCCGAGGTGGATCGGTCGAGCAATTCTCCGCGCCGGCCGGAGACGACCATTCGCCCGACGGTGTCGCCGCCGACGACCAACGGCCGGTACTCGATCGAGTCACGATGGAGCTCGCCGACCGACGCCAGGCGTCGTGCTCCACTCGGCCAGTCGACCTCGATCGCGAGCCCCCCGAGCCGCAGTGCGTGCATCACCGACTCACTCATGGCGACGATCAGTTGGGTGTCGTCGACGGCAGACCCGAGCCGCCGTCCGACACCGGCAAAGGCTCGTGCCGGCACTGCCCCGTCGCCGCGGACCAACGCGTCGATGTGTCGCTGCGCGCTGCCGCGTACGGGCAGGAACAACAGCGCCACGGCGGCCGTGGCGATGGCAACGACGACGCCCTCGACATCAGGCAGCAGGGCGCCGCCGATCGCAACGATCCCGACGTACACCGCGACGAGCACGCCCGTGAGCAGTCCCCAGAGGGTCGCCCGACCGATGATGAATTCGAGGCCGCGAATCCGCTGGCCGAGCACCGCGACGAGCAGCGCCGCCGGGAAGAACAGCTGCGAGGTGAGGTGGAGCACGGGGGTCAGCCAGTCGGGCAGATCGGCCACCCACGACTGCGGCATCGCCAGCGGGAGGAACGTCGCCGCCATCAAGCCGCTCGCGACGGCGAGCCAACCGAGACCACGTCGCTGCACCGTCGATTGCCTGGCCCAGCGCCACACGAGGTCAGCGGTCGCGATCGCCGCAAGGACACAGACGACCTGGAACTGCGTCTCGACGGTGCGATCCAGCACGTCGAGCCACCACGTGCTCCGAACTGCGAGCGGCGTCGCCGTCGGCCCGTCGGGCCACGGATAGGGGTCGGTCAGGCGCATCAGGGTGATCCCGGCGATGGCGGCCGCACCGACGACCAGGAACCCTCGCTCGACTCCCGCCATCGGGCTCCGTCTCACCAGCACCGGGACCAGGATGATCATGGACAACGTGCCGGGCACCCACCCCCAGTTCTGGGCGCTCTGCAGCACCGGGAGTTGGGGGAGGTCCGGGTGCGCGATCACGAGCATCGACCACTGCAGACCCAGCGCGGCCAGCCCACCTCCGACCGCGCAGAGGGCCACGAGCCAGGAAACCGGATGTCGGCCCCGTGCGAGCAACACCGATGCGACCGCT
>JANNNB010000299.1:0-6633 GCA_031398325.1 Actinomycetes bacterium
GCGGGATACCCGTAGTCCCAGCGCAGTTCCGGCATCGTGTCGAAGTTCATGCCGTAGATGCCGGCGACCAGCGTCGGCACTGCGGCCATGGCGACGTACGCGCTGATCTTGCGCATGTCGTCGTTCTGCTGGACGGTGGTCTGGGTGAGACTCGCGGTGAGCGCTGCGTCGAGCAGGTCCGACAGCGACTTGGCCCGTGACACCGCTCGCACCAACTGGTCGGCCGCCTCGTGTAGGTCGGCCAGCACTTCACGCTGGAGGTGCGGGCCCATCACCCGGATCATGCGATCGAGCGGATCCTGCAGCGAGCTGATCGCCACGACCATGTGCCGCAGTTCGCGTTTCAGCTTGTACAACCGCTGAACGGGCTGGCGCCGGGGATCGGAGAACACGTCACCTTCGACCTGGATCGCATCGAGTTCGAACCCGTCGAGCGCGGGACCGTAGTCGTCGATGACCCGTTCGATCACTGCGACCATCACGGCTGACGGACCGAGTCGAAGGATCGAGGTGCCGCTCTCGAGTCTCGCCCGCAGGTCGCCGAGCGGGCTGCCGTCGCCATGACGGATCGTCATCAGCGCATGGGGACGGACCAACATCGTCATCTCGCCGAGTTCGGCGACCTCGGCCTGGTCGTCGTACTGCACCGTGCGCAGGACCAGCTGCAGCGTGTGGTCGTTCACCGTCAGGACGGGGCGCATGTGCGGGGTCAGGATCTCCTGCGCGTTGAAGTGGTCGATCTGCAGCGTCGAGCACCACGACTCGAGTTCGCGCTCGTCCGGTTGCGCCAGACCCACCCACACGAACCCGCGGGGTGCACTCCAGACGGACGCCGACTCGCCACCGTCGAGGCCCTCGAACAGGTGCGGTGCCGACGTGAACCCATCGACGACCTCGGGCGCGCGCGGGTCGAGGTCGGTGCGCTCGCCGTCGATGTACACGGCGCTGTCGATGATCACGCGACCATCCTTACCCACCCGGCCGGCCGGATCACTCCTCTTCTTCTTCCTCTTCTTCTTCTTCCTCCTCTTCTTCCTCTTCTTCCTCCATCACGTCCAGACGCTGGACCACCCACAACAGTCCATCGTCGTGCGCCCGCTTCACCGTCTCGCCGAGCCACTCGGTACCGATGTACACATCGGACGCCGGAATCTCGGCCGAGGCCCCGGCGAGTTCGATCTGCTCCAGCACGTGGGGACTGGAGATCACGATCTTCAACTTCGAGTTCGCCGTCGCCAGCCGGCCGGCATAACGACGGAACACCTCGATGGTGCTGAGGCCGAGATGATCGACCCCGCGCAGGCGCACGATCACGACGGATCCGTTCGTCTCCTCGTCGATGATCGGCAACTGCGCCTCGAACACCGGAGCACTGGCGAAGAACAGGCTGCCATAGGGCTGCAGCACGATGACCTCACCGTCGCCGATCGACGCAGGCGGATCGACCTCACGGATGCGACCACCATCTTCGAACACCACCTGGAGGATCTGCAGACTGTTGGACTGCTCGACGACGTGGAGCATGACCGCGAGCCCGACGCCGACGAGGACCGCGTACTGCAGCGGGATGAGCATCGTGAGGATGAAGGTGATCGCCATCGCCGTCGTCTGCAATCGCCCGGTCTTCATGACCGATCGGATCTTGGCCGGCTTGATCGTCTTGTATCCGATGACCATCAGCAGCCCGGCGAGCGCCGGCATCGCGACATACGACACGACACCGGCAAAGGCGATCAGGACAATCGCCATCACACCGCCGGCGATGAACAGGGCCAGCCGCGTCTTGGCCCCACCCGCGACCGCGAGCGACGAGGCTGACATCGACCCGCCGACGGGCATCCCCTGGAACACTCCCGACACGAGGTTGCCGGCACCCTGGCCGATGAAGTCGCGCGAAGCGTCGGTCGGCGAGCCGTCGGCATTCGGGAAGCCCACCGAGATACCTGACCCCTGCACCAGACCGACGAACGCCAGCGAGATCGCCGGGATCAGCACGAAGACCACATCGTCCATCGCGGGCAACGTGGGCGCCGGAAGACCGTTCGGCAGGTCGGCCAAGTCCTGCACGAGGAAGATCCCGCCATCGAAGGCATTGAAGAGTGCCGCCAGCACTGACCCGCCTGCGATCGCCACGACCATTCCGAGCGCGCCGAGGCGCGTGTGCTGGAGCGACACGATCAGCACCACGGTCACGATGCCCACCATGAGGGTTGCGACGTGTATCAGGTTGAGGTGGAGCAACAGGTCGAGCGCTCGAACGACACGATTCGGCCCCGACGATTCGTAGCCGGTGAAGTTGTCGAGCTGACCGAGGATGATGTTGACCCCGACAGCACTGATGAACCCGACCATCACCGAGCTCGGCACGAAGCGCAGCAGCTTGCCGAGACGGAGCAGACCCGCCGCCACCATCACGACGCCGGTGACGACCGACAACGTGAACAGTGCCTTGGCGGGATCGTCGCGGCTGGCGAAGTCGACGTCGGCGACCAACAGCGACATCGCCCCGGTCGCCTGCACCGCCATGAACGGAGTGCTCGTGAGTGTCGCCCCGCCGACCGTGCCGAACAGGTATGCGTACACCCCGGCGACGGGGTTCACGCCGGCGAGCAACCCGCTTGCCAACCCGTCGGGAACACTCTCGATGCCGAGCAACAGCCCTGCGGTCGCGTCGTCCTTCAGCGTCTCGCGACGAAACACCCGCTTGACGCGCCCCAGTCCGCCCAGACCTTCCACCTGCCCACCTTGTCACACCGCGACAATCCACGTTTGCGACAAGAAGTCGGAGACCCGGGTCTCCGAACTCTTGTCACAAACGTGACTTTCGGGAGGTCGGGGTGGATGGTTGGGGGAGTGTCAGGTGGGGTTGGGGGTGACGAGATACTTGGAGCCGGTGGCCTGTTTGCCGTAGGCGGCGATCGACTCGAGGCTGAGGGCCTCGGGGAGCGAAACGGTCCGGGTGTACGAGCTCGCGAAGGTCGTGGTGATCTCCGCGGCGACGCGCTGTCGCATGCGCTCGACCTCTTCCGCGCCGACCTTGACCATGTACGGGGTGAGCAGGAAGCCGGCCACTCCCCACGCCATGCCGAAGTTCCGATTGAGCTCGGTCGGGCTGCGGTCGAGCCCGCCGTAGATGTACACCTGCTTGTGGACGGACGAGCCGTATCGGCTGTATTCCGTCGCCCGTGCGTTCGCCGCCCGTTCCATGCACGTGAGGATCTGTCCGGCGAGCTTGCCGCCACCGATCGCATCGAACGCAATCGTGGCACCGGTCGTCGTCAGCGCGTCGGTGAGGTCGTCGAGGAACGTGTCCGACGACGAATCGCACACGAACTGGGCCCCCTGCTCGAGCAGCGTTGCTGCCTGCTCGGGACGGCGGACGATGTTCACCAGCTGGATGCCGTCGGCGATGCACAGACGGTTGAGCATCTGCCCGAGGTTCGATGCCGCGGCCGTGTGCACGAGCGCGGTGTGATCCTCTCGCTGCATCGTGCCGATCATCGCCAAGGCGGTCAGCGGGTTCACGAAGCACGACGCGCCCTCGGCGGGTGTCGCGCCATCGGGAAGTGCCAGCACCTGCGCGACGCCGAGCACCCGGTACTGGGAGTACATCGCTCCGCCGAGTGCCCCGACCGTGCGGCCGACCAGCGCCTGCGCGGCCTCGGACTCGCCGGCTGCCACGACCATTCCCCCGCCCTCGTTGCCGACGGCCATCGACTCACCGACGCGGCCCGCCATCGCGGCCATCATCGCCGGGCTGACCGGCGCGGTGACGACCGGGCGATCAGCGGTGCCTGACGCAGTCGCCGCAGTCATGTCGGCACCGCCGAACAACAGCCCGAGATCCGACGGGTTGATCGGTGCGGCGTCGATGCGCACGACCACCTGATCCTCCCGTGGCGTGGGGATGTCGACGTCGACGAGCGACAGTTCGAGCTGACCGTCAGCGGTCACGAGCGAGCGGAGTTGGAGGGCGGTTGCTGGCACTTCGGACATGGGATCTCCCGATGGTTGGCGATGGAGCTCAGTTGGGTCGGACGGCAGGGATGCGGGCGGCGCGGAGGTCGGCGCGGCGCACCTTGCCCGCCTCGTCGCGCAGCGGGACGTCGACGAACTCGACGGTGCGCGGCAGCTTGTACTTGGTGAGCCGCTCGGCGAGGAACTCGAGGAGTTGCGCCTGGGATACGACAGCCTCGTCGGCCTCGACGATGGCGTGGACGTCGTTGCCCCGGTCCTCGTCCGGCAGGCCGATGACCGCGCACGAGTGGACGTCGGGATGCTCGTTGATCGCCGCTTCGACCTCGGCCGGATAGATGTTCGCGCCGCCACAGAGGATCATGTCCTGCACGCGATCGCCGAGGTAGAGGTACCCGTCGGCGTCGAACCAGCCCATGTCGCCGAGCGACTCCCAGCCACCATCGAGCGTGCGGGCATCGGCGCCGACGTAGCGATAGGTCGCGGCCTCGCGACTGGCGCGCATCCACACCTCGCCCTGCTCGCCCACCGGCAGTTCGTTGCCGCCCTCGTCACAGATCTTCATCTCGCCGGAGCTGACGCGACCGACCGAACCGCGGTGTTCGAGCCACTCCGTGCCGGTGATGATCGTCACTGCCTGGGCCTCGGTACCCGCGTAGAGCTCGTAGATCCGTTCCGGTCCGAGCCAGTCGATCCATGCCTCCTTGAGCCACGGTGGGCACGGCTCGGCGAGGTGCCACACGATGCGCAGCGACGACATGTCGTACTTGAGGCGGATGTCGTCACCGAGACGCAGGATGCGCTTCATCATCGTCGGCACGAGGTAGATCACGTCGACGCCGTACCGTTCGATGGAGGCCAGCACCTCCTCGGCGTCGAAACGCTGGAGCAGCACCACGTGGTTGCCGCGCAGCCAGGCCTGGCACGACCAGACGGCAGGACCGTTGTGGTACAGCGGGCCGGGTACGAGCATGCAGCCGTCATCGCGGGCGCCGAGCTGAGCCGGCGCCTCGGTGTCGAACAGCGCAGGGTCGCCCGACACGATCAGCTTCGGTCGTCCCGTCGATCCGCCGGAAGTCGGCGCCTTCCAGGCCGGCGACACCGCATCGGGCAAGGGCTCGTCACTGAACTCGGGGCCGGACTGGTGGCCGAGCGGGAGGTGCACGATCGAATCGGGCAGCTGCGCGAACGCCTCGTCCGGTGCTCCGATCACGACCTTCGACCCGGCCAGTTCCACGATCGCGGCCAGCTCACGGCCC
Organism: Actinomycetes bacterium; assembly: GCA_031398325.1. GTDB lineage: Bacteria > Actinomycetota > Acidimicrobiia > Acidimicrobiales > Ilumatobacteraceae > Sva-07. The sequence continues at coordinate 5,235 of JANNNB010000299.1, forward strand.
GGCAGCTTCGCCGACACCGGCTGCGGGATGGCCCCCAGCTTCCAGCAGGCGAGGTACGCCACGAACCAGTCGATCGAGTTCGGTACGGCGATGGTGACGAAATCGCCGAGCTCGATCCCGTGCGAGGAGAGCTCGCGCGCCAGGCGGTTCCCGCGCCGTTCGAGCTCGCCGCGCGTGATCGACGAGCCGCCGCACGTCACCGCCAACACATCGGGCTGCGCAGCGGCCAGGCCCGCCAGACGTTCAGGAAACGAGATGATCACCGTGACTGCCCCTCCAGTTGGTTGCGTTGGGTTGCGGTCCGAAATCCACGTTTGCGACAAGATTTCGGAGACCCGGTACGCGGGGATCTTGTCACAAACGTCGGATCTGGCTCCGGCCGGGGCTCGGACGCCGCCCCCTGACCCCGACCCCGGCCCAGCTCCGAATCCGGGCGGCGAAATGGTGACGGCTACGGTCGGCCGCCATGGGAGCACTCGACGGGATCAAGGTGTTGGAGGCCGGGCTGCTGGTGCAGGGTCCGCAGGCCGCGGCGACGCTCGGCGACTGGGGCGCCGCCGTCGTGAAGATCGAGCTACCCGGCATCGGCGACCAGAGCCGTTGGCTGCCCGCGTCGACCACGGTGTTCAAGGCGCCGTACTTCATCGCCTGCAACCGGGGCAAGCGCAGCATCACGATCGACCTCCGCAAGCCCGAGGGACGTGAGGTCTTCCTGAAGCTCGCCGAGGAAGCCGACGTGTTCATCTCGAACTTCAAGTCGGGCACGCTCGACGAGTGGGGGCTGTCCTACGACGAGGTCGCAGCACGTAACCCTCGGATCATCTACGCGGCGGGCACGAGCTTCGGCACCGAGGGAACCGACGCCGGCAAGGAGGGCGCCGACCTCAGCGCCCAGGCCTCCGGTGGGCTCATCAGCACGACCGGATCCGACGGCGACCCGGTCACGCCGGTCGCGGTCACGATCTGTGACCACATCGCCGGGCTGAACCTGGTCGGTGGCATCTGCGCTGCGCTGTTCGCCCGCGAGCGCACGGGCCGCGGCCAACGCATCGACGTGTCGCTGCTCGGTGGACAGGTGTGGGCGCAGGCGGCGGAGATCACTGCGGCCTCGCTCATCGGAGCGGCCTCGGGTCGTTCGAACCAGGGCCACCCGTTGATCCCGGGCGTGTACGGGATCTTTCCGACGAGCGACGGTTGGTTGGCGATCGTCGGTGTCGCCGGACCCGACCGGGCCCGCTTCTACGACGTGATCGGACGGCCGGAACTGGCCGAACGGTTCGCCGAGCCGCTGTACTTCGGCGAGACGAAGAAGGCGGTGTTCGCCGAGCTCTCGACCACGCTGTCGACACGCACGACCGCCGAGTGGTGCGAGCTCCTGACCGAACACAAGCTGCGCCAC
>JANNNB010000317.1:0-2467 GCA_031398325.1 Actinomycetes bacterium
GCATGAGCTGGCCCGCATCGGCGGCATCTTGCTGATCATGGGTGTCCTGCATGCAGCCAACGTCGTCGCGTTGCCGATCATCGGCCGCCTCTTGTCGAGCAACAAGCGGCTCGACGAGCAGCGTGTCGAACCCGCGGCAGGCATGCCGCCGTCAGTGTCGATGCCGCCGCTCGGCCCGGGAACGTGGATCCTACGAATCGAACCTGCGCCCGGTGCGAACCCAGTGGATCCAGTGTCGTAGCGGATCTGAGCTGCCGACCATCTGTGCACCATTGTTCGTCCAGCGGCTTCGTAGCACCTGAGCTACGCGCTCGTGGTACGCGGGGTGTGGCTTCTCATCGCCGTCCTCGGGCTGGTCGCACTGATCAACGACATCACGGCCATCGCGTAGATGTCACCCACCGCACGTCGTCATTCGTCTGTCATGTGATGAGCATCACCAGACGGATCGTCACCCGGGCAGTGTCCCTCGTTGTTGTTGGTTCGCTGGTCGGCCCGGCGATGGTGGGCTGCGCGAGCAACGGCGGCACGGTGGATTCCACCTCGCCGAAGCGGTTGCAGGTGCTGCTCGACTACAGCCCGACCCTGTCCGACGCCGACGCATTGCTCTACCTGGCGTCCAACCCGGCGGTCGAACTGCTCGCCATCACTCTGCCCGGCACCGGCGAAGCGGACTGCGAACCAGGCACGCGCACGACCCGTGCTCTGCTCACCATCGCCGACAACAGCGACGTACCGGTTGGTTGCGGGCGGAACACCCCGTTGATCGGCGATCGTGACTGGCCCGAGGAGTGGCGGAACGAGGTGAACCGTTGGGGTGCCGAGATGCTTCCCATGGTCGACCCCCAACCAGTCCGCGACGCGGAGCAACTCCTCTCCGACACCCTCAATGCGGCGACGACACCGATCACGGTGGTGGCGGTCGGCCCGTTGACCAACCTCGGTGTGGTCCTTGCCGCGCACCCCGAGCTCGCTGGACGGATCGAGCGGATCGTGATCATGGGCGGCGCAGTCACCGTCCCGGGCAACGTCGAGGCGTCAACGGCCGCGGAATGGAACATCTACATCGACCCCGAGGCCGCCCGCCTCGTGCTCGCCTCCGGTGTGCCGGTGACGTTCGTACCGCTGGATGCCACCAACCATCTCCCGTGGACCGAACGCCTCCTGCGACGACTGGCCACGCTCGATAGACCGGCAGCGCGAACCGTGCACCAGATGGCTACCTCCCGCCCGACACTTGACGGCTTCTACCTGTGGGACGAACTCGCCGCTATGACCGCCATCAACCCAGCTCTCGTCACCACGCAGTCGATGACGGTCACGATCGACGACGACGGTGCCATCGTGCGCGACCCCGACGGGGTCGCCGTCGCAGTCGCAATCAACGCCGATGCCGACGCCGCATCGCAGGAGTTCCTCCGCACGCTCAACGGTGGCACCTTGCCAGACGTCGGGCCGCTCACCGTCGCGGAACTGGACTACATGATGACCATGGCAGGCATCGACTCGCGGTCCAACGCCACCATCGCTCACGTCTACGACACAGTCGCACGAACCGAAGGTGGCCCACACGCCGTGGCCGCCGCCTTCGTCAACGAGTTCATCGCGGCCATCGCCGCGTTGGTCGCCGACCTCGACCGTGTCATGCCCCCGCCCCCGCTACTCGAAGCCCACGCCACCTACGTCAAGCTCCTCACCCAGTTCGTCGCCAGCAAGGAGGCCCTCCTCGCCGGGGTTGCCGAAGCGGAGGGGACCGACTTCGGCCAGCTGATTTCCGACGCAACGACGCGGACCGAGCTCGGCGACATCTTCGACCAGGCACGGGATGCGTGTCAGGTGCTGGAGGACTACTCGTTCCTCCACGACGGTCCCCGCCCCTGCTCGTCAGCCGCACAACTATGAACTCGACCGGGTTCCGGGATCGCAGCAGCGCGCTGTCACCCAGTGGCGACGTGGATCCGTCCGTAAGGAGATGACGACCATCGATATCACCGCCACCGGCCGGGCGTCGCGCCTGTCCCACATCGTTCGCGCCCTGTGGCCGGTACTGGCGTTCATCGCAACAGCCCTGACCGCACAACGGCTGCTTCTGAGCTCTCGCGACGACGTCGGCGGTCACGCTGCCGAACACCTCACCGGGGCATCCGCACCGTTCATGGCAGCAGCGATCCTGTCCATCCTGTTCTGGGCGACGCCTCGCGCTCGACGCCAGATCGACCTACTCGTGATCAGCAGCGTGTGGTTCACAACAACGCTGCTCGTGATGCTCGGCAACCTGCGCGTCGTCGACGACCTCGTCGCCGCGGGCTACTCCCACACCCCGACCAGTTCCGTACCCGACGTGGCCGATCACTCCCTCGCCAACTCCTCGGTCTGGTACGCGGTCGCGGCCGCTCTGCTCCTCGTTGCCGCTTGGCGGCGGCGTCGACACATCGGCAACCAGGCGACGATCGGCGCAGTCGTCGCC
>JANNNB010000011.1:0-37704 GCA_031398325.1 Actinomycetes bacterium
GGACGATGACGTCGTCCACTACTTCCTGCCCGAGGTGCACCCGCCCATCCGCGGCGCGGCCCATCTCGCCAATTACTGGCGGAAGTTCAAGAAGGTCTACGACCCGACGTGGAAGATCGACCACCTGATTGGGAGTGGCGACGAGGTCGTCAGCGAGTGGAGTTGCGCGTACACCTTGCCGAGCACAGGAAGTCGGATGATGTTCCGCGGCTGCGAATGGTACGTCATGAAGGAACGCCGGATCGCAGAGGTCCGCGCGTACTACGACTACAACGAGTCCAAGGACTGCCAACTCACCGGATTCCCCTACGCGGATCGCTCCTATCTCGGCAAATAGGTCACTGCCGCCGGTCTGGCGCAATCCGCCTGTGACCCGCGACGGCAATGCCGGCACTGACGCCCACCTGACGGTGCGCGCTCCAACCCAAGGTGGGCCATCGCGTTTGGCACAGCCTGGCGACGCTGACCGCCCAAACCGCCAGGTAACCGACTGTCCCGAGGTAGCGCCGATTGCAGGAAAGGGGCGCCACCTCAAGAATCGGACGGTGGCCGAACCGCTCGGTATCGACGCCCGATAATGCATCGTCGACCGTTGGACGACCCGCACAGTCCGGCCCAAGTGCAGTGCTCGGGTATCGCGACGGGGCTGGCGTTTGGTCACCCTTCCGTCGCAAGCAGCGGTGGCGGCACGTCGGGTCTTGGACTGGATCCGCTATCCGAGGGGGAAGGCGATGTCGCAGATCTGGTCGTCGTCGTTGATGTCGTTGGGTTCGGCGACGTACACCTCGCGGCACGAGAGTCGGCTGCCGGGTCGGGCGGCCGCTTCAGGCGAACCCGCCACAGCGTCGTATGCGGCGAGGATCGCTGGGAAGTCCCATTGCGCCTTAGTGATCGTGGTGTATGCCTCGTCGTGAGCTGGTTCGGTCCGCACCCCGACTGCGTCTGTTGGCTGGACATCGTCGGGGCAACCGAGGATCGCTTCGATCGGTCCGTCATTGTCGTCGTCGACAATGCCGTGAAAGATCAGGGTGAATGGGCTGGTCGGTTCGGACTCGCCGAGCAATGTGGCGAATGCCGTCTTGGCTTCGTCGACGAACGCGTCGGTCTCTGATCCGTGGAGTCGGCGCTGGATTGACATGACGCGTTGGGCCGATACGTGTCGTGTGTTGATGGTGAACATGGAGTCGTGTTCCTTTCGCAGGATGGTGTGGACGTGGCGAATGAGGAGTCGTCGGCCGCTATGTGTCGACTCGAGTTCTTCGAGGAATCGGTTCAGTAGCTGTGTTGCTTCCTGGCGGCTGCGCCCGGCAGCGTTGAGCACCTCACCGATCTCGTTCAAGCTCATTCCTGTGCCTCGCAGCAGCCCGATCAGGCGGGCGAAATCGACCTGGTCTTCGCTGTAGTAGCGGTAGCCATTGGTGCGATCGACGTCGGCGGGTCGAAGAAGACCTCGATCGTCGTACAGCCGCAACGCTTTCGCGCTCAGGTGTGAACGTCGAGCGAACTCGCCGATCGTGAGTGACGGGCGATCATTGTCTGCAGGTGGCACATGCACGATCATCGAGTCTCACCCACGGTCAAGGTCAAGTCCGGATCTTGTGTTGCCCAGCCCAGTCGCCGGAACAGCATGTAAGCCCGCCGTAGCGCCCCGATATCACCCGCTCAGAATCACTGGCCGACCAGCGTCCAAGTCACTCGGCTTCGGCCCAAGCAGCGCACTGCACTTTCGCGGACCGATCTGGCCGGAGATTTGGTGGTGTTGCGTGTGGTAGACCTCAACGTCGAAGGGGGTTGCCATGTCGGATTCTCCGTACCTGATGAGCAACGTGCACCCGGAAACTGCGGCACGCTTCGACGGGCTGGAACAGACTCTGGATTCGATCTCGACAGGTCTTCTCGAACGCGTCGGCGTTCACGCTGGGGCCCGCTGTCTGGAGATCGGGACCGGTGGGGGTTCCATCGCTCGATGGCTCGCCGAACGTGTCGGCCCCGGCGGGCACGTCGTGGCCGTCGATCTGGACACCCGATGGTTTCGCCACGACGGCAGCCCACAGCTCGAGGTCCGAGAGGTCGACCTGGTGAGCGGTCCGATCCCGGACGGCCCGTGGGATCTCATTCACGAACGGCTCGTGTTGCAGCACATCCCTGCCCGTCTCGAGGTCCTTGACGAGCTGGTCGCCCGTTTGGCACCTGGCGGTTGGTTGGTGGTGGAGGATTTCGACACCGGCGAGGTCCGCACGACCGACCGTGGGGGACCGGATCACGAACTGATTGCTCGTATGGCAACCGCGTTCAACCGGCTGTTGGCCGAACGCGGGGGTGCGAGCGACTTCGCGGCTGATGCGTGGCGACATCTGCGCCAACGCGGTCTGGTGAACACTGGTGCCAGCGGCCATGTCGTGTTCGACATCGGAGGGCAGGGTTTCGCGCAAGTCACCGCAGCCAACGCCCGTCAGGTCCACGATGGTCTGCTTGCCCTCGACATCTCGGCCGAGGACATCGAGCACTTCATCGAGGTGTTGTCAGATCCTGACACCATCATCGGCACGCCGGTACTCGTCACGGCGTGGGGACAACGCGCGATCTGACGATCATTGGACGCGCTGAGCCACGCCCACGCGGGCCGCACACTTCGCCGCCCACAATCACGCGAGTTCACTTCCGCCAGGCGCCGCATCAGGCCCGAGTGTGACACGAGATAATCCGGGGTGCGTCGGTGCGTGGCGCGTAACGGCGTGTCCTGACTCGCGATTGTCGGTCTCATGCCGGCGGCCGGCGACGGGTCGGCGCCGCGGGCTGCGTCGACCGGCTATTCCGCGGGGTTCGAGTCGTCGAGGAGGTGCGCGAGGCAGGGTGATTCACCACCGAGGTCGATGCTGTCGGACGTGTCGATGGCCGCGGGCTGAGGCTGCGAGTTGTGGAGTTGGCAGACGTGGGCTACTGCGGGGTTCGTCGGGACCTGCATGATCTCTCCGTTGTCGGCCATTTGCCATCCGCGTAGGGAACTTCCGAGGAGGTAGATCAGTTCGTCCGGTGCGTCGTGGTCGTGCTCGACCTCGATGCATCCGTCTGCTGCATGGACGTGAACGGATTGCACGAGCGGTCGTGCCATCAGGGTGTCTTGGATCGCGTTCAGGCAGTCTGGGCAGTTGGCGTTCTCGACTCGGATCAGGGTCTTCATCGGCGTTCAGCTCCTGTGGAATTGGGGCCGACGTTCGACCCCATAATTCTTCTAGCTAACACTAGAACAATTATCGCCGGTCCGATAGTGTCGCGGACGTGAGCACCTTCTTGTTGCCGAGCGACGTCGTTGGCTCGATCGAGCACTACATGGCATCGGATGGTGGTGCGGGAATTCGACGCGCTTACGCCCTCGGGCGCAACGCCACGATCGAGGTGGTGTCGCAGTCAGGTTTGCGTGGGCGTGGGGGCGGCGGTTTCCCAACTGGCCAGAAGTGGGCCGGCGTCGCTCAGCAGAAGGGCGGCCGACGGTATCTCGTGTGCAACGGCGCAGAAGGCGAACCGGGCACGTTCAAGGATCGTGCGCTGATGCGTGCCAACCCGTACCAGCTCGTGGAGGGTGTCGTCATCGCAGCGTTCGCGATCGATGCCGCCGAGGCCTTCATCTGTCTCAAGGCGAGCTTTCAACGCGAGATCGAGCGGGTCACGCACGCCGTCGAGGAGTTCCAGTCGACCGGGCTCTGCAGCAACTGCACGGTCACCATTGTGGCCGGTCCCGAGGAGTATCTGTATGGCGAAGAGAAGGCGATGCTCGAAGTGATCGAGGGCAACGAACCGTTGCCGCGATGGCTCCCGCCGTATCTTCACGGGCTGTTCGCCACAGCCCCACAGCTCGGCTGGCAGTCAAGCGAACCTCGAGTGGACGAGTTGGCCGAGCAGGGGTCGAACCCGACGTTGGTCAACAACGTCGAGACCCTGTCGAACGTCCCCCACATCCTTGCGCGGGGCGCTGACTGGTTCAGGTCGATGGGCACACCGGACTCGCCGGGCACCATCGTGACGACCGTGGTCGGCGACGTGATCGCGCCCGACGTCGGCGAGGTCGAGATGGGTACCGCGTTGTGCGATGTCATCGACGCGGTGGGCAGCGGGCTGGCGCCTGGACGAACCGTGAAGGCCGTGTTCTCGGGTGTCGCGAACGCGGTGATCACTGCCGCAGACCTCGATGTGCCGCTCACCTACGAGGGTTTCGAGGCGATCGGCAGCGGGATCGGGTCGGCAGGATTCATCGTGTACGACGACACCGCGTGCATGGTGGACGCGGCGTACCGGTTCTCACGGTTCCTGTCGATCGAATCATGCGGACAATGCCCACCCTGCAAGCTCGGGTCGAGTGCGATCACCGAACACCTCGAACGCATCGAAACCGGGATCGGCACCGATCATGATCTCGGTGAGATCGCACGATGGTTGGGACACGTCACCGACGGCAGCCGCTGCTACCTCGCCACCGAGGAACTGGTCGTCGTCAGCAGCATCCTGCGAGCCTTCCCCGAGGAGTTCGCCGATCACATCGAGACCGGGAAGTGTCCGCACCCGCGACGGCCGATGCCCAAACTGGTCGACCTGACCGGCGGCCACGCCTACTACGACGAGTCGTTCTGGCGGAAACAACCCGACTGGACCTACGCCCCCAGCGAGAACGACGTCGATCGGTGAAGTCAGACGTCGGTGACCTCGATGACAGACGTATTGATCGCAATCGCATGAGCACGCAGCAACTCCAGGCCCGCGCGTTGGGCGACCCGACACGACACACGATCTTTCGGTACCTGGCAGGCGAACGCCGTCCAGTCGATGTCGCTGAACTGACCGACCACATCGGGCTGCACCACAACGCCATACGCCAACACCTCGCCCGACTCGTCGCCGCGGGCCTGGCCGTCGAGTCGACCGCCGCGCCAACGGGCCGTGGTCGACCACGGCTCGTCTACGAAGTCGCCCCATCAGTCGACAGCAGGTGGGGTGTCACTGGTCCCTACGAACAACTCTCGGTACTGCTGAGCGAGATCATCCGAACCGGTGACACCCCCGTCGACGTCGGCCGCCGCGCCGGATCTGCCTTCAAGCACTCCGCTAGAGCCGTTGATCCTGCTTTCGCCATGGCCGATCGCCTGAACCGATACGGATTCGACCCGGTCACCAAGCGGAGCGGCGATCACGTCGATCTCGTGCTGCGGGCCTGCCCGTTCGAGACGACGGCCCTCGCCGATCCCGACATCGTGTGCAGCCTCCACCTCGGACTCGCTTACGGGCTCGCCGACTCCATCGGCGGCATCGTCGTGGACGAACTCGTTCGAGCTGACCCCCGACAATCGCCATGCGTTCTTCGCTGCCACATCGTCCCGGACGCCGACTGATCGTTGTGGCCTCACCAATCCGCATGTCATCCATCCCGCTCCAACCAAAGGACCCGACCCCATGACCGAACTGACGTCGAACCTCACGCTGGCCGAGATCGTCAACACTCACCCGTCGCTCGCCCGACAACTCGAGGCCCACGACCTCGACTACTGCTGCGGTGGCGCTACGACACTCCAAGACGCTTGTGCAACCAACGGCCTCGACGTCGCCGCCGTGCTCGACGAACTTGCCGTCGCCGCAATACACGAACCGGCCGATACGTGGTCGACAATGGGCCTCGACGAACTCGTCGATCATCTGGAAACAACCCACCATGCATACCTGTGGAGCGAGCTGCCCCGCCTGAGTGCACTGATGGACAAAGTCGTCAGCGTCCATAGCGAGCGGCACCCAGAACTCGGCGCCGTCGGTGACTGTTTCGCAACCATTCGTGCCGACCTCGAACCGCACCTGACGAAAGAGGAGCGCGTCCTGTTCCCAATGGTGCGCGAGCTCGCCACCGCAGATTCGCCCCGCTCGTTTCATTGCGGATCGATTGAGAACCCGATCTCGGTGATGCTCACAGAACACGACACCGTTGGCGAGCTGCTCCGCCGGCTCCGCACCCTCACCAACGGATACAAGCCACCGGCCGACGGTTGCGGATCGTATGTCGCGTTGTTTGCCGGCTTCGAGACGATGGAAGCCGATACGCACCTGCACATCCACAAGGAGAACAACCTGCTGTTCCCGGCCGTCATCGCCGCCGAGCGGCAGCTGGCGTCGTGATCGTCCACCCGCTCACTGCGCACGACCTCGCCAAGCGTGCAGATCTCACCGCCCGGACCGACATCGAATTGCTCGTGCGTTCGTTCTACCGATACGCAGCAATGGACGAACTGTTGGGTCCCATCTTCAGCACCGCGCACGTCGACTGGCCGTCACACATCGACACCCTCACCGGCTTCTGGGCATGGCAGCTGCTCGGCGAACGCGGATACGTCGGCAACCCACTTCGAGCCCACGAGCCAATCCACGCTCGCACACCATTCTCTGACACCCACTTCGAGCGGTGGCTCGAACTGTTCACCACTACCGTCGACGAGCACTTCATCGGACCGACCGCCGAAGTGGCGAAACAGCGGGCCGCGAAAATGGCGCACGCATTGCGGCATCTCCTCGCCGACGAACACTCCGATCCATCGACACCAATAGAACCGCTCTGGACCACCAGAACAACATCGAACACGGGCAAATGATCACACCTGCGCCGTGATGCACGACGTGGACGATGCCCAGCTCGCTCGCCGCGGGACACCGTAAGGCCGGATCTGCATGACGGTCACGAGGGCACATGGCGCCAGCTTTGAAGGCGAGCGGGCGAGCACGATCCTGCACTGCCCGTTGCGGGACACAGACCGTCGAGTTTCAGACACAATCGGTTTTCATGCGGCTCCCTAGCGGATCTGCCGCCACCGCATAGCGGCCGGTCCCGCGTTCAGTATCACTGGATGATCGAGCCGACGGCGCTGCATAATCGGCGCTCAATAACCCGATCAAAGCCCATTCGCGACAGCAACAGTGCGGCCCAAGTGCAGTGACACATAGTCTCGGTCGTCGTGCTGAGCGGAAATCGGCGCACGGCTCTTTCGCGCTCGTCGCTACGGTGCGCTCGATGACGAGCGTAGAGATCGCGAATCCAGGTGACGTCGAATCGCTCGTCGAACTCGAAGCGCTGCTCTTCGCCGAGGACGCCGGAGTGCATGATCCGCACGCCGACGTGACGTGGCCGCTGCGAGAGGGAAGAGCCAACTTTCGGCGGCTTCTCGCCGATGACAACTCGGTGGTTCTGGTCGCTCGCCGCAACGGCACCGTCGTCGGCCACGTCGCTGGGTACGCAGCATCGTCGAGCCCGACTCGTCAGCCGGTGACCTTTGGTGTGCTGCGGAGCATGTACGTGCGGAGCAATGCACGAGAGCGGGCGTCGGACAGCTACTCACCGAGGCGTTCATCCAGTGGGCACGCGACCAGGGCTGCGTCGAGGTGCATGTCGACAGCTACTTCGAAAATGCAGCCGCCCGACGCCTGTATGAACAATCGGGATTCGCTCCGCGAAGCATCGCTCACGAGCTCAGGCTCTGATCACCTCGACCCACAGCCTCAGGGCACCCGATATCGCCCGCTCGGAATCACAGCACTCACCGGTCAGCAGCCGCCACACGCCGGCCCAAGCCGAGCACTGCGCTTCCCCAGCAAAGGTGACCGAACACAGCGCGCACTTCAGCGGAGAAGCCGAATGCGTCGGTGAACGCCGATCACCGTCGAGTGCGAATGATCAAGCCCGTGCCGCATCCGTTCGGTGGGTCAACCACTCCGGTGCAGGCGGCGCGAACGAACCAGCACGATGCCGGCGGCCAGGAACACGCCGGCGAGCACCAGTATCACTGCGACGGAGCTGCCCGTGACGGGAAGCCCGCCAGTGGGTGGTGTCGCCGTCACCGGTGGGGCTGCGCCGGCCATGGTCGTGGTCGTGGCGTTCGGCGGTGCCGGGATCGAGGCGGCGATCGTCGTCGCGGGCACGGTCGAGGACGGCACGCTCGTGGTGGGAGTAGTCGTCGTCACGGCTGCGGCGCCAACGAGCAGGGCGATCGCGACGCGGTTGTTGGACGGATCGGGGTCGTCGTCTGCGCTGGTGACCGTCACCGCGCCGAGCAGGCGGCCGCTGACGTCGGCGCCCACGGCGATCACGAGCGGGAGTTCGGCCGTTGCGTCCGGGTCGAGACCGCCGATCGACGTGCAAACGACCCCTTGGACCGCCTCGCACGTCCATCCCGTCAGCGCCGCCACACGCCGCCGGAATCCATTCGGAACTTCGTTCGAGCCGGCGTATGACAGGCCGCTCGGGAGTTCGAGCGTGACGGTGATCGGCCCCGACGGATCAGGACCCGCATTCCCGATGATCAACGTCCACGTCGTCGTTCCTCCGGGTGGCGCGTCGGCGTCGGCGCGCACCGTCGCCGAGAGGTCGGCCCCGATCTTCGGTGCCAGTGTCGTTGTCGTGCTGGTGGTGGTGGTGGTGGTCGTACTCGTGGTGGTGGTCGTCGTCGAGGTCGTCGTGGTGGTGCTGGATGTCGTCGGCACCGCGTTGACCGTCACCGTGGCCCTCGACACCCCGCATCCTTCGTCGTCGTCGCACACCTCGACCGACAACGTGTAGGTCCCCGCCGTCGAGTAAACGTGCGACAGGTCGAACGTCGGGTCGGTGGGCGTCGGCCCCTCTCGAGCGGTTCCGTCGCCCCAGTCGACCTCGACCGTCCATGAGTCCGCACCAGGATCCGCGAAGCCGCCCGAAGCGTTGAACGTTTCACCGGCCTCGAGCACGGCGTCGGTGAGCGCGCCGACCGACGGAAGCACATTGACGCATGTCACCGTCGCCGATGCTTCGTCGGTCTCGGCGTCGCCATCGACGACCTGCAGACCGATGGGGTACACCCCGTCGTCGGCACATTCGAGGTCGGCGGTCATCGCCGTCCCGTCGTCGTAGCCGTCGCCGTCGAGGTCCCATCGATACTGCAGGTCGGTTCCGTCAGGATCGGAGGAATCCTCACCGGACAGTGCCGCCGTCTGCCCCTCCGGCACCGATTCCGGGGCGTCGATCACCGCGATGGGCGGCTGATCGACTGCACCGACCAGCACCAGGAACGAGGTCGTGCCGCACTCCCCCGCGTCGGCGTCGTCGTCGCACACTTCCACGGTCACCGAGAACTCGCCGGCACCGGCGAACGCGCGCGACAGCGTGAACGTCTTGCCGGTCAGCGACAACGGTTGCGGCCCCGCGCCATCCTCCCAGTCGACGGTCGCCGTCCAGTCGTCGGCGCCGGGGTCGACAAAGCCGCCCTCCCGCTCGAGGAGACCACCGATCACCACGGACGCGTCGCCGATCGTGTTGACATCTGGCACCACGTTGCCGAACTCGATCGAGCGCCGCACCGTGCGGGCAGCACCGACGTCGTCGACGACACGCAGCCCGACCTCGATGGTCACTGGCCCGTCGGGTTGGGTCACGGTGGCGCTCGTTGTCGTCGGCTCGCTGTCGTCGGCGCCGTAGACCTCGTCGCCGTCGAGATCCCATGCGTACGAAACGATGCTGCCATCGGGGTCCGTCGATCCGACCGACGACAACGTGACGACCGATCCCTCGTCGACGCTCGTCGGGCTCGAAATCACGGCGATCGGCTGGGTATTGCCGTCGCCCGTGACGACGACGTCAACGAACGCCGTGTCGCACCCGCCATCGTCGTCACACACGACCACTGTCACGCGATAGGTACCGCCCGTCGCATAGGTGTGGTCGATCTGGACGTCGCGACCGTTGATTTCCGCTGCGGTGAGCGCTCGCGCGGCGACACCGTCACCGAAGTCGACGGTCCCGGTGAACGTCTCGTCCGGGCTGACGTCGTCGTACTCACCGATGATCCGAACGGTGCGCTGCGATACGTACGGTTCGAAGAGTTCGAGTTCCGGGGCAACGTTCACGAACACGATCGTCGCCGTCGTCGTTCCGATCCCGCCTCGATTGTCGGTGACGCGCACGCCGACCGTCACCGACCCGTTGTCGCGGAGCCGAACGCTCGGATCGACACGGGTGGCGTCGTCGTACTGGCCGTCGCCATCGAGATCCCACGCGTACGCCACCACCGAACCGTCGGCATCGGTCGAGGATGCAGCCGTCGGTCGAACGGTCGCGGCCTCGTTGACCGTCAGGCTCGATGCGGTGATCACCGCGATCGGTGGAGAGTTCGTGGCGAGCACCGTGATGCTGATCACCCCGGGAGCAGACGTGTTCACGCCATCGTTCGCCGTGTACGTGATGGTGTCGACACCCGAGAATCCGTCGGTCGGGGTGTAGGTCAGATTCGGCGCGGTGCCGGTGAGGGTTCCGTTCGTCGGCAGGCCGGTGACCGCGAACGTGAGTGGGTCGTTGGTCGGATCGCCTCCGGACAACGTGATCGGCACGGCACCGGGTTCGATCGTGAGCGAGTACGACGCGGCCGTCGGCGGGTCGTCACGCAACGTGCCGAGCACGAAGTCGAGCGTCGTGGTTTCGGTGGCGCGCACGTTAGCGGTCGCCTCTGCCGTCTCGAGAGCTGACGCGGTCGTCGGAATCACACGAACCAACCAGTCGCGAGCACTTCCGCCGGCGCCTGCCGGCGCGCCTGTGATCGTGTACCGGCCGTTGCTGCTCGTCGTCGCGGACCCACCGAATCCGGTCGTGACCCTGGCTCCGTTCACCGGCGCTCCGAGTGAATCGGCGACCAGCCCCGTGATCACGCCCACACCATCGCCTTCGGTGCCGAAGTCGACGACGACATCGGCCCCGCACGAGATGGTCACCGTCTTCGTGGCCGTGATGAAGTCTTGCTTCGATGCCTCCACCGTGTACGCCTGCGGGATGTTGTTGGCAGCCGTCGGTACCGCTTCGATCACGAACAACCCGTCGGCATCGGTGAGATCGAACCGTTGGAAGTCGATGCGGACGAGCGCGCCCAGGATCGGCGCTCGCGTGACCGCGTTGATCACGCGGCCGCGGACACGAGCGGGCTCGCACACCCTGACCATCAACAGGTCCGGCGCCTGGGTCACCTCATCGGCGCGGGCGGTCACCTGCGTGCTCGCCGTGTTCCAGTACCTCCGTGGAGACCCCTCGTCGGCGGCAGAGACGGACACCTGTGACGGATCGTTGAGCCCGTTCAGCGCAACGTTGTCGACGCGGTAGCGACCGTCCGGACCAGTCGTTTGACCGTTCACCCTCATGCCCGCCAGCGGCGCCCCGGTGGCACCATCGCGGACGGTCCCCTCGATCGTGCCGGTCCTGCGCCGGGTGACCGTCACCGTGGCACTCGCGACCTGGCCCTCGGTCAGGGTGACGGCCACTGGCGTATGCGTGATGAATCCGGTGGCGAACGCCACCATGCCGATGACGCGAGTGGGTGCCACGTCGACGCCGAGTAGATGGGTCAGTCGTACTCGTCCGTCAGGGCCGGTCAGCAGGCCGTTGTAGTTCTGTTGATCGATGCGCACCGTCGCTCCCGGCACCGGGACACCGGTCTCGTCGACGACGAGGACGTCGACATCGGCGAACACCTGGCGCGGGAACGGAATGGCGATGTCGAGGGGCACTTGGGCCCCGCACCGGCCGAGCGTGACGCTGCGCGTGGCCGTGCCCGTGGGCGAGATGTCGTCGGGTGTGAATGCACGTACCGACCGCGTGGTCGGCCGGTTGTCCGGCGCCGCGAGCTGAGCTCCGGTCAACACGAAGATCCCGTTGGCATCGGTGAGTCCACCGCCGGTCTGACCCGCGCCGTAGTCGACTCGGGCGTTCGGAACCACGCGCCCGGTGCGCTGGTCGAGCACTCGGACACGCACGCTGGCGGTGCAGGCCTGCTGCATGACGATGTCGAGGTTCGTCGTGGTGCCCGCCGTGATCGTCGTCGTCGCGGTCCGCGTGTGATAGCCGGACTTCTTGACCTGTAGGCCCGAGCCGGTCGACGTCTGACCCAGCGGCAATTCGATCGACGCCAGCGTGTACCGGCCGTCAGCAACGGTGGTCCGGTTCAAGGCGTATTCCACACCGTTGAGCGGCCCGAGCGGCGTTCCATCGGGAGCGACCCCGGTGATCGTGCCGGTGAGCGCGCCGTACTGGCGCGGCGCGACCGTGAAATCGAGACGGCTAGTGACGCCGCAGGCCACGGTCACGGTCGCCGGCGGCGACAACGGGTAGTACTCAGAGCCGGGATTGGTGAGCGAATAGGTGCGAGGAGCGTTGCCGGCATCGAGCGCCAGCGTCGTCGTGGAATAGTTCCCGTTCGCGTCGGTGACGGCTCCGAACACCCCGATCCCTTGGACCCCTTCACCCGTCGTGCGATGGGTCACTCGCCCACTCAGCTGACCACGACACACCGGGATCAGCCCGAACTGGAGCGACATGTCGGTTCCGGTCTCGCGCACGAGCGCGCCATTGACACCGCGAACCACCAGGCGGAAATTCTGGGCCGTGAACGTCGAGCCGGCACGCAGGTTGAGCAGCGAGGTACCGTTCGGCGTCACCGTCGCCGGCGAGAACGTGGCCGTCACTCCGGCCGGCAGGCCAGGAGCGCTGAGTGTGACGGGGCCTGTGAACCCGTTCGCAGTGAGCACGCTGACCGTGAAGCTGACGTTTGCGCCGGGGACGAGTGTGGCGCTCGATGGGTTGATCGTGAGTGCGAAATCGCGGATCAGCGTGACCGTCGCCGAGTCGACGCCGCGACCACCCTTCGGATCGGTCGCCCGGAACGAGACGTCGGCGACCTCGCCAGCGGCGCATAGGCCCCCGCAGATGGTCGTGCGCACCTGGTCGGCCGACAATGACGGGTCGAGCGCGAACGAATCGTCGAAGGCACCATCGCCGTCGAGGTCCCACGCGTAGGTGAGCGCTTCGGTCTCGCCCGGGTCGCCATCGGTGGCCGAACCGGTGAGCTGCAATGGTGCGCCGACCCCGATCGCATACGGGCCACCCGCATCGACGACGGGCACCACGTTTGCCGTGACGAGGAACGGCACCGACACCGGGGCTCCATCGGGCACGGTTTCCACCACGAGCTGGCGCGCACCGACCGAACCGGTCACCGTCAGTCGCCCGGCAGCACGACCATCCGGCCCGCTCAGCGCTTCGACCACCTGGTCGCCGAGCGTGAACCGCACCGTGACTCCCCGAAGTGCCGAGCCACCAGCGCGGGTGACGCGGGCGGCGACCTCGGCGTCGGCGCCGAGCGGAGCGGTGGTGGCTCCCTCGTAGGTCACGTCCGCGGGGATCGGGTTGCCGGTGATGGTCAGTGTGGCGCCCGCCGTCACCGTCCCACCGATGTCGCTGATCGCGACCCGGGGAGCTTCGGCAGCAGAGAACGCCAACGCGACGGTCGCACCGGCGTCGACGGTCAATGACGCTCGGCCATCGCCGGGGTCCAGGACCGCTTGCACCGGGAGGCCTGCGACGCGACTCGCGTTGCGGACATTGACGACCTCGCCCGTCTGCGCATCGAGTCGATCGATGACGAACGCTGGAACCGGTTCGGTCGGCGGAGGCGAGGTGTTGGTGGGCGGAGCTTGGGCAACCGGAACGATCTGGGGCGCAAATCCTTGCGCCAGAACACTCGGTCCGCCGAGCCGCGTCGAGATCGGCCCGGCGGCGACCGTCCGATCCGATGGCGGCGTCGCGTCGGTCCCGCCGACGACGGCCCCCGACTCGACGGTGGCTCGGAACCCGGCGAATCCTTGCGGACCAGGGGGTGGCGCGACGCTGAGCGACAGCGAGACGTACGCCGATCCCCCGTCTTTGTCGCGCACCGTGACCACGACGAAGTACACGCCCGGCGAGAGGCCGCTCGGGAGATTGATGTTCTGCGTCCAAGCGTCGAGGGAGGGCTGGCCGGTCAGCGGATCGATCGGTGGCGACGTGTACGAGGTGATGCCGCCCTGCGGCCAGCCTGGAGTCGGCGACGTGATGGCAATCTCCAACTGCTGTCGGTCGATCAGGCCTGCATCATCGACACTCACTCGCAGGGTCTGTCCCCCGTTCGTCGCCGGCAACCACTCCACCGTCGGCGGTGCGTTCGCCACGACCACGTCGGCGATGTCGCTCGTGTGGGCGGTGCCACCCGCATCGGTCACCGTGAAGTCGACGGGGTACGTGCCGTTGTCGGAAAAGACGTGACGACCCGACGACGGGTTCTGCCCCGCCGCATCCGAGTAGCGCCACTGGTAGTCGAGGGCGCCGTCGGCGTAGGACGACAGATCGGTGAACTGCACCTCTTGTCCCTCGACGGGCGCCCCTGGCTGCCAGCCGAAGTACGGCGTCGCCTCGGTTTCGGTGCACGTGGGGAACTCCAGGACCGGTGTCGGATCGCCGGCCCGTGTCACGACGGCGACAAACTCGAATCGCGACCGCACCGAGCCGGTGTGCCGCGTGGCCGGTCGGTCGCCGACCCCCCGATCGGGCCGTTGCTCGTCAGGGTCCCGGTACGGGCCAGGGATGATCTCACCGGGGTTCGTCGGGTTGATGGTCTCGATCGCCGGATCGGTGTCGTTCCAGTAGCCCGGATCGGACGCATTGTCGAACAGGCGCTCGCGCGTGCCACACCATGACGTCGATTGGTACGTCCCGTCGCCGTTGCCGGCGAACTCCAGAGGCGCCTCCGGGTTCCAGTCCCACGCAAAGCTGGACGAGTCGACGCGCGGCACGAAGGCGAGATCCGTCGGGATCTGCTGCAGCGGTTGATACAGATTGGGCACCGGCAGGTCGGGGTTCGTGTCTTCGGGCAGGATGAGTGTGCCCCGTCGCAGCGTGTAGGCGGCCTGATTCAGGGCGTAGTTGTCGGCGTAGTTCCCGAGGTTGTTCACCCGCAGCCGCTCGGGGGTGACCGAGAAGTCGACGGTGCCGATTTCGAGCGGCGGAAGATCCGCGAATCCGGTCGCGGTGGTCTGGCCCGCGACGCGGATCGGCGAGTCGTAGACAGCGGTCTGGCGGTCTGCGGGATCTGCTCGGTCCCACTCCTCGACGTCGGTTCGCAGGACGATGCCGGACGTGTCGAACCCTTCGTCGACGCCGCCGAGCGTGAACTGGACACTTCGCGCGTTGTCGTCGATGGTCGCTCCGCCGGAGCCGCTCGGTGCGATGGTGCCGCGGCGTTCGAGCTCTCCGGGAGTCAGCCGGAAGTCTACGACGCCGGGGATGATGAACTCGGTGTCGATGCGCTGTGTGGCGATGAAGCAATTCGGCATCGAATCGTCGGCATTCGGGCCATCGCAGTCGTCCTGACCCGGCCCCCAGTCGTTCGTCGACGTTCGCTCGTAGTCGAGGATCGTCTGACGGAACCGGTAGTGGACGACGAAGTCCTCCGACGGCCCGAGGTCGACGAAACGTTCGAGGCGCTCGCCTCCGCCGATGTTGATGGCGGGGTAGGCACGAGCGATCACTTGCGCCGAGGAGTTCACGCCGTCGGGATACTCGAAGATCGTGCGAGCGACCCCGTTGGCATCGGTGAAGGCGCCCGTGACCGTGAGCGTCGTGCCGTCCGGGCCGTTCTCGACCTCGAAGTCGACGGCGGTGTTCACCACGGGTCGACCAGTGCAGTCGGTCAGGGTGGCGCTGATCAGCGAAGATCCGCCCGGCGTGGGCGTCGGTGTACTCGCGGCGAGCGTCATCTGATCCGTGCACGGCACCACGACGATGTCCTCACCGGCCTTCGCCTCGATCGGCGGCGACAGATAGGTCACCGTCGTGTCGCCGGGCACGCTCGCGACCACGCGCACCTGGATCAGATCGGCGTTGTTGACCTCGACGGCGGGCTCGATCGGCATTGAGTAGATGCGAACGTCGCCGACCCCGCGTGGGGTGAAGGTGCGAGTCGGGCCGACGTCATCGACGGTCGACACCGTCACTTCGGCCGAGGTGGCACCGTCGGCCCAGAGCCGGTCGAGCCGAAGCTCGACGTCGGCCGACACCAGCAGTGCATCGAGATCGGCGGCTGACCATCCTTCGGTGTCGGCGTTCGGGCCCTGCCCGAAGCGCGTCTGGAACACGTCGAGATCGGTCATGCTCGAACCCGATCCTCTGGCAGCCGGTGTGCCGGCGGGCGTGAGCAGGATCGGGAACGCACGATCGACGAGCGTTCCGTCACCGTTGAAGTCGACCCGTGAGAAGACCCCTTCGACGTTGTTGCAGCCGGGTACGTTCTGGAACACGAAGCACCCGTCGAGGTTCATGTCCCGCTTGGGATGCGTGAGCGAACCGTCGAGCTCGACTTGCTCGATGTCCGGACATCCGTCGTCGCCCGAGCAGAAGTCGAGCCAGGCGTCTCGGTACCGGCGGAAGTCGCGCATGTCGATCCGCCCGTCGGGGGTCGTCGACGCCGTACCGAGCAGGAAGCTGCCGAGCACGGTGTCCTCACCCGTCGGCTGCCCGCGGTCGTCGTATGTCACCCGACGATTTCCATCCGGCGAGCCGTCGCTCACGTCGAGCAACGCGTCGAGGCCCGATCCGTTCGTCAGACCGAGGAGCGCCGAGAAGACGTCGAGACGAGGTGTGAACGAATTGTCCAGATCGGTCTGGCCACTGCCCAGGAGCAGGCTTCGAACCTGCGTCCAGCTCGGGGCGAGCCCTGACAACAGACCTGCGGCGGCCGCGACGTGTGGCGCAGCAAACGAGGTGCCCTGGGTGCGAACCCAGGTCGGCACGCCTGCGGCGGTGACGAACGGGGCCACGACGATGCCACCTGCGCTGATGTCGCCGTTGGTGTTCGAGAACTCGAGTCGCTCGAACGAATCCAGCCTGGTGATGTCTGCCTCGACGAGGACCCATGGAGGCACGCCGCCCGTCCAGACCGACGAGAGGTAGCCGAACGCGTCGCCGTTCGAAGCGCGCACCGGATCGAACTGGCTGCAGTCGGCGGTCACGTCGGGCCGGGGACGGGTCGCGCAGAACTCGTCACCGTCATTACCCGCCGCAACGACGAGCAGCACGTTGTTCGCGGCAAGCCGTGCGGCCAACGGTCGCGACAGCTCCGCCGCCGCTCGGAACTCGTACAGGTACTGGTCCTTGGTGTTCGGGGTGCAGGCGACTCGTTGAGCGGGCGGGGTCGTGGCATCGTCGTCGGCACCGGGGCCGCAGAGCAGGTCGCCGAACATCTCTTCGAAGACGTACCGCCCGCTCGCACCGCGGGCGAACGCGAACCCGGCCGAGAGGTTGATCACCCGCAGGTTGGAAAACTTCGACGGCTTGCTGTCGAGAATCAGGTCGAGCACGCTCGCGAACGAGAAGAAGTCGACGGTCAGGGCCGAATCGGTGCTGTTGTCGGTGAAGTACGGGACGAGATGGAGATCCGACATCGGGTCCCCTCCGACGGTGCCCTGCGAGTTCGGTGAAGCCGGCGGGCCGCGGTCGAATGCGGCACCGACGACGCCGGCGGTACCGGTGCCGTGCTTGCTCAACGGGACGCCGTCGGAATCGTTCCCGAGAGGATTCACGGTGCATCGGAGGTCCGTGGTGCACAGTTCATGGATCTTCGCGCCGGTGAGGTCCGGGTGGCTCATGTCGAAACCCGTGTCGAGCACCACGGTCTCCGAAGGGTTGAACCTCGACACCTGATTGATCCGGTCGAGCCAGTTCCACGCCTGCGGAAACCGGGCCGCCTCGAGGCCGTAGTTGGCTCCTGCGCCACGGATCGTGTAGTCGTCGAGCACGAACGCGTTCCACCGGTACTGCTCACCGGCGGCGATGACACCGGGGTCAGGATCGGCGGGCCGTGGGAGCGCTCGCTCCGTGCTGAGCAGCACGTCGTACGCCGCCGTGCGTACACCCGGTAGCGCGCGCAGGATATCGAGGGCCTGCTGCATGTAGGTGAGGTCGGTCGTGCCCGGATCGGCGACTTCGGTGGCGAGTATCTGACCATCACGATTGCCACCGACGATGGTCAACCCGGCTGCGGCCAGCGCAGCGTTCGCCTGCGGAACGGTCGCGGCCTCGGTGAACGCGATGAGGATGCGGCTGCGGGTGACCTCGATCCCGATCTCGGGATGCACGACCGGCGTCCCGTCGGGTGGGCTCCGATCGGGAATCGCCGAGTTGGCCGCCGTGGTCTCGTTGCCCTCGAGTTCGAGGAATCCGACCGTGATCGTGGCCGTGTGCGGCGTCGGTGCATCGTCGGTCGCGACCCACAGTCCCTCGGTCGGAAATGCCAGTACGTAGGTCGAACCGTCAGGTAGAGGTCCCGAGTCGAACGTGCCGTCGCTTCCTGACGTGACGGTCCTCGTCGCACCCGAGTCGTTGGTCACGAGGATCGTCTGGCCGGCGACGACGGTGATTCGCTCGGGCACGAACCCATCGGCGGTCAGCGTGACTTCGAACGGGTCCGGGATCGGCCGAGGAGCGGCCTCGGCCGTGGCGAACCGCTGCAACTGCACGAGCGGCACGATGAGGATCGTCGCGAGCAGGATCCTGGCGAACGCGAGCGTGCGTGCGCCGATGCTGGTCCGTCGACACCACCCCTCGCGCACCGTTGTCTCCTCCCACGAAGCGACCCATCCAAATCCTCCCATCGAGGGCTTCGGACGCCTATGGGAAATGCAAAAGTGGGACTGAATCGGGACTGCGTGCCGGTCAGCGTGTCAGCGGTCGGTGAGGCCGAACTTGGCCTTCAGGATCTGGTGGTACTTGTACGTACCGAAGCGCACGAAGTTGGCGGTCTCGCGTGCGGGGACGCAGCGCACGACATCGCCGTCGTGGAGCGGGCCGAACGGTTGACCGTCGAGTGAGACCTGCGCGGTTCGATGGCCGGAGACCTCGATCTCGATCACCTCCGACGGGTCGAGCACGAGCGACCGATCGAACAGCATGTGTGGTGACACCGGGGTCAGCAACACCGCCCGATGGCGGGGTGACACGATCGGGCCACGCGCCGACAACGAGTACGCGGTCGAGCCGGTGGGCGTCGCGACGATCAGCCCATCGGCGGCGTAGTGGGTGAACGGCTCACCATCGATGCGGGCGAGCAGACGGACCGTGTGCCCGGTCAAGCCCTTCTCGATCACCGCCTCGTTGAGGGCACGGCCGATGTGCCGGCCGTTCACGGTCACGTCGAGCATCATCCGCTCGTCGAGTTGCCACTGGCCCACTTCCGCACCAGCGGCGAATCGATCGAGCGCGCTCGCCATGTCGTCGGACTCGACCTCGGTGAGGTAGCCCAGCGCACCGAGGTTGACGCCGAGCAACGGCACCGCTGCGCCGTCGAGCAGCCGGACACTTCGCAGCATCGTGCCGTCACCGCCGAGGCTCAGCACCAGATCGGCCTCGGCGATCGGTCGCGGATCGGCCAACGGCGCCACGTCGATGGCGGCCGCGTCGTGCGGGTCGACCCACACCGCCACTCCCCTGCCGGCGCACCATTCAGCGGCCTCGACAGCGAGTTCCCGAGCCGTGTCGCGCTCGTGGTGGGCGACGATGGCGATGCCTGCGACACTCACGGCAGCGTCCCGGTGTCGGCGGATGGCGCGAGCGCGTACACGAGGAACTCGACATTGCCGTCGGCACCCTTGAGCGGCGACTCGGTCCAGCCAGCGACCGTGCAACCGGACGAGGACAGCGCCGCGCTCACCTCGTCGCGTACGCGAGCATGTACGGCTGGATCGGTGATCACGCCTTTGCCCTTGCTGACCTCGCTACGTCCCGCCTCGAACTGCGGCTTCACCAGGAGCACCATCGGACTCCCAGGTTGGCACAGCGTGACCAGCGCAGGGATGACCACTCCCAACGAGATGAAGGAGAGGTCGCCGACCACGAGGTCGGCGAGTCCGCCGATCTGGTCGACTGTCGCGTGGCGCACGTTGCAGCGCTCGAGATTGGTGACCCGTGGGTCGGCTCGCAAGCGCTCGTGCAACTGGCCGTGCCCGACGTCGAGCGCGACGACATGCGCTGCACCGCGTTGGAGCAGACAGTCGGTGAACCCGCCGGTCGACGCCCCCGCGTCGAGTGCACGCACACCGGTGACGTCGATGGCGAACACGTCGAGCGCATGGTCGAGCTTTTCGGCGCCCCGACCGACGAAGCGAGCCGGCGGGCCGGACACGACCAGCGCATCACCGGGCGAGACCTGCCGTGATGCCTTGTCAGCGATGGAGCCGTTCACCAGGATCCGGTGATCGACGATCAGGGACTGCGCCTCCGATCGGCTGGCGACCAGTTCTCGTCGGACGAGTTCGGCGTCGAGCCGACGCCGCGGTGCCATCGATCGTCAGGAATCCGAGCCCGGCGCCGCAACCTTCTTGGCCGGTGCCTTCTTGGCAGGTGCCTTCTTGGCAGGTGCCTTCTTCGCAGGTGCCTTGGACACGGAGCGAGTCGCAACCACCGACACGGCTGCCTTCGGCGCCTTGTCGGCGAGGGTCTCGGCCAGCGCCTCGAAGCGATCCTCGAGCTCGTCGAATCGCTCCGAGAGCCAGCCGACCTGTTTGGCGACCTCACGCTGCACGTTGGCCGAAATCCGGTCCGAGGTCTCGCGACCCCGGTCGACGATCTGCTGCACCATCGCCTCGGCGTCGCTGCGCTTGAGGTCGCCGGCCTGGACAAGTTGCTTCACGAAGGAGTCCGCTTGTTTGCGGGTCACCTCCGTGAACTCCACGCCTGCGTCGATCAGCTGCTGAATGCTCGGAATCGCCATCGGCCCATGCTAATCACGCGAGCGAACTAACGTCGCCGGACGGGATGACGGTACGGGTGGGAGTCACAGGTCACCGCCATGTCGCGGACCCGTCGGGCGCGCGGGATCGGTGCATCGAGTCGCTCCAGGCATTGCGCCGGCCGCACGAGGAGATCGAGGTCTGGTCGTCGCTCGCAGAAGGTGCCGATCGAATCGTCGCCGAGCTCGTGCCCGTCGCCGCCGACGCGCTCGTCGCCGTGCTGCCCCTCGAACCCGACGACTATCGCCACGACTTCAGCACGCACGAGTCCCGCAGCCAGTTCGACGAGCTGATCGCAGCCGCCCAACGCGTCGAGGTCATCGGTCCGGACGAAGGCGGAACCCGTGAATCCGCGTACGAACGTGCGGGCCTTGCCATCGTGGAGCAATGCGACGTGTTGCTGGCGCTGTGGGACGGCATGCCATCGCGAGGACGCGGTGGGACGGCCGACATCGTCGGTGTCGCCCGTGAGCGGGGGCGGGCCGTGATCCACGTCGTCGTGGCGCGAGCGGTGACACCGTGAGCTTGCTGCGGTCGCCTCGTCAGCGCTGGTGGCTGCTCGCGTTGCTCTGGACGCTGCTGCTCGTCCTCGGAATCGGTGGCTTCATCCAGCAAGCCAACGACCTCGGTACGTCGACGTCGGTACTCGACAACCTGTACTTCACGCTCCAGCTCGCGGCACTGAGTTACGAAGGAGATTCCGAAGCGATCAACTGGCGGCTCCAGGTTGCCCGGTTCGTCGCGCCCGTCATCGCGGCGAGCACGCTGTTGCAATCAGCGAGCGTCGTGTTCCGCGAGCAGTTCGCTCGGTTCCGTGCCCGTCGAGCGAAGCGTCACACGATCGTGTGCGGGCTCGGACCGATGGGCGTGCGGCTCGCGACCGTGCTGGCCGATGGTGGTCGTCAGGTGGTCGCGATCGAGTCCGACCCCGCGTCGCCCGGCGTCGCGACGGCCACCGATCTCGACATCCCCGTGATCATCGGCGATCCGACGGATTCCACCGTGCTCCTGGCGGCCCGCGCCGATCGAGCAGCGCAGATCGTCGCGGCATCGGAGTCCGATGGCGTGAACGCAGCCATCACGGCTGCCGCCCGCGGCGTCGAGCGATCGTCGGGGCTCCCACCGCTGCGATGCGCCGTCCACCTCGCCGATGCCGAACTCGCCCATCTGCTGCGCTCGACCGAGCTGCAGCACGCCGACGGGCCGCGTCTCGAGTTCTTCAGCTGTCAGGCGACCGCGGCAAGCACGCTGCTCGACGAGCACTTCAGCCCTGCCGCACCGGCGCCACACCTGGCGGTGCTCGGACTCGGCCGCTTCGGCCGCAGCGTGGTCCTGAGCGCGGCGCGTACCTACGCGGACAGGGATGCGGGAGCCCTTCGAGTCACGCTCGTCGACCGGGTCGCCACCGGCCGCTTCCACTCGATGCGCATGCAGCATCCAGCACTCGCCGCAGCGGTCGACGTCACCTGCGTCGACCTCGACCTGGGAGAGCCAACGGCCGATGCGGTCGACGCGTTCGAACGGATCCTCACGCTGGAGCCACCGACCCTCGTGCTCGTCGCGTTCGAGGACGAGGCACTCGCCTGGTCGAGCGGTCTCTTCGTGCGGAATCGGGTGGGAGCAGCGTCAGCCATCGTCATCCGCACCGAATCCGACGGTGGCCTCACCGGGTTGCTCGATGGAACGGTCCCGGAGCACACCGGCGTCGCCCCATTGACGACGTTTCCGGTGCTGGCCAAGGCGGTGTCACTCGACCTCATCGATGGCGGCGTGCGCGAGCAGATCGCACGGGCACTCCACGAGGGGCACATACAGCGTTCGGGCAACGGCGGCGCGCTGCACCTCCCGTGGGCGCAGCTGGACGATGCCGACAGGGAGTCGAGTCGAGCGGCTGCCGACGCGATCGTCGAAACGCTCGCCACGATCGGGTGCCGACCCGCCCCGCTTCGACGGTGGGGCGCTCCGGAGACGGTGTTCAGCGACGCCGAGATCGACCAACTCGCCGGTCTCGAGCACGAGCGCTGGCGCGCAGAGCGCGCCGCGTCGGGATGGAGGTACGGACCGGTCCGCGACGACGCCGCGAAGCTCAACCCATTACTGGTGCCATGGGCCGATGTCCCGCCCGAGGCACGGACCTACAACCTCGAAACTGCGGCGGAACTGCCCGAACTCCTGGCTCGCGCCGGGTTCGACGTGGTGCGCTCGTAGTTCGCGACCGGCACGCCGTCAACGCTGCGCCCGCAGGGCGGCGATCATCTGGTCGAGCTGCTGAACCATCGGTGTCAGCCCGTACTGCGCCGCCGTCCGGCGCGCGCCGTCGAGCGTCGCGATCGCCTCGGGGACCCGACCCAGCAATCCCAGCACCTCCCCCCGGTTCGCCCCGGCGAAGAGCGCACCTTGCGCGTTGTTCGATCGACTCGCCACCGCCAGCTGCTCGTCGAGGCATGCCAGCGAGCCCTCCAGGTCGCCTTGGTAGCGCAGCACGATCGCCCGATTCCCGACACAGCTGGCGAGCCCGACGTCGTTGCCGGTGGAGCGACAGATGGCCTCCTGCTCGTCGAGCAGTTGACCGGCTTCGACCAGCAATGACGGATCGACCGTGGCGCCCGCCTGCGTCGGCACCTGCGCTCGGTTGATGAGCAGCAAGGCGTGCTCGCCGAGCGCCAGCTGCAGGCTCGCGGCGTCGCCCGTCGCTCTGGCCGCTTGCTCGAGCATGGGCCAGATGCGTTCGCCACGTTGCACGTCGCCGAGCTGGTACGCCAGCTGCACCGCCTGGTCGCCCCACTGCTTCACTGCATGATGGTGGCCCGACCGCGACGCCGCCGTCGCAGCGCCCTCGAAGTCGGCAGCCGCATCCTGGAGCCGATTCATCGCCTGGTTGACCTGTCCACGGTTCGCGAGCAGCGGCAACAGGCTGCCGGGGATGTCGAGCTCGTTCAGCAACCGCTCGGCGATCGCGTAGCGCTCGAACATCTCATCGAAACGTTGCTCGGCGATCGCGACGTTGCCGAGGTTGGTCTGTGCGGTTGCGATCACGAGGTTGTCACCCAGCCGCTCCCCCGTGGCCAGCTCCTCGTTGTGCGCCGACCGCGCGCCCGCCAGATCGCCCAGCTCACGCCGGGCGGTGCCGACCGCTGTCAACGCCTGCGCGGCGAGCGCATCGAGGCCGGCCTGGCGGGCCGTCAGTTCCGCTTCGCGACCGACCCGCTCGGCGTCGGTCCATCTACCGAGCACGCCGAGCGTGGTCGACCGCGAGACCAGGATCCGTGCGAGCAGGTCGGGCTGACCCAGCTCACGAGCCACCGCTTCGGCCTCTGCGATCGTCGCCGACGAGCGGTCGGCGGCACCGAGCTGCGTGTACATCACCGACAGGTTCAGCAACGCCTCCGCGAGACCACGGCGGTCTCCCTCGCGGCGTGCCGAGGCGGCGAACTTCTCCGTCAGAGCGATCGCCTCGTGGACGTCCCCACGATCGGCGAGCATCGTCGCCTTCGTCGCCAATGCCCGGGCCACGGACGGTTCATCCGCGAGCGATCGACAGATCGAGATCTGCTCGTCGGCGCGAGCGATGGCCTCGTCGAGCCGTCGCATGGTCCGGAGCAGCTGCACCTGGTTGCCGATCGATGCCTGCAGACCGAACTGGTCGTCGCGATGCCGGCAGAGCCGCTCTTCTTCGGCGAAGCATCGTGCGGCGGCGTCGAAGGCCCCCAGATCGCGCTGCGTCATCGCCAGGTTCCCGAGCGCGGCTTTGAGGAACGCGTCGTCACCGTCGGCTCGACACATCCTGACCGCTTCGTCGAGGATGGTCTGCGCGTCGTCGAGCTGACCTGCGGCCCAGTGCGCTGCCCCGAGGTTGACCAGCGCGGCACGCAGCTTGGCCCGACCATCCGGCGCGTCGGCCCGACCAGCCGGGTGCAATCGAGCCTCGGTGACGAGGTACTGAAACAGTGCCAGCGACGCCGCCCGGTGGCCGTCGTCGGCGAGCAGGCGAGCTGCACCCCAGACGAGCTGACGATGAGCCCCGGGCGGGGAGTCGAACGAGGCGGGGTCGTTCAGGACAGGCCGGAACGCTGCGACGATTGCGGTGCGGCCCGACGGCGCTCCCGCTTCGAGACGAGCCCACAGCCGTCGCACGTCGGCGGCGGATCGCGTGTAGGCATACTCGGCGAAGTCGAGGTCCGACAGCGTGCGGCGCAGGTCGTCGAACTGTTCTGCGTCCGCCTGTTGCCATCCGAGCTCGTCGACGACCCGGTCACCGAGTGGGCGTTTCGCGAAGTACGCGGCGAGCGCGGCGTGGGCCGCTCGACGCGACGTCTCGTCGGGCAGGTAGCGGTCCTCCACCGCCTTCACCAGATCGGCATGTGCCAGGCCGAGTAGCCCGCCCCGGGTGACGAGGCCACCCTCCGCAGCGAGGTGCAGCGGCGCCCAGGTCGCCTGCGGCAACGGGGCGTCGTCTCCGCCGCCCATCATGGCGAGCAGCTCGGCCTCGGCAAGCCCTCGCCGAGCGGCCCAGAGCGACGTGAACACGGCGCTGGTCAGGCCCGGACGGTCACGCTCGAAGTCGGCCTCGTAGCGCTCCAGCACCTTCTCGAGCAGGTCGTCGATCGACGCCGATCCGCACAGGTCGGCGATGACCGCACCGAGGGTGAAGTGGTCACCGTGTTGGCGGAGCTCGTCGAGCACGACGCGCAGGAAGCGGGGATTGCCGGTCGACTCGGCGGATGCCAAGGCGTCCAGGTGGTCGGTATCGAGCCCCTTCGCGTATCCGGCCAGGAATCGGATCGCCACCGCCCGACGTTCGTCGGGATCGAGCGGCGGCAGGTCGACCACACCCCACGCACGGTGTTCGAACTGGAGCCGAGGTCGTGGTCCACTGGCGGTGGCGATGATGCGGATGTTCGCCGGAATCTCCTCCGGCATCCATCGCAGGTCAGGCGCGCCATCGACGTCGTCGAGACGGTCGACGCCGTCGAGGACGATGACCACCCGTCCGTTGGATGTGTTGAACGACTGCCGCAGCATGCTGCGCAGCGCGGCGGGGTCGTCCGTCGTGTCAGCTGCCACCGTCTCGCTCGACGTCGTCGCCAGTTCGGCGACGACTCTCCGAACCATCGCACGATGATCGGCGGCCTCGCTGTCGGCCTCCACGTGATGTACCACGACTCGGGCATCGGGGTGCCCCGGAGCCCACTCGCGCGCCCAGTGCGTCACGAGCGCCGACGCTCCGATCCCTGACGGACCCGTGACGAGCACCGGTGACCCCGAGCCGTCGGCCACTTCGTCGAGCACGGCGGCCAGGTCGGGCCGATCCACGAACGCCGAGAATCGACTCGCCCCGTAGGAGCGGTGGATCGACGACGCTCGCTCGAGCGGATCCGGCGGCGAGGGGATCGGGGTAGAGCGACTCCACCAGGGCGGTCAGATCCGCCAGCACCTGGTTGCCGAGCTCGACAGGGTCGGTGTAGTCACGGGACGGGAACTCACTCGCCGCGATCCGTTGGCGAAGCTCGGCGAGCCGCCGTTGGCCGTCCTCGGCTTCCTCGACGAAGGCCGATCTTTCGGCGGTCGGCACGGTTTCGACCCACGACGGGTCACGGAGGTAGAAGAACGCGTGGCCGGCCGCTTCGGGGTCGTTCAGCACACCGTGGAGGATCTCCATCTCGGTCACCGATCGGCCGGGGTCGTCGCTCAGCCATCCCAGCTCGGTTGCGAGCGCTGCGGGGATCTCGTCGGGAACCCAGCCGTACCGCTGTCCGAGCAGTCCGATGAAGTACGGCCGTGTGCGCTCGATCTCGGCGAGACAGATCGGCAACACGTCTCCCTCCGCCTTCTGCTCGTCGGTGACTCCCCAGCGCAGATCGACCTCGCTCCAGCTCACACCGCGCTGCTCGCACAACCGGCGGATGCGCGGGAACACGCGCTTGACCAACTCGTCGCGCTCCAGCTGCATGTCGCGGAACGTCGACGACACGAAGACCCGAATCGCCCGTTCGTCCGTCACGGCGCGAGTTTGCCAGAGAGAAACCTCAGATGATCGAGGCCGCCACCGCAGCGAGGTCCGCGACGTCCAGCGATCCCGACGGCAGATCCGGCACCGGCGCGCCAACGGGTGTCGAACCAGTGCGGACCAGCGCGAATCGGCACCCGACCTGCACGGCGAACATGCCGTCGGTGTCCATCCGGTCACCCACCATGATCACCCGCGCGGGGTCGAACGGATTCGAGCGGTTCAGCACCTCGGCGATCACCGCCGCCATCGGGGCGAACGGCTTGCCCGCCACCTCCGGCGTCACTCCCCCGGCGGTCGCGATCGCAGCGAGGATCGAACCACCACCCGGATCGAGGCCCCCCGGGGTCGGATACGTCGGGTCGGCGTTGGTGCCGATGAGGCGGGCACCTGCGTGCAGCGCACGCGCGGCCACGGAGAGCCGGCGGTAATCGAAGTCGCGGTGCAGACCGACGACGACCGCGTCGAGGTTCGCCGGCAGGGACTCGCCGTCGTTGAGGATGGCCGGCACACCTCGGGCCTCGAGTGCCTCGATGACCCCGGGCCCGCCCGCCACGAGCGCACGCTGGCCGGGCTCGAGCAGCAGGGCAGCCGCCATCGCCGAACTCACGACGTCGCCCGTCGCGTCGATACCGACGTTTGCGAGCGCTGCTTCCTGGGTCGCGATCGTCGCCGACGAATTGTTCGTCACGAACAACACTCGTCGTCCGCTCGCCTGCATGGCGGCGATCGCCTCCACCGATCCGGCGATCGGAACATGAGCGAGCCAGATGACCCCGTCGAGATCGCAGAGGACGGTGTCGACGTCGCGCAGCCGTGTCGAGTGATCCTCAGCCATGTCGAACGAGATCGTTGCAGCTGGACGGTGGCGGAGTGGCATTCTGGAGGCGTGCCCAGGTTCACCCCCTTTGCCGCGCTGCGCTACAGCGCCTCCGCCATCGACGATCTCATCGCCCCGCCGTACGACGTGCTGTCGCCACGAGATCTCGACGAGCTGAACGCAGCCAGCGACCACAACATCACCTACATCGACGTGCCGCGCGAATCCGACGGCCCGAGCAGGTACGACCAGGCGGCAGCGACGATGAATCGGTGGATCGACCAGGGAGTGCTCGTCGCCGACCCGACTCCGACGTTCACGATCTACCGCATGCGTTTCACCGACGCCACGGGCGCTGACCGCGACATCGTCGGAGTGCTCGGCGGTCTCGAAGTGGTCGACGACGGCGCCGACGGCGTGCTCCCGCACGAACGCGTCACCCCGAAGGCGTCGACCGACCGGCTCGACCTCACCCGTGCAACCCGGGCCAACCTCTCGCCGATCTGGGGTCTGTCGTTGGCAACCGGCCTCACCGAACTGCTCGCCGCGCCGGCCGAGCCGCTCGCAGCCGTGACCGTCGACGGCGTCGAACACGTCGTGGAACGGGTGAGCGATCCGGTACGGATCGATGCCATCGCCGCTGCGCTGGCCTCGGACGACGTGTTGATCGCCGACGGCCACCACCGGTACGGGATCAGCCGAACCTACCGCGACGAACGACGGACCGAATCCGGCGACTCGGCTGGACTCGCCGAAGAAACCCTGGCGTTCGTCAGCGAACTCGTGGCCGACCAGCTCAGCGTGGAAGCGATTCACCGGCTGTACGACGGTGTCACCCTCGACGACCTCCGAACTGCGCTCGACTACCGGTTCGAGC
Source organism: Actinomycetes bacterium (assembly GCA_031398325.1). Taxonomy (GTDB): domain Bacteria; phylum Actinomycetota; class Acidimicrobiia; order Acidimicrobiales; family Ilumatobacteraceae; genus Sva-07. The sequence goes on from JANNNB010000011.1 coordinate 28,333, forward strand.
GGTCAGCGGCGGGCGACGTCGGGCCCGCAACGCTGGCGGCGATGGACAGCCGCGGCGTGTTGTGCCTCGTGGGCCCCGACGGAACCGGCGAGTGGCTGACGCCGCGTCCCGGAGCGTTCGACGATCTCCGTTCGCTCGACGGGCTGTGGCTGGAAGACACGTTCGCCGGCACCGGCCACAACGTCGCCTATCAGCACGGCGTCGACCTCGTCGTCGATTCGGTCCGGTCCGGCGATGCCGTGGCGGCGATCCTGATCCGTCCGGTGAGCGTCGCCGAGATCGAGCGGACCGCCCGCGAGGGCCTGTTGATGCCCCCCAAGTCGACGTTCTTCACCCCGAAGCTGCGTACGGGGTTGGTGATCCGCTCAGTCGACTGAGCGGGCGCCGAGCGTCGACGCCACGATGCACCAGACGTCGGGGTCGATGCCGAGACCGATGTGGCTGCTGGTCACTTCCACGTTCACGGTGTTCGGATCGGGATCGACGCAGGCCTCCCAGTGGACGATGCCGTCGTTCCGGCTGTAGATGGCAGTGACCGGACGAAGGATCCGTCGTTGGTTCCGCTCCAGGATGCGCTGCTCGTACTCGTCGAGCTGGCCAGACCGCGCCATCGACGTGTTGGTGTGTCGCGGGCCCCACAGCGGGGTGCCGAACGTGATCACTCGCGCCACGAGGTCCGGCCGCATGCGGGTCGACTCTCGAGCCACCACCCCACCGAGGCTCCACCCCACGAGCGAGATCGGAGCGGACGACTCGCGGTACCACTCGCCGATCCGTTCCAGTGCGAGCGGAACCTGCGTCTGAAGATCACCCGAGTTCACGCCGAGCCCCCAGCCTCGACACTGATAGCCGAGTCCGCTCAGGTACGACCGGAGGGGGAGTGTCGATGCGTCGTTGGCAGTGAATCCGGGGATCACCATCACCGGTCGGCCGCGGCCGCGCGGCTGTCGGGCCACCGAGCCTGCCTTCGCCATCATGCGCCACGGCTCGCGCACCGTCATCACCTCACGCCATCGCTCGGCACGGCGAGGAACCGGTAGGTCGGGAATCTCCAGAGCCGTCAGTCTCCCAGCGATCGGGTCGCAGCCGCAACGGCCGACCGAACCGATCGCGTCCGTCGGGCGGGGATGACCTTGGCTGCGAGCACCTCGGTACGACTCTGTGTCGCACCGCCGACTCGGAAGAAGCGGCGCTGGACCGAGCCGATGACGACGAACGAATCGTCGGAATTCAGTATGGAGCGGTCGCTCGACGGGGGGTCGATCCACGACACGTTCACCGAGCTCGTCGACGTCTCGGTCGCGATGCGAATGTCGAACTGCACGGCGACCGAGCCGGAGGGCAACTGTCGTTCGATGATCTCGCCGCTCAGGCGGCCGCGCAGCACGACGAGGTTGTGATCATTTTGATCGTTGTGATCGGTGGTCATGGATACTCCCGGGTTCGGGTGGGAACGTCGGGGGAAGTCGGCACTCGTCAACGTACACAGCGGGTGTATCAACGACGGTGTGTCCGTGACGGCTACGTTGCCCGACGTGACCGAGCACCGCACGACCGGGCAAATCAGATGGGGAATCGCTTCGACCGGCAACATCGCCGCCGCGATGACCGAAGCGCTGAAGACCCTGCCCGACGCAGAGGTGGTGGCCGTCGGATCGCGTTCACAGGAGTCGGCCGACGAGTTCGCCGGCCGATTCTCCATCCCGCACGCGCACGGCTCGTACGCCGATCTCTACGCCGATCCCGAGGTCGACATCGTCTACATCGCATCGCCGCACAGCCATCACCACGAGATGACCATCGACGCGCTCCGCGCCGGCAAGCACGTGCTCTGCGAGAAGGCCTTCGCGTTGAACGCCGCTCAGTCCCGGGAGATGGTGGCGGTGGCTCGCGAACAGCAGCGCTTCCTGATGGAAGCGATGTGGACCTGGTTCATGCCCGTCGTCATCGACGTCAAGCGCCGGATCGACGCCGGCGAGATCGGCGACCTGGTCGTGATCGAAGCCGACTTCGGCATCGTCAAGGTCGACGAAGACGGTCGTCATCGGCGGCCCGACCTCGCCGGCGGAGCGCTGCTCGACCTCGGCATCTACCCGATCGCGCTCGCCCGATTCTTCGCCGGCAATCCGATCGAGGTCAAGGCACTCGGCAAGCTGGGCCCATCGGGCGTCGATGCGACCCTCGGCGGTGTCGTGTCGTTCGAGAGCGGTGCGCTCGGCGTGTTCTACACGTCCCTCGATGCCGTCAGCACGCTCGGCGCCACCATCATCGGCACCAGCGGCCAGATCACGATCGACCCGCCGTTCTGGTTCCCGTCCAGCTACACGATCCGCGTCGACGGCGCGCAGCCCGAGCGGGTCGAGATCCCGAACCAGGGCCTCGCCCACGAGGCGGCGCACGCGATGGAACGCATCCGCGGTGGCTTCCTGGAGAGCGACGTGATCCCCCTTGACGTGACCATCTCGACGATGGAGATCCTCGACGAGGTCCGCCGCCAGGTCGGCGTGGTCTATCCGGGTGAGGAGCTGCCGGGCGAGTGAGTTGGTGGGCGGGGGGTCTGACCCCGCGCACCAACTCGTCACGTCGCGGGCGGGAGGATCTTGAGGCCGAGCTCGGCCATCGCCTTCGGGTCGCCGGGGATCGGAGAGTTCGTCATCGGGTCGGTGCCCGACTGCGTCTTCGGGAAGGCGATCACCTCGCGGATGTTCTCCTCGCCGGCCAGGATCGCCACGAGCCGGTCGAGACCGAACGCGAACCCGCCGTGCGGTGGCGCCCCGTAGTTGAAGGGGTTGAGGAAGAAGCCGAACTTTCGGTCGGATTCCTCCTGGCTGATCCCGAGCGCCGTGAACACCCGCTGCTGCAGCTCGGGTTCGTGGATCCGGATCGAACCCGAACCGAGCTCCCAACCGTTGAGCACGAGGTCGTAGGCGATGGAGCGCACCGACAGCGGGTCGGTCTCGATCTTGTCGACATCGTCGGGATGGGGCCGGGTGAACGGGTGGTGGCCCGGCTTCGGTCGACCCGACTCCTTGTCCACGCCGACGAACAGCGGGAACTCGACGACCCACACGTAGCGGTACGGGCCCTCGTGCACCGGCGGGCGACCCAGGTCGTTGCGCAGCGTGCCGAGTACGTCGCACGTGGTCGCCCACTCGTCGGCGACGATCAGGATCAGGTCGCCGGTTTCGGCTCCCATCGCCGACCGGATCGCAGTCGCCTCGGTGTCGGACAGGAACTTGGCGACCGGCGAATCGAAGCCGGCGACACCATCGGCGTCGGTGACCTTGAGCCACACCAGGCCCTTGGCTCCGATCCCCTTGGCGCGGTCGGTCAGCTTGTCGAGCTGGTTGCGGCCGTAGTCAGCGGCGGCGCCCGGCACCCGAATCCCCTTGATCGCCTCAGCACCGGCGAACGCCTTGAACTCCGTCGCCGCGAAGATCGGCGTCAGCTCGACGAGCTCGAGCCCGAACCGCAGGTCCGGCTTGTCGACGCCGAAGCGGTTCATCGCCTCGAGCCAGGTGATCCGCTCGATCGGCTGCGGCCGCTCCCCTGTCGCTGCCTCCGCGGCCGCCAACACCGCTTCGCTCACAGCGTCGAGGACGTCGTCCTGGCCGACGAAGCTCATCTCCATGTCCATCTGCATGAACTCGTACTGGCGGTCGGCGCGCAGGTCTTCGTCACGCAGGCAGCGCGCCATCTGGTAGTACCGGTCGACGCCGGCCACCATCAGCAGCTGCTTGAACAGCTGCGGCGACTGCGGCAGTGCGTAGAACGAGCCCGGCTCCTTACGAGAGGGCACGAGGAACTCGCGCGCCCCTTCGGGGGTCGACGGCACGAGCATCGGTGTCTCGACCTCGACGAAGCCCTGAGCGTCCATGGCATTGCGCACGGCAGCGTTGATCGCCGACCGCACACGCAGGTTCTTCTGCATCCGCTCGCGGCGCAGGTCGAGGTAGCGATGCTTGAGGCGGACGTTCTCGTCGACGTCATCGGCCCGAGCGTCGATCGGGAACGGCGGCGGATCCGCCGTGCGCAGGACTTCGACGACGCAGTCGCCGATCTCGATCTCGCCGGTCGGAAGCGCCAGGTTCACCGTGCCCTCCGGCCGTTGGCGGACGACACCAGTGATGCGCACCACGTACTCGCTGCGCACGTCGACGTCGTTGTCGACGACGCACTGGATGATGCCGGAGTGGTCGCGCAGATCGACGAAGGCGAGGTGCTCACCGTGCTCACGGCGTCGCCCGACCCAGCCGCAGACGCTGACGGTCTGGCCGATGTTCGACGGGCGCAGGTTGCCGCACAGGTCGGTGCGCATCGACGTCGGCTGTGGGAGGGTCGGCTGCGGTGCAGCTGGTTCGCTCGTGGACGTGTCGGTCGTCATTGTGGGTCGTTTCCTGTTGAGTGGGAGGTCAGAAAGGTGATCAGGTCGTCGCGGGCGATGGTGACCTGGTCGGCGTCGGTGCGCATCGGCTTCACCACGACCGTGCCGGCCGCGAGTTCGTCGTCGCCGATGATGACCGCGTTGTTCGCTCCGCTGCGATTGGCGAGCTTCATCTGCGCCTTCATCGACCGGTTGTCGTAGCCGCGGTCGGCGGCCAGACCGGCGTTGCGGAGAGATGCGGTGAGCAGCGTGGCTTGGCCTCCGCCGACGACATCGACGACGAACGCGTCGAGGGGCCGTTCCTCGGCGGCGAAGACACCTTCGTCGTCGCAGGCCAGCAGCGTTCGGTCGAGGCCGAGTGCGAAGCCGACACCGGGCGTGGCCGGGCCACCGAGCGCTTCGACGAGCCCGTCGTAACGGCCACCGCCGCCGAGCGCGTTCTGGGCGGAGTCGAGGGTGCCACCCTGGAACTCGAAGATCGTGCGGCGGTAGTAGTCGAGGCCGCGCACCAGCTTGGGCTCGAGAACGAATGGGATGTCGAGCGCACGGAGGCCGCTCAGCACCGTCTCGAAGTGCTCGGCCGACTCTGGGCCGCGGTAGTCACCGATCGTCGGCGCACCGGCGATCACGACCTGGTCGGGTTCACGCTTCGAGTCGAGGACCCGCAACGGGTTCCGTTCGAGCGTCGCCCGGCTCTGTTCGGTGAGTGCGTCACCGGCGGCGACGAAGTAGGTGCGAAGCGCCTCCACGTAGGCGGCCCGCTCGTCCGGTTCACCGAGACTGTTGACGATGAGGTTCACCTGGCGCAGTCCGAGCCGTCGGTAGAACTCCAACGCCAGGGCGATGACCTCGATGTCGAGCTGCGCATCGTCCGCCCCGAGCACCTCGATACCGACCTGGTCGAACTGCCGGTAGCGGCCCCGCTGCGGCTTCTCGTAGCGGAAGTTCGACCCCGCGTAGAACACCTTCCTCGGCGTGGTGGGCCGGTGCTGGGCGAACGAGCGACAGACGCTGGCGGTCATCTCGGGGCGCAACGAGATGTGTCGCTCGCCCTTGTCGACGAAGTCGTACATCTCCTTGCTCACCACGTCGGTGGCATCGCCGATCCGGGTGAACACGCCGATGTCCTCGAGCAGGGGCGTGATGACCTCGCCGTAGCCGGCCGACTCCACCACCTCGGCAAAGACCCTGGTGAACCGACGCCAACGCCCACTCTCGGGCGGCAGGATGTCGCGCATCCCCGGGCTGGTCTGGAACGTCGACACGGCCAGTCAGGCTACCGGTGCCCGCCCGCCCAGGAGCTGGCCTTTCGCGAGGCGCACTCACCTCTCCGCACTAACTTGGCTGGCGTGTCGTGGATCGAGCGTGCGGTCGAGGAGCGGCTTGCTCGCGCCGCCGCGAACGGCGAGCTTCAGGTACCCGAGCTCCACGGCAAACCGCTCGCCGACCTCGACAAGCCACGCAACTCGGGGTGGTGGGCCAACCAGTTCGTCGCCCGCGAGCGGAGCCACGATCGACGAAAGGACGCCGAGGCAGCTGCCGCCGCCGCTCGCGCCGGGTTCTGGCGATGTGACGACATCGACTCGGTACGTCGCGCGGCCGCTGAAGCCAACGACGCCATCGCCGCAGCGAACCTCAACCTGATCGAATCGGATCAGCTTCCCCGCTTCGACCCTGACAACATCGTCGATCGGTGGCACAAGCTCCGACGCTGATCGGTCAGGCCGCCCACTCGAGTCGATGGATCGGCCAGCCGAGCTGGTCCAGTTCCGATGTGCGGGTGCATTCGTGCGACGAACCATCCGATTCGTCCTCGTTGAGTCGAAGTCGCTGTCCGACGGGGGTGATTGGGGTGCCGTCGCGTCGGAACTGGATCAACTTGCCGACTTTGTCCCGTCGTTCGGTGATCCCGAGTCGATGTTTGTTGCGGTTGTGACCGCCGCACTTCACGGCACCATTGTCGGTGTCGGTGGCCCCACCATCTCTGATCCATTCGGCGATGTGATCGATCTGGCAGCTCAGCTGCCCGATGTCGCATCCGACGTTCTCGCACGACTGCGCCATCAGTTTGAGGGCCGTGCGGGCGCCTCCGGAGAACAATCGCCGTGTCCGTCCGAAATTGATCACGACCCCTTCGGTGTCGACGACGATTCGCCGAACGTGGCCGGTGAGCGCCGCCCGGATGGCGTCGTGCCCGTCGAGCGAGATGCCGTTCTCGGAGTCGCAGTACTGGTGGAGCAGATCAGCGAACGGGTCGGTGTACGGCCCTCGGATCGCGTCGATCAGACCGAGCGTCGCCAGCTCACGCTCGTACCGCTCCTGTGTCGCGACGATGTTCAGGACGATCTGAGGCCCGATGGCGTCCGCGGGCATCGATGCGGCCCGCTCGAAGATCTTGGCCAGCGCGTCGAACCGTCGCTGGGCATCGGTTCGGGGCAGCAGCGACGCCGGAGCGTTCTCACCATGCTCTTCAGAGCGCTGCGCGACGTCGGCGTTGAATTCCTGTTCGACGAAGTGATCGAAGATCTTCTTCATCATTGCGGTGTTGAGCGCCGACCCACCGGACGCCCGTAGGTCGAGCCCGCCGTCGAACTCGTTCAGCGACACCGTGCGTCGCTCGTTCGTGATCTCCGCGTCTCGATGCGCCCCGTCGGCATCGGCGAGCGATTCCCATCGCTTGACGACGGTGCGCAGCGACTCGTAGGGCAGCTGTTCGGCAATGTCGAGCAGTTGATCGATCACGACACCGATCTCGTCGCCACAACGGCGGTTCGAACGAGCACGGCCGAGTTCGTTCACCTGCGCGATCCCGATGTGCCCGTCGAGGAGTGCATCACCGACGACCGGGTGATCGTTCATCAGCCGTGCGTTCCGGCGGGCGCACGCCACATCGCTGTTCGACCAGTTGCCGTTTCCTCGGAGGTACCCCTTCATTCCGAGGTGGCCGTCAGCGGCCCAGATGCCACGAGCCTCCACGACGGCGATCAACGCAGCCATCTCGGCTTCATCACGGCGGCGGCGCAACTCCACTTGGCGTAGGCGCTCGGTGACCTCGAAGTCATCGAGCCCCATCAGCTCTTCGACGAGGTCAGCAAACATGACCCAAGGATACAGAATGCATGTTCCTTTTTTGAACTGATTCTCGTACATTTATTCGTCTCCTCGCAATCAACTGACCGCCCCACGATGTCCACGGTGGAGGAGGTTCGGAGCATTCCGGGGCGCACAGAGCTGACGATCCGGCACACTGGAGACATGCTTCCTGGTGCGCTGCCGACGAAGGGCCGTCTGCTCGTCGCCACGCCCCCGCTCGAGGATCCGCACTTCGACCGGACGGTTGTGTTCATGCTCGAGCACCACGACGAGGGGGGGGCGATCGGTGTCGTGATCAATCGTCCGTCGATCGAGAGTCTCGACGAACCGCTCGATCGTTGGATCGACCTGCAGTCCGCACCGTCATCGGTCTTCTCCGGTGGACCCGTCGAGGAGAACGCGTTGATCGCGCTCGCCGAGACGAAGGTGCTGCTCGACGAGAGCGGGGAGCACCTGTCCCCCATCACCGGCACGATCGCATCGGCCGACCTGACCGCAGACCCCGCGCTGGTGGCAGCCGAGGTCAGGGGGGTTCGCATCTTCCGCGGGTACGCCGGTTGGGGCCCCGGTCAACTCGAGGGCGAGATCGAAGCCGGTGCTTGGCTTGTGCTCGACTCCGAGCCCGGAGACGTCTTTTCGGACGATCCGGACGAGCTGTGGCGGACGGTCCTGCGCCGTCAGCCGGGCCGACTTGCCTGGCTCGCCGACGCGCCCGACGACCTCAGCTCGAACTGAGTTCGGCAGCAAAGGGTGATAGTGGGTGGGCAATCGACCACTACATCGTGTGCTCCGACTGGCGGGCTGCCTAAACCGCAAAGAATGCTTCGCGTTTCGGTTCACGAAAGGGTGGATGGGTTTGGCACCGCCCCGGAGCAAACCGGGGCACAAGGACGGCGGAATATCTACAGATCCGCGCGCTGTATTCAAGCCGAACGAGTACCCGGTCGATGAGTCACGTGTGGATGCCGTCGTCCTACTTCTCGTGTGCGCGCTCCTGGTTGGTCTCTGGGCTACTGCGATTGCGGCTCTCATCAGCGCCGTCCGACTGCCCGATTACGCATGGCGCTCAGCCAAGCGATCGAAGACCGGAACGGTTATCGGCATCGTGTTGACCGGCGGGTTCGGTGGGGCCTACTACTGGCTTTCGATTCACGAACCGGTCAAGGCCGCACACGATCGCATACCACCTCCTCCGAAGCGCGACGCGTGGTCGAAGGGCGATTGGTAACGCCGCACCGAGCGGGCAGTTCTGCGTATACAACCATGAGCCGGTGCGGCACGAGGATCTTGATGCACTTCGGGTGTCGGGGGCTCCGACGATGCTGAGCGTTCGTCCGCCGGGAGAGTTGCCGCACCGACTCTCCGACGTTGTGGTCGTGGAGTTCTCCGATTCGACGGTGACGATCGAGCTGCCGAGCGGCGAACGTCGAAAGGTCGATGTCGGCACGATCGTCGATATGGAAGGCGAACGCAGTCGCCGCAGACGGTGGCGACGAGTCGGACTCATCATCGACTCTCTGGGCCTTACTCGATAGCCCGCCCCGCCAATCCGAGCGGCAGTTCGGCACGCCTTCGTTCAGACCGATACGACCTCGACGAGGTTGCCGAAAGCTCGGAAGTCGGCAGGGTTTCGCGTGTAGATCGGAAGCCCGTGTGAGCACGCTGTCGCTGCGATGAGCAGGTCGACTGCTCTCGCTCCGCGGGCTTCGCGTCCCGGACCGACGACCGCCGCGTAGATGCGGCCATACGCTCGCGAGGCTTCCGAATCGAAGGGAAGCGGATCGAAGGTGGCCTCCGCTCGTTGCAGTCGGTCCTGTCGGCGTGCTCGCTCGTCGGGATCTTTGGTCGCGTGCGGTCCGGCGGCCAGTTCGGCCATGGTGATCGCGCTGACCGCA
>JANNNB010000057.1:0-56777 GCA_031398325.1 Actinomycetes bacterium
GCCGGCGACCGTGAGTTCGTGGAATCGCTGATGGTCGGCGTGCGCGAACCTGGGTCGATCGCCGGCTCCGCTGGGCCCTCCCGGAGGAGTACGGCGGCCACGGCAGCAGCAACCTCGAGATGGCGATCATCCGCGAGCACCTCGCCCACAAGGGCCTCGGGCTGTTCAACGACCTCCAGAACGAGAGCTCGATCATCGGCAACTTCCCGACCGTGCTCATGATGCGGGACTTCGGCACGGAGGCGCAGAAGGCGGCCTGGATGCCCGGCTTCCTCGACGGCACCCGCCGCCTGGCCTTCGGGCTCACCGAACCGAACCATGGCAGCGACGCCACCTACATGGAGACCACCGCCGTCCGCGACGGCGACGAGTGGGTGCTCAACGGGATGAAGCGGTGGAACTCCGGGCTGCACCACGCCACCCACGACATCATCTTCGCCCGCACGTCCGGCGACGACGGCAGCCCGAAGGGGATCAGCGCGTTCCTCGTGCCGACCGATTCCCCGGGCTTCAAGGTCGAGTTCTTCTGGTGGACGTTCAACATGCCGACCGACCATGCCGAGGTCAGCCTGACCGACGTTCGCGTCGGTGCCGACGCGCTGTTCGGCGATCTCGACCGCGGTTTGGAGCTGGCCCAGCACTTCGTCCACGAGAACCGCATCCGTCAGGCGGCGTCATCGCTCGGTGCAGCTCAGTACTGCATCAACGAAGCCGTTGCCTACTCGAACAGCCGGATCACCTGGGGCAAGAAACTGTCGAGCAACCAGGGGATCCAGTTCCCGCTCGTCGAGCTGCACACCGAGGCGGCGATGCTGCGCCAGCTGATCCGCTACACCGCGTGGATGCTCGATCACAAGCACCACATGGAGGTCACCCACCTCGTGGCGATGTGCAACTACCGGGCCAACCGCCTGGTGTGCGATGCCGCCGACCGGGCGATGCAGACGTGCGGCGGCGTCGGTTATTCGCGGCACATGCCCTTCGAGCACATCTACCGCCACCACCGTCGCTATCGGATCACCGAGGGTGCCGAGGAGATCCAGATGCGCAAGGTGGGCCAGAACCTGTTCGGCTTCGGCGGCAAAGGCTGAACACGGGTTGGTGCGCGGTGCCTGACCCCGCGCACCAACTCATCGCGGCGTGCGGCGCTCGTCGTACAGCTCGCGGGGCCAGTACCGAACCGGTGAGAGACCGTCGGCTTCGACGAGATCGGCTCGAACGCGTTCGTACTCGTAGCAGTTGAGCTCGTACAGATTCCCCCACGGGTCGACGAGGTCGAACGCCCAGCACAGGTCGAAGTCGATGAGGTCGGTGGCGGCGAGCGGGACGCCCGACGGAGCCTCGATCTCGCCCGGCAGTGACCGGGCGAACGAGATGAAGACCTCGGCATCGACGCTGAACGCGACCCCGGTGCGCTGCGGGATCATCGGATGGCCCTCGCCGGTCTCGAACAACGCGAGCGTGGACGCGCCACCGTCGGCCGAGATCTGCAACGGACCGCCGTCGATCTCCGTCGCCCAGAACGCGTACTCCTCGACCGGTTCGAACCCGAGATGGAGTGCGTACCAGGCGGCGGCCGCTGCACGGTCCGGCACCCGGATGTGGACGTGGTCGAGCTTGCCCATGCGGAACTTCCGAGCGGCCATCTGGCAACCCTACGACGATCGCCCGCGTGCCTCGGACGAGCCGAGCGATGTGGTTGTCCTGCGCCGGCGCCGGTACATCGACATCGCTGGGTGTTCGGGTCAGCGCAGGCCGATGTGTGAGCCCATGAGCGTCGCGGCCTCGCGGAAGAACGCCTGGTGGTCGTCGATCAGGCCGCGTGTCTGGCCGAACAGTTCGAAGCTGAGCAGTCCGAACATCTGGGTCCACGCCGTGAGCACCGCCATGACCACTTCGTCGGACGCGTCGAGATCGACCGCTGAGCGAAGTACGTCGAAGGCGCGTCGGGTCTGCCTCGACAACTCGATGACACCGAGATCGCCGTCGGACGGCAGTCGGTCGTCGCCGACGGCGTCGTCGACGATCTGGACGAGAGCGCGTGTGACTCGGGTGCCGGGCACGACCGTGTCGTCGGGTGCTGCGTACCCGGGGACCGGAGATCCGTACAGGAGCGCATAGTCCTGCGGGTGCTCGACCGCCCACGCCCGCACCGCACCCGTTGCCGCGACCCAGCGTTCGAGCGGTCGCCGATCACGAGTGGCAGCCGCCGACGCCTCTGCCACGTCGCCCAGCGCGTCGTATGCCTCGATGATGAGTGCGGTGAGAAGTTCGTCGCGGCTCGCGAAGTAGCGGTACAGGGCCGAGGAGACCATCCCGCGTTCTCGGGCGACCGCTCGGAGCGACAGCCCGGCCGGCCCGACCACGGCGAGTTGCCGGCCAGCCGCGGCCAAGATCTCTGCGCGCACTTCGAGGTGCGCCCTGGCACGGGCCGTGAGTGCCGACGGGCTGGACTGTTCCATAACCTGCAGTGTGCCAGATCGTTGCTCTGAAATGTGAGCACTGCTCTTTACTTTGGTCACGGAATTGTGTACGGTGATCCAAACAGAGAGCACCGCTCTCGTCCGACATCATCGAAAGGATCGTCATGAACACCAACAACACCGACACCGACAACACCGACCAATCCCACTCCACGCAGCGGTACCTCCAGCCGGACTGGTTCACCCAGCACGTCTTCAACCCGACGATCTCCGGCCTCACCCGACTGGGCATCAGCATGTGGGGATCCCGGATCCTGGCGGTACCTGGACGTACCACCGGCGAGATCCGCACGACGCCGGTCAACCTGCTCACGGTCGACGGCCGTCAGTACCTCGTGGCCCCTCGCGGCGAGACCCAGTGGGTCAAGAACGTACGAGCCGCGGGCAGCTGCACCCTTCGCGTCGGTCGCCGGTCGGTCGAGGCCGACATGGTCGAGCTGGCCGACGCCGACAAGCCCGCCATCCTGCGGCCGTACCTGCGGCGTTGGAAGTGGGAGATCGGCAAGTTCTTCGACGGGCTCGACGCCGATGCGACCGACGCCGAGCTGCTCGCGGTTGCGTCCGGTTACCCCGTCTTCGCCGTGACCACACGCTGAGCGGCGAGCGTCGCCGGTATCGGAATGCGATCGGCGTACTTGGCCGCGAGCGGGCCGATCACTGCCGTCGCGAGCACGTAGGCGGCCGCGAGGGCTCCCAGTTCGGGCCCGTCGACGAGTTCCGACCCGATTGCGGCAATCACGATCGAGAACTCGCCGCGTGCGATGAGCACCGTGCCGGCACGCATTCTGCCCTTCGCCGCCACGCCGGCCCGGCCTGCGGCGTACCAGCCGGTGGCGACTTTCGTCAAGCCGGTCAGCACGGCGAGTCCGAGCGCCGGAAGCGCCACATCGGCGAGTTCGCCGACGTCGATCTGAAACGAGAAGAACAGGAAGAAGGTGGCTGCGAACAGGTCGCGCAGCGGGGAGATCAACACCCGCGCCCGCTCTTCGACCTTGCCGCTCAGCGCGAGGCCCACGAGAAATGCTCCGATCGCACCCGACACGTCGAGACGTTGCGCAACGCCGGCGACCAGCAGGGTGACGCCGAAAACGGTGAGCAACAGTGTTTCGTCGGACCCGCCGACGATGAGGTTGCTCAGCCGCGGGCCGAAGCGCAGCGACACGAACAGGATCACACCGACGGCAGCGAGGGCGACCGCGACGCTCGTCGCCGTCGTCGCCAACGACCCACCCACGATCAGCGCTGCGACGACGGGGAGATAGATCGCCATCGCCAGGTCTTCGATGACGAGCAGGTTGAGCACCGATGGCGTCTCGCGGTTGCCCAGTCGACCGAGATCGGAGAGCACCTTGGCAACGACGCCCGACGAGGTGATCCAGGTGATGCCGCCCAGCAACACCGCAGTCAGTGGGCTCCAACCCAGCAACAACCCGGCGAGGACCCCCGGGGTCGCGTTGAGGGCCATGTCGACGACGCCCGATCGCATCCCGTTGCGGAGGCCCGACCGCAGTTCGGCGTCGGAGTACTCCAGTCCGAGGGCGAAGAGCAGCAGGAGGACACCGATCTCCGCAGCCAGCGCGATGAAATCCTCGGTGACGTCGAGTTGGACGATCCCCCCGTCGCCGAGAGCGAGCCCCGCCAGCAAGTAGAGGGGAACAGCCGTCAGGCCCATGCGGCCAGCCAGTCTCGACAGCAGTCCGAGGCCGAGCACGATCGCGCCGATCTCGATGAACGCCAACGCGGCGTCGGACGTGCCCGCGGCGATCATCGCGCCGAGCGCAGGCTGGTCACTGCAGGATGAGATCGCGCATCGTGGCGAGGCCCTCGACGGTGCCGACGGCGACGACGACGTCGCCCGCCAGCAGCCCGAAGTCGGGTCCCGGAGCGGGGATCGACTGATCGCCCCGGATCACGGCCACGATCGACGACCCGGTACGGGTGCGGTACTGCCCGTCGCCGATCGTCGTTCCGGCGGCGAACGAACCGTCGCCGATCTCGATCCATTCGATCGCCAGTCCCTCGATCTCCTGCTGCACCGCGGCCACCGCTTCGGTGACACGACTGCCCCCGAGCAGTTCCGAGATCGTGCGCGTGTCGGACGCCGACAGCACGATCATCGAGCTGCACGCGTCGGGATCATCACCGTCGTAGACGAGGATCTCCCGCCGCCCGTCCCGATGGACGAGGACGCCGACGTCCTGGCCCTGATCGGTCGTGAACTCGTGCCGTACTCCGACACCGGGAAGCTTCGTCTCGCGCACATCGGCCACGGGTGCATTCTGACAGCGACAGGTGGCGACAGCACCAGGTTCGACCCGGACGTCCAGCACTACCCTCGCCAGCATGACCGAGTCGCACGCAACGAACGACGCCACATCGAACGATGGAGCCACGATCGACACGGCGGTCGACATCAAGCCGCGTTCACGCGACGTCACCGACGGCATGCAGAAGGCGCCGTCGCGTTCGATGCTCCGAGCCGTCGGTCTGACCGACGACGATTGGGTGAAGCCCCAGGTGGCGATCGCGTCGTCGTGGAACGAGGTCACCCCGTGCAACATGACCCTGCGCAAGTTGGCCGAGCACGCGAAGGCGGGCGTCCGTGACGCCGGCGCCGTCGCGCTGGAGTTCGGCACGATCACCGTCAGCGATGGTATCTCGATGGGCCACGAAGGGATGCGCGCGTCGCTCGTGTCGCGCGAGGTGATCTGCGACTCGGTCGAGACCGTGATGCACGCGGAGCGGTTCGACGGCTTCGTGGGGTTGGCGGGATGCGACAAGTCGATCCCGGCGATGTTGATGGCGGCGGCCAGGCTCGATCTCTCGAGTGTGTTCGTCTACAACGGCTCGATCATGCCGGGCGAGCACAACGGGGTGGCCCTCGACATCACGAGCGTCTTCGAAGCGGTCGGCGCCTGTGCCGCCGGCACGATCAGCGAGGGCGAACTCCTCGAGATCGAACGAAAGGCGTGCCCGGGCGAGGGCGCGTGCGGAGGGATGTTCACCGCCAACACGATGAGCTCGATCGCCGAGGCGCTCGGGATGAGCCTGCCCGGCACCGCGTCGCCGCCGGCCATCGATGTCCGCCGCGAGGGCGATGCCCGTCGCGCCGGCGAAGCGGTCGTCAACATGCTGCGACTCGGGATCACCCCCCGCCAGATCATGACGAAGGCCGCATTCGAGAACGCGATAGCGCTCACCTCGGCGCTCGGCGGTTCGACCAACGCAGTCCTCCATCTGTTGGCCATCGCCAACGAGGCAGGCGTGGCGCTCGACCTCGACGACTTCAACCGCATTGCCGACCGCGTCCCGCACATCGCCGACATGAAGCCGGGCGGCAAGTTCCACATGAGTGATCTCGATCGGGTCGGCGGGGTGCCGATGGTGCTCAAGCACCTCCTCGACGCCGGGCTGCTCGACGGCGACGTGATGACGGTGACCGGCAAGACGATGGCGGAGAACCTCGCCGAGATCGACCCTCCCCGTCCGGACGGTGTGGTCGTGCACCCGCTCGATCAGCCGATCCACAGCGAGGGCGGGATCAACATCCTGACCGGTTCACTCGCGCCGCGGGGAGCGGTCGTCAAGGTCGCCGGACTGAGCGATGCGCAGAAGACGTTCGAGGGCCCGGCGCGGGTGTTCGACGACGAGAGCTTCGCGATGGAAGCCATACTTGCCGGCTCGATCGAGCCGGGCACCGTGATCGTCATCCGGTACGAGGGGCCACGAGGTGGTCCGGGTATGCGCGAGATGCTCGCCATCACCGGGGCGCTCAAGGGTGCCGGGCGGGGGAGCGACTGCGCCTTGATCACCGATGGCCGGTTCTCGGGTGGCACGTGGGGCTTCTGTATCGGCCACGTCGCGCCCGAGGCGACCGACGGTGGACCGATCGCGTTCGTCGCCGATGGCGACCTGATTCGAATCGACGTGCCGACCCGGTCGCTCGACCTGCTCGTCGAGGACGCTGAGCTCGCCAGGCGCCGCGACGGTTGGGTCCCGAATCCGCCTCGGTACACGAGCGGCGTACTCGGCAAGTACGCCAGGCTGGTTCAGGGCGCCGAAACGGGAGCGATCACCAACACGCTCTGAACGGTTGTCATGGTGCGACGTGGGCCGTACCTCGGCCGTTTTCGTCCACCTTCGCGATGAATGTGGGCGCCCGGGCGTGTCATGATGTCGTCCGGCTCGCGTTCGCTCGCGGGTCCTTCCGACCATGAATCCTGCTCGCCGAAGTGCCCTCGCGATCGCCGCCACACTCGGCCCCGTTGCCATTGCGCCTGTGGTTCAGGCTGCCCCGTCGTCGCTCGTCGGGGACCCGTCGCCGACCGATGGCGCTCGTACCGGTTCGAGCGGGACGGCCGCCACCACCGCTCCGGACGCGTCTGCCGATGTTCCGTGCGGGCCGGCCCCGACGAGCACGCCGGCCTCGACCACCTCGACGTCGACCACTTCCACCACCACCACCACGACGATCCCCACCACGACGACCCCGTCCACGATCGCTCCGGAATCAGGGGAGCCACACGCCGAGGGAGCGGCCGCAGCCACCGGCGCGGTGGCCAGTTCGGTGGCCAATCCGGTGGCGGGTTCCGCACCGCCGCAGGCCTGCCAGCCCGAGGTGACCACGACCACCGCGGTCCCGCCCGCTCCGTCCACCTCGGTGCCGGTCGTGCCGACGATCGCCGAGCCTGCGGCCCCTGTCGGAACCGAAGCCGTCGCCGCGCCGCCCGCGATCAACGCGCCGGCGACGCCGAACGAACCGGTCGTCGAGCGTCAGCCGGCGGCACCGGGCGAGGCGATCGAACCCGAACTCCCGTCGCAGACCGCGGCGGGAACGCCGGCGGCGATCGACGCGGTGACGCCCGAACCGACGGCGCCGTTGCCGCCGACCAATCCCACGTGGACCAGCGCAGGGGTGCCGAGACTCGTCGCACCTCGTGTCCCCGGTACGGGCTCGCTCCAGCTCGGCCGCACTCCGGCGGGTGAGCGTGTGGTGCTCGTCGACGACGTGGAGGTCATCCTCGCCACCATTCGTCAGCTGGAATCCGCCGGGCGCTACGACATCGGACCGAACCGTGCGAGGGCGTCGGGCGCCTACCAGTACATCCCGAGCACGTGGAACAACTACGGGGGCTATGCAGAGGCGTACCTCGCGCCACCGGCCGTGCAGGACGAGCGGGCGCGTGCCGACGTCCTCCGGTTCCTGTCGATGTACGGCGGGGACGTGTCGATGGTGCCGATCATGTGGTACTACCCGCGAGCCGCACAGGATCGGTCGTGGATGGACCGGATACCGAACCCGGCGGGCGGGAACCGGCTGACGATCCGCCAGTACCAGACCCGTTGGCTGGAACAACTCGCTGCCAACGCCACGGTGCTGCTCGGGACGTATGTCCCTGCGCCGTCGACGCCTGCTGCCGTCAGCGTCCTGTCCGAGATCCCCGAGCACGAGATCCCCGTCGACGAGGTCCCGGTCGACGCCGTCCCCGCGGACGAGACATCCGTGACGGTTCCGGTGTCCCCCGTCCCCGCCCCGACCGTCCCCGCCCCGATCGCGTCGGTGACCCCCGATGCGCCGGTCGAGACCACACCGCCGGTGGTGATCGACGTCGACGTGGTCACGGTGTCGGAGTCGACGATCGATCTCGCCGCTCGGTCGGTCCCGCCGGCCAACGACGAGGAGGACGGCCTGGGTTCGATGCGCACGATCGTCTTTCCGGTGCTCGGCCCGGTGGCGTACGCCAACGGCTGGGGCGACCCGCGTGCGGGCGGCCGGGCGCACGAAGGGACCGACATCGTCGGGGTGCGGATGCAGCCGATCCTCGCCGTGGTCGACGGCGTGGTCAGCCGATACCAGCCGACGTCGACCGGCATCCGTGGCGTCGCGATATCGATCGCCGACGTCGACGGCTGGCGGTACAACTACTTCCACAACAACGACGACACGCCGGGCACCGACGATGGTCAAGCGGTCGACGAGTTTCGGCTCGCCCCCGGCCTGGAGCTCGGCGACACCGTCGTGGCCGGACAGATCATCGGGTACATGGGTGACTCGGGCAACGCCGAGGAGTCGGTCGCACACCTGCACTTCGAGCTCCGTGACCCCACCGGTCGGGCACGGCCGTCGTACTGGTCACTGCGGTCCGCGGAGGCCCGTCAGGCGTGCACGATCGGCATCGGTCCGTGGTCGACCCCAACCGTCGGCCAGGACGCCGCAGCCGAGGCCCCAGCCGATGCGACCGTCGCTGCCACCGGCGCGGTGGCGGCGCCGGTCGCCGACCCTCCTGTTGCCGGGGTCGTCCCGCAGGCCGCCGCGCTCGACCAGCCGATCGACCGGCCCGGGCTCGCGTCCGACACGACGACCGAACCAGGTGCGACGGTCGAACCCCTCGAGCCGATCGTCGAACACACCGTGGTGACGCCGATGTACGGGGAAGGTCAATGGGTGATCGACTCGGAAGGTCGAGTCACCGCAACGGGCGACGCAGCGCTGATCATGCCGCGTCGCGACCTCCAGTGCGATGTGGGCCCGGCGACACCGTTCGGCACCGAGAGCGCGGGCTGGAGCGAGGTCGACCACGGAGTGCTCGACGGCACCGTGCTCCAAGACGCCGACCTGACCGGCACCGTCCTGGCCGACGTCGTTCCGGAACCGCCCGCTCCGGTGATCACCGAGCTGTTGCCCCTCGCGGCGCGCTTCACCGGCAAGACGCCCAACTCCGCCGCGGGTCCGTTCGTCGACGATGCCCCGGCGACGCTCGAGTCGATCCTGGCCGCCCCGCCGGGTGGCGCACTCCTCGTCGACGGGAACGACGTCACATTCGACGGCGAGTCCGTGATCGACGACCCGATCAGTCAGCCGATGGCGTTCACGGACCCGGCGACGGGTGAGACGATCATCGTGGTCTTCGAGCTGCCACCTCCGCGGCCGGACCTGATCACCACCAGCGGAATTCGCTGACGTCAGTCCACCAGTGCCTGGTGGACGAGCGACTTCAGCTCTTCGCGAATCGGGTAGGTGCTCGACGGGAGCAGTTGGGTGAGGAACATGCCAAGGATCTCCTCGACAGGGTCGACCCAGAAGATCGTGCTCGCCGCTCCACCCCAGGAGTAGTCACCTGCTGATCCGAGCACCTTGTTGCCCACCGGATCGAGCACGACCGAGAACCCGAGTCCGAACCCGATGCCGTCGAAGGTCGTCTCGGCGAACAGTGGACGGCCGAACTCCTCGAGGTCGGCATTGCCCGGCAAGTGGTTCCGGGTCATGTAGTCGACCGTGCGGCTGCCCAGGATCCGCACACCGTCGAGTTCGCCACGGTTGAGCAACATGTGAGCGAAGCGCAGGTAGTCGTGTGCCGTCCCGGCGAGCCCGCCGCCTCCGCCCAACATCGTCGGTGGCTGACCCATCCCAGCGCCACCGGGCATGAGATACGCCTGTCCCGTGACCGGGTGCGGGACGTACAAGGCCGCGAACCGGTCGGCACGATCCTCGGGTACCCAGAAGTCGGTTTCGGTCATGCCGAGCGGGTCGAAGATCCGCTCCTTCATGAACACGTCGAGTGGTTGGCCCGAGACCACCTCGACGACACGTCCGAGGACGTCGGTCGACACGCCGTAGTTCCACTCGCTCCCCGGCTGGAACACGAGCGGAAGTTCGGCCCACTTGGCGCAGCACGCGGCAAGGTCCAAGCCGGCAGGATTGCCCCACGCGAACCCGGCCTCGCGATAGAGCGCGTCGACAGGATGCGTGTTGTGGAATCCGTACGTGAGACCCGACGTGTGGGTGAGCAGGTGCCAGATCCGGATCGGCTCGGTCTGGGGTTCGACCACCGGGTTGACGAACGATCCCGACCGGTACACCGGCGTGTCGGCGAACTCGGGGATGAACGTGCTGATCGGTTCCTTCAGCGAGAACGCTCCTTGCTCGTGCAGGATCATCGCAGCGACCGAAGTGATCGGTTTGCTCATCGAGAACATCCGCACCACCGTGTCGTTCTCGAACGGCAGACCCGCCTCGATGTCGCGCTTGCCGTAGGTGGACGAGTGGACGACCTGGCCGCGCCGGCTGACCACGGCATGCCATCCGGCGAGCTTGCCCTCGTCGACGTACGTCGCGAAGTGGGTGTCGATCCGAGCGAGTCGATCGGCGTCGAAGCCGACGGCGGAGGGATCGATCTGGACGGTCGGGCCTGTCATCCCCGAGAGCATTGCAGCCGTCGGTCTACGATCCCGACATGAGCGACATGCCGCCACCCGCCCCGGAGCCAGTGGTTCCTCCCGTCTCGCCGGAGGCCGGAGCGCCGCCGCCGCCTCCACCCGCCGGTTCTTTTGCACCGTCGGCCGCGGTCGCCGTCGCCGACTCCGGCCCGGTCGGCAAGCCCCGGTCGATGGCATTGATCATCCTGCTCACCATCATCACGTTCGGCCTCTGGGCCATCATCTGGTCGTTCCAGAACGGCAACGAACTGAAGAACCACGCAAAGACCGGCATCGGCGGTGTCGGCTATCTGTTCATCACCCTCTTCATCTCGCCGGTGACGATGTTCCTGATGGCGGGCGAGGTCGAGCAGCTCTACCGACGTGAGGGCAAGGAGCCCCCGATCACCACGATCTGGGGTCTGTGGTTCCTGTTGCCGATCATCGGCAACCTCGTCTGGTACATCCGCATCCAGAAGTCACTGAACGAGTACTGGGTCGCGCATGGCGCACCCGCCGCCTGACCCCCACCGAATCGCGCTGAACTCGTGAACTTCTTGCGCACCCCTTGCGCAACAACTTCACGAGAACGCGGGAGCGGTCAGGCCGCAAGCGCAGCGAGCAGGTTGGTCGGGGTGTCCTTCGGGCTGATTTTCGGCCAGGCGTTGGCGACCTTGCCCGTCTCGTCGATCAGGAACGCTGAGCGCTGGACGCCCATGTACTTCTTGCCGTAGTTGTTCTTCTCGACCCACACGCCGTACGCCTCGGCGACCGCGTGATCGACGTCGGACAGCAACGTGAAGCCGAGCGAGTACTTGTCGTCGAACTTCTTGAGCTTGGCCGGCAGGTCGGGGCTGATGCCGAGGATCACCGTGTCGCCGATGTCGGCCGCGATGTCGCGGAGCCCGCAGGCCTGCGTGGTGCAGCCCGGTGTGTCGGCGCGGGGATAGAAGTAGACGAGTACCTTGCGCCCTTTGAACGACGACAGCTTCACCGCCGTGTCGTTCTGATCCTTCAGGTTGATCGCAGGGGCGCGCTTGCCGGCTTCGGGTGTCGTCATGGACCGGATGGTACCCGTGCCGATTGGGGTGACCGGGCGGCCGCGTGCCGCGCTCGGCGCGGCTCGGCGAAGGCCCAGATGGCTCGCCAGCCCACGAGCGTCAGCCCGAGGAAGATGGTCGCCACGATCACGAACGCGAGCGCCGTGCCCTCGCCCTCGACGCGACGGATGAACATCCCGCCGATGACCGTGTAGGCCCACAGCGCGATGCCGGTGCGCACCGACATCGGCGAGCGCCACGCTCGAAGTCCGAGCCATCCGAAAAGGAGCGCGAACAGGAACGGCGTGACCGTTTCCAGGTATCCGGAGACCGTCGCGTCCTCGTCGTGATTCCGGCGGCCGATCGCCACGAACAGGGCGACGAAACCGACGTCGATGAACGCAGCGAGCGCAGCGCTGAGCCGTCTGCCAGGGTCGGTGGTGCCGGGATCGTTGCGGCCAGTGGCGGTGGTGCGGGGTTCACTCATCAGACGTCCATGTCAGATCTCCGACGCGAATCCGCCGATGCCGCCCCGATAGAACACGAGCGGTCGGGGTGGCAGGCCGTCGTGGTCGGCGTCCGCGTCGAGGTAGTCGACGTGGCCGAGCACGAAGTAGTGGTCACCCATCGTGTACACGTCTTCGACGGTGCAGTCGATCCACGCGACGGCCCGGTCGAGCACCGGCGAGCCGCTCGGTGCCGGGTGCCAGTCGACGCCCTCGAATCGGGTCAACTCGGTGCCGCTCTTCGCGAACTTCCAGCACAGGTCGTCCTGCGCGGAACTCAGCACGTTGACGCAGAACTTTCCGTACGGAGCCATTGCCTCCCAGGTGATCGAGTCGATCTGGGGGAGGAAGCCGACGAGCGGCGGGTCGAGCGACACGGACGTGAACGATCCGATCGTGAACCCCATCGGCTGTCCGTCGGCGAGGCCGGTGACGATCGTGACCCCCGTGGGGAAGTGACCGAGCACCATGCGGAAGTGTCCGGCGTCGAACGCGATCTCGGACTTGGCTGGCGTTTCGGGAGTGCCGGGGGATTCGCTCATCGGACCCCAATGTACGCTGCCGACCGATGCCCGACCCGACGCAACCGGTGCCGGGCAAGACCGAACTGCGTCGATCGATGCGCGAGCTCCGGCGGGCGCTGCCCGATCGGATCGAGCGGTCGACAGCGTTGTGGAGCCATGTGCGGGAGATCCCCGAGTTCGAGCGCGCCCGGCGGGTCCTGCTGTTCTCGACGATTCCGGGAGAGCCCGAGACCAGGGCGTTCGTCGACCGGTGCGTGGCCGCCGGCAAAGAGGTGGCGATGCCCGAAGACGACGTCGACGCGTCGTGGCCCGACGTCGTCGTCGTTCCGGGACTCGCGTTCACCCACGGCGGCGACCGTCTCGGCCAGGGCGGCGGCTGGTACGACCGGTTCCTTCTGGCGATCCGTGATGATTGCACCACGGTCGGGGTCTGCTTCGCGGAGCAGATCGTCGACACCCTCCCGACCGAGCCCCACGACGTTCCCCTCGACCACGTCGTGACCGACTCCGGCATCGCGTCCCGGTCCGCCACACCGTGAGGTCGAAGTCGATGTACCGGTGCCCGTGCGGGACAACGACATCGCTGGAGATCTGCGCGATCACGTCGATGTCGATGTACCGGCGCCGGTGGGGGACAACGACGTCGCAGCGGTGACGAGGCGGTCGCGCAGGATGTCGACGGCGGGATCTGGCACGGCGCCACGCCGTGATGCCACGACCAGTTGGCGGGAGAGCAGGGTCGAGCCGGGATCGAGCGGACGGTCACCGTGTTCGGCCTGCGAGCGAGGCAGCACCGTCCAGCCGGTACCGAAGCGGACCATCTCGCGCAACACGTCCGGCTGATGGCTCTCGGCGACGACATCGAGGCGAGCACCTCGAGCGCGCAGGTGTTCCACGATCAGCGTTCGCGTGTGCGACCCCTGTGGGTACAGGACCCACGGCCCCCACGTCGTCGGATCGTCGGACGCCATACCTGGAGGGCCGTAGACGGCCAGTTCCTCGACGAGCAACGACGTGAGCTCGATGGCCGCCTGACCTGCGGTTGGCCGGGTCGGCGGTTCGACGCACACGACCAGGTCGAGTTCTCCGCCGACCAACGACTCGAGGAGCTGGGCGGAGGGCGCGACGCGCAACAGGATCTCGACCTCCGGACTCTCGGCGCGGAACTCGCGCAGCGTGTCGGGGAAGTGCAGCACCGCCGCCGCATCGATCATCCCCAACCGGATCGTGCCGGCAGCGCCGGTCCGCTGCCGTTCGGACCAACGGGCGAGGTCGCCGGTGAGCCCGAGCACCTGTCGGGCGTGGGCGAGCACCGGCTGTGCTGACGGCCGAAGGTGTCGGCGCCGACCGTCACGATCGAACAAGCCCACGCCGAGCCGCCGTTCGAGTTCGGCGAGCCCCTGGGACAGCGCCGACGCACTGACGCCGACGCTGTCGGCGGCTTGGGCCCACGTCGGCTCGTCGTCCACGGCCACGAGGTACTCGAGTTGGCGGATCGAGAGATCGGGCAGCGGAAGCGACGGCGGTACCACCTTCTGCAGGATAGTTCAGACTTTCTTCACTGTTCGCCAACCATGTGAAACATCGCTTATGATCGTCGCCCATGACCGCTCGACAGATCGCTCCCGCCACCGGCAAGCTCGGTGTGCTCACACCCGGCATGGGTGCCGTGGCCTCCACCTTCATCGCCGGCGTGCTCGCCGCCCGCCAGGGGCTGCACCCGCCGATCGGCTCGATCACGCAGATGGCCCACATCCGCCTCGGTACCAAGGAGCAGAACCGCAACCCGCTGATCCGCGAGTTCGTCCCGCTCGCCAGCCTCGACGACCTCGTGTTCGGCGGTTGGGACCCGATCTCGCCGAACGCGCTCGAAGCGGCGCGCACCGCCGGGGTGCTGAACAACGAGGACCTCAACGCGATCTCGAGCGAGCTCGAAGGCGTCGTGCCGATGGAGGCGGTGTTCGATCAGCGTTGGGTGTCGCGCCTCGACGGTGTCCGCGTCAAGAACATCGACTCGAAGTGGGACCAGGCGATGGCTGTCATCGACGACATCGCCACGTTCAAGGCGGAGAACGGCTGCGATCGTCTCGTCATGGTGTGGTGCGGTTCGACCGAGGCCTACCAGGAGCCCTCGGAGGTCCACGTGTCGGTGGCGGCGTTCGAACAGGGACTGAAGGACAACGACGCCAACATCTCGCCGTCGCAGATCTACGCCTATGCCGCACTGCAGTCGGACGTGCCGTTCGCGAACGGTGCGCCGAACCTGTCGGTCGACCTCGACTGCATGATCGAGCTGGCGAACACCCGCGGCGTGCCGATCGCCGGCAAGGACTTCAAGACCGGCCAGACGCTGATGAAGACGCTGCTCGCTCCCGGCTTCAAGGCGCGGATGCTCGGCCTTCGCGGCTGGTACTCGACGAACATCCTCGGCAACCGTGACGGCGAAGTCCTCGATGATCCGGAGAACTTCAAGTCGAAAGAAGTCTCGAAGCTCGGCGTGCTCGACACGATCCTGCAGCCCGAGGTCTATCCCGACCTGTACGGCAACATCGACCACGTCGTGCGGATCAACTACTACCCCCCGCGCGGCGACAACAAGGAAGGTTGGGACGCGATCGACATCTTCGGTTGGCTCGGCTACCCGATGCAGATCAAGGTCGACTTCCTCTGCCGCGACTCGATCCTGGCCGCCCCGATCGTGCTCGACCTCGCGCTGTTCATGGACCTCGCTCATCGCGCCGGCGAGTCTGGAGTGCAGGAATGGTTGAGCTTCTACCTGAAGGCCCCGCAGGCCGCCGGTGAGTCGCCCGCCGAGCACGACCTGTTCATCCAGCAGACCAAGCTGAAGAACACCCTGCGCGAGTGGATGGGCGAACCCGCCGTCACCCACTCCGAAGCCGGCTGAACTCAGCCTGGTCCCTTCCGGACCCGACCCCGAAGGGGCCAGGTTGTTGTCGTCGTCCCGCTGTCGCACCCCTGCCTCAGGATCGGGGCATGGGACGCCATCAGAGGGACTTCACCGTCAGCACCTGGTACCACGTGATCAACCGGGGTGCTGATCGCCAGGACATCTACAGCATCGGCGCCGACTTCCGGCTGTTCGAGCAGTTGATGGAGGAGGCCTTCGACCGGTTCGCGATCGAGCTGCACGCCTACGCGTTGATGACGAATCACTTTCACCTGCTCGTCAACTGCCCAGCGGGAAACTTGTCCGAAGCGATGCAACGGCTGTGCGGCCGGTACGGATCGGCATACAACGGCCGAGCCGGTCGAGAGGGCCCGGTTCTGACGGGACGATTCCTGGCGATCCCAGTCACCGACGATGGCCACGTGGTCCAGGTCGGCAGGTACATCCACCGCAACCCGCTCGCGTTCGTCGAGCCGTCACAACTGGTGCGGTACCCGTGGGCAAGTCTGAGTTCGCTCTGTGGTCGGCGGGCGCGGCCCCCATGGCTCGTCACGGATGCGACGGTCCTCGGCGGCATGAACCCCGTCGAATACGCGGCATTCGTGTTGCAGCCCCAGCCATTCGACGTCCACAGTGCAGCGGACGAACGGCCCCGATGGATCGGCCTCGACCACCTCGAGCTCGCCGTTGCCGAGACGTCCGCGTGCTCGATCGCCGAACTCCGGGTGACCACGAGGGGTCGGAGACACGACGCTCGGATGCTCGTCGTGACGCTGGCTGTGGAGCTCCGGGTCGCGGGCCATGCCGCAATTGCCGAGCGATTCCAGCTCGCCGAACCGCATTCCGTGCGGCGGCTGGCGCGTCAGGGCCGGGTTCGATTGGCCCAGGAGGCGCCGTTCGCAGATCTGCGAAACGAAGCCCTTGGCCGGCTCGGGGCCGTTCGAAGGCTTGACGCGGCGTGACCAACCTGGTCCCTTCCGGGTCGGGTCCGGAAGGGACCAGGTTGACGAACCGAGCAAGAAGTAGGGTCGTCGCACGTGACGGCGATCGTGATGGACGGGAACCAGCTGCGTGACGAGTTGATCGTCGGCATCCGTGCCACGGTCGAGGCAGCAGGCTCGCCGGCGATCTGTCTGGCGACGGTGCTCGTCGGCGACGACGGCCCGAGCCGGCGCTACGTGCGCAGCAAGCACGCCAAGGCCGCCGAGGCGGGGCTCACCTCCCGTCACGTCGATCTGCCGGCGACCGCCACGCAGGCCGAGGTCGAATCGGCGGTCCGCGAACTCGTGGACGATGTGTCGGTCCACGGCATCCTCGTCCAGCTCCCGCTGCCCGACGGTCTCGATCCCGAGCCGGTGCTCGATCTGATCCCGCCCGAGAAGGACGTCGACGGCCTGACCGAGCGGTCGATGGGTCGTCTCGTGCGCGGCCGGCCTGGTCTCGTCGGCTGCACACCGCTCGGGGTCATGCGTCTGCTCGAGCGATACGACGTGCCGACCAGCGGCAAGCGCGCCGTGGTGATCGGCCGTTCGACGCTCGTCGGACTGCCGCTGTCGCTGTTGCTCAACCGCAAGGGCGCCGATGCGACGGTCACGATGGCGCACTCCCGGACCGCCGACATGGCCGCGGTCGTGCGCGAGGCCGACATCGTCGTCGGAGCCGCCGGACAGGCCAGGATGATCACCGCCGACATGGTCAAGCCCGGCGCCGCAGTGATCGATGTCGGGGTGTCGCGGACCGAGTCCGGAATCGTCGGCGACGTCGACTACGGCCCCGTGAGCGAGATCGCCGGCTGGATCACCCCGATGCCGGGTGGGACCGGCCCGATGACGATCGCCTGCCTCCTCGAGAACACCCTGAGCGCCGCCCGGCTGCAGGGCGTCGAACTCACTCCGAGGCGATCCGCGAGCGGAGACGGCGGCTAGTTGATGACCTGTGGGAGCCCGAGCCGGGTGTTCATGTCGGACGTGTACGCCGCGTAGCCACCCAGGATCCGGAGTTCGAGAATCCGAGCGATCGCGGTGTGCCCGCCGGGATAGTCACCCTGACGAACCAGGCGCGCGACGCTGATCACGTCGTTCTGGATCAGGTCGGCGTAGGTCGACTGGAGCGTGCGCAGCGTCGGCGTCAGCGCCTTCGTGTGGCCGTACAGCCTGCGCCATTCCGACTCGATGATTCCGGCGATGAACACATTGCCTTCGCTCAACAGGTCGCGAATGCCTGCGCCGAGTGCACCGTCCGCGTATCGCCACCGGTCGACGATCTCGAAGGACGTCTCGTCGGCTGCCATCAAGGACACCAAGATGTCGCAGAACTGCCGGGTGACGCCCGACGGGCCCCACTTCATGTTGGAGCCGACGATCGCGGTGCGCATGCCGTCCTGCATCGACGAGACGACCTGTCGACTCGCGACGGTCGTGAGCTCCTCGACGTTGTCGACGTGGCGGTAGATCGCCGACTGCGTCACACCGAGTCGTGAGGCGACGGCGACGGTCGTCAGTGCGTCGGGGCCGCCCTCGCGAAGCAGTGCGACGGCCGCATCGATGACGTCCTGACGTCGGTTCATCCGCCCGAAATGTAGTTCCTCGTCAGGTGAGTGACCTCACCCACGTCGGTCGCTCCCGGTGCGACCGCCTGGCACGATGCCTCAAGGGTTGACCCGTCCGGTACGATGATGGCAGTATGAACTTCGTGAGCGCTTCCCCACGCGTCCTGAACACGCTCGTAGTACTCATTCAGTAGCACGTCGGCCCCATCGCCGCGCGTGCTCACGACCTCCCAGACGGGAGGTCGTTTGCTTTTTCCGCCCCGTTTCCCGAGTAACAAACTGCACCAGGAAGAAAAGTCATGGCTGAGAGAATCACCGGAGCCCAAGCCCTCATCAGAGCGTTGGAGCACGAGCAGGTCGAGCTGATGTTCGGCTACCCCGGCGGGTGCATCCTGCCCGCGTACGACCCGCTCATGGACAGCCCGATCCGTCACGTGCTCGTGCGGCACGAGCAGGGCGCCGGCCACATGGCCGAAGGCTACGCCCACGTCACCGGCCGCGCCGGCGTGGCGATGGTGACGTCGGGGCCTGCCGCGACGAATCTCGTGACACCGCTGATGGACGCGTACATGGACTCGATCCCGATGGTCGCGATCACTGGCCAGGTGCCGACCGGTGCGATCGGCACCGACGCCTTCCAGGAGTGCGACACGATCGGCATCACCCGCTCGTGCACGAAGCACAACGAGCTCGTGATGACCGCCGAGGACATCCCGATGGCCGTCCGTCAGGCGTTTCACATCGCCCAGACCGGCCGGCCCGGCCCCACGCTGATCGACGTGCCGAAGGACTGCCTGACCAACGACATGACCTGGCATTGGCCGAGCGACGACGACGTGCTCGCCTCGCTCCCCGGTTACCGCCCGAACGTCAAGGGCCATCCGCGGATGATCAAGGAAGCGGCCCGGCTGATCCTCGCTTCCGAGCGGCCGATCATCTACGCCGGTGGAGGCATCCTGAAGGCTCGTGCCGCAGAAGCGCTCCGTGAGCTCGCCGAGCTGACCGACTCCTTCGTCGTCACGACGCTGATGGCGCGTGGCGCGTTCCCCGACGACCATCCGCTGTGCCTCGGTATGCCCGGCATGCACGGCAACGCGAGCGCCGTCATGTCCATGCAGCGCAGTGATCTGCTGATTGCGCTCGGCTCGCGCTTCGACGATCGCATCACCGGCAAGGTCGATGCCTTCGCCCCTGACGCCAAGATCATCCACGTCGACATCGACCCCGCCGAACAGGGCAAGGTCCGGCGACCCGATGTGCCGATCGTCGGTGACGCCAAGTACGTGATCGAGGAGATCATCAAGGCGATCAAGGATCTCAAGGAGGGCGGAGCGGTCCAGGCCGACACGTCCGCCTGGAAGAGCAAGGTCTCGGGTTGGCGCGAGCAGTTCCCGATGACCTATGAGCAGTCGGAGCCGGGCAATGCGCTCAAGCCCCAGTTCTGCATCGAGCAGCTCAACGATCTGGCGCCGGAGAACACCATCGTCGCCTCCGGCGTCGGTCAGCACCAGATGTACACGTCGCAGTTCTGGAAGTTCAACGAGCCGTACACCTGGGTCAACTCGGGTGGCCTCGGCACGATGGGTTTCTCGATCCCGGCGGCGATCGGCGCCAAGGCGGCGAAGCCCGACCACACGGTGTGGGCGGTCGACGGCGACGGCTGCTTCCAGATGACGGCTCAGGAGCTCGTGACCTCGACCGTCGAGAGGCTGCCGATCAAGGTCGCACTGTTGAACAACAGTTACCTCGGCATGGTCCGCCAGTGGCAGGAGATGTTCTACGACGAGCGGTACTCGGAGGTGTTCCTGAACGGCACGGTGCCCGACTACGTGATGTGGGCCGAGTCGATGGGTTGCGTGGCCATCAGGGTCGAGTCGCCCGAAGAGGTTGCCCCGGCGATCGAGAAGGCGAACTCGATCAACGATCGTTCGGTCGTCGTCGAGTTCCGCACCGAGGCGTCGGAGAAGGTGTTCCCGATGGTTCCTGCAGGGTTCTCGAACGACGACCTCATCCTCCATCCGACCCAGCACCACCGTGCGGCGGGCCTGCGGTCATGAGCAAGGAACCGCTCTACAACACGCCCAGCCGCAGCAACGAACCGGTCCGCCACCACATCCTGTCGGTGCTCGTCCAGAACAAGCCGGGCGTCCTCGCCCGCGTGGCCAGCCTGTTCGCCCGCCGCGGGTTCAACATCTTCTCGCTCGCCGTCGCTCCGGCGGAGGACGAGGGCATGAGCCGGATCACGATCGTCGTCGACGTGCAGTCGACGCCGCTCGAACAGATCACCAAGCAGCTGTTCAAGTTGATCGACGTGATCAAGATCTCCGAGCTCGACCCGCGTCGCTCGGTCGAACGTGAGCTGCTGATCGCCACGGTGAAGGCCGGCGACGACCAGCGGAGCCACGTCGTGGTGTTGGTCAACATCTTCGAGGGCAAGATCATCGCGGTCGCGGAAGGCGCGCTCACGGTGAGCCTCGAGGGTCACCCCGACAAGCTCAACGACTTTGAGGAAATGCTCGACGGGTATGGCATCGTTGAGCTCCAGCGCACCGGTCGCGTGGCGCTGCCCAAGCTCGAACGAAGCACACGGCTGCGCGCCGTGAACCAGTAGTCCTCAATTTGCTCGATCACTCCGAACTCGATCACTCCCACCCGTCGGTTCAACGAACCACGACTCAACCCCAATCAGAAAGGGCTGGCTGACATGGCTGTCACCGTCTATTACCAAGAAGATGCAGACCCCTCGATCATCCGCAGCAAGAAGGTCGCGATCATCGGTTACGGCTCGCAGGGCCACGCGCACGCACTCAATCTCAAGGAGTCCGGTGTCGACGTAGCGGTCGGTCTGCGCGAGGACTCGTCGTCGGCGGTCAAGGCGGAGGAAGCCGGGCTCAGCGTGATGTCGGTCGCCGAGGCTGCGGCCTGGGCGGACGTGGTCATGTTGCTCGCGCCCGACACGGAGCAGAAGAGCATCTACGACGAGCACATCGCCGCCAACCTCGTCGAGGGCAACGCGCTCGCGTTCGCCCACGGGTTCAACGTGCGCTTCGATCGGATCGCGGCCCCGGCCGGCGTCGACGTGATCATGATCGCGCCGAAGGGCCCTGGCCACCTCGTGCGCCGCACGTTCACCGAGGGCGGCGGCGTGCCGGCGCTCATCGCCGTGGCCCAGGACGCGACCGGCAACGCCCGTGCCGTCGCAATGTCGTATGCCGATGCGATCGGCGGCACCCGCGCCGGTGTGATCGAGACGACGTTCGCGGAAGAGACCGAGACCGATCTGTTCGGCGAGCAAGCCGTGCTCTGTGGCGGCCTGACCGCCCTCGTGCGGGCCGGGTTCGAGACGCTGACCGAGGCCGGTTACGCGCCGGAGATGGCGTACTTCGAGTGTCTGCACGAGGTGAAGCTGATCGTCGACCTGATGTACGAAGAGGGCATCGCCGGCATGCGCTACTCGATCTCCGACACCGCCGAGTACGGCGATCTCACCCGAGGCTCCCGAGTCGTGACCGAGGCCACGAAGGCCGAGATGAAGAAGATCCTCGGCGAGATCCAGTCGGGTCAGTTCGCCGCCGAGTGGATCGCGGAGTCGGAAGCCGGACGCCCGAACTACAAGCGCATGCAGCAAGAGGGCAAGGACCACCCGATCGAGGACATCGGTGGTCAGCTCCGCGACATGATGCCGTTCATCAGCGCCGGTCGCCAGAAGGTCAGCGAAGTCTCCGGAGGCTAGACGTATCGATCGGCTCGGCCGTGATGATTGGCTCGGCCTCACGTCGGCCGACCTCCTCAAGCGTGCTCGGCCTCCCGCCGGTCGACCTCGAAGCGATCGGGGTCGGCCGAGCGTCCGGCAGGGCTATCGCCGCGAGCGCCAGCAATCAAGACTGGCGTCCGGGCGACCTCGACCGCTACGGGCGGAGGAGTCGTGAGCCCGGACAAGTCCTCACGTCGCTGGCGCTCCCGGCGGCGGCCGCGAGCGAGTCTTTGACCCGTGGGCGCGACCCTCAAGCAGGTGGGCGGCCTCGCGAGCCGGGCTGGCGGGGTGCATCGCTGAACTGGCGCCCCTCGGAGTAGGCGGGGTTGGTGTCGGGTCGGCCACGTTTGCTCGTCCAGCGCCACGTGAGTGAAATGCGGGCCCGGTCGGTGTCGGCCGCCGGGATGCCGTGCAGCCAGTTCCGTTGAGCGGCACCACCCATCACGAGCAGGTCGCCCTCGCCGGGCATGAGCGCGATGTCACCGTCGAGGTCGCCGGCGTGGCCGCGCACCGGGTTGGTGGACAACGGGGCACGCTGACGGAAAACGAACGGACGGCGTTCGCCGAGCACGACGATCGCGATCATCGTGTCGTCGAGCCAGCGCATCTCCCGGTCCGAGTGGAGACCCTGGAAATCCTCGCCGTTGCGGTACAGCAACGCAGCCACGCCGCTGAACTCGACCCGGTACTTCGAACGCAGGTGCATCGACGTCTGCCGGAGCAGCGGGGATCGATCCGAGTTCAGGCCTGCGCCAAGCCGCTTCTCCGGCACGTACTTGTCGTAGCGCAGGATCTCGTTCTGCACCCACGGCGTGTCGTCCCGGAACGTGGTGAACTCGTTCGCGGCATCGACGACGAATCCGCCGACGACATCGACCCACGACTCCTGGTCGAGTTGGTGCCGGACAGCACTCGCCGACCGATCGATCCGCAGCTCGCCATCCACCGGCCCATGTTCGCGCAGTGGCGGGTGAACGGGGTCGGTGCTAAATCCGAGTTGTTTGGTCGGGAATTGGCGGTGTACGGTCGTCCACCTATGAGCGACACCTGGGGATTCGAGACGAAGCAGATCCACGTCGGCGGCGAGCCCGACCCGACGACCGGAGCACGGGCGGTTCCGATCTACCAGACCACCTCGTACCAGTTCCGCGACACCGACCACGCGGCGAACCTGTTCGCGCTCGCCGAGATCGGCAACATCTACACCCGCATCATGAACCCGACGCAGCTGGCGCTCGAGTCCCGAGTGAATGCGCTGGAGGGCGGATGCACCACAGCGGTCGGGCTCCCGGGAACGTTGGTCACCGCATCGGGTCAGGCGGCCGAGACGCTCGCCTTCATGACACTCTGTGAGGCGGGCGACCACATCGTCGCGTCTCCGTCGTTGTACGGCGGCACCTACAACCTGTTGCACTACACACTGCCGAAGTTCGGCGTCGAGGTCTCCTTCGTCGACGATCCGCACGACCTTGCCCAGTGGGAAGCGGCGATCAAGCCCAATACCAAAGTGTTCTTCGGCGAAGTGCTGCCGAACCCGAAGAACGACGTGTTCGACATCGAAGGAGTGGCAGGCGTCGCCCACGCGAACGGCATCGTGCTGATGGTCGACAACACCGTTCCGACGCCGTACCTGATCCGCCCGCTCGAATGGGGCGCCGACATCGTCGTGCACAGCCTCACGAAGTTCATGGGCGGTCACGGCACGTCGATCGCCGGTGCGATCGTCGACGGTGGAACCTTCGACTACGCCGCGTCAGGTCGCTTCCCGAACTTCACCGAGCCCGATCCGAGCTATCACGGCCTGGCATACTTCCCGGCACTCGGCCACGGAGCCTTCATCCTCAAGGCGCGAGTGCAAATGTTGCGCGATACCGGAGCGGCCATCTCGCCGTTCAACGCCTTCATGCTGCTGCAGGGCATCGAGACGCTGAGCCTGCGGATGGAGCGCCACTTCGCGAACGCCGACCGTGTCGCCAAGTTCCTCGACGGCCACGCCCAGGTGAAGTCGGTGAGCTACGCCGGCCTCGAGTCGAGCCCGTGGCACGAGCGGGCCAAGAAGTACGGCGGTGGGAAGGGCTACGGCTCGGTGCTCGCGTTCGAGATCGAAGGCGGCCTCGAGGCGGGCAAGAAGTTCGTCGAAGCGCTCACGCTCCACAGCCACGTCGCGAACATCGGCGACGCTCGCAGCCTGGTGATCCAACCGGCGAGCACGACCCACTCCCAGCTCACGCCCGAGGAGCAGGCGGCGTCCGACGTGACCCCGGGCCTGGTGCGCCTGAGTGTCGGTCTGGAATCGATCGACGACATCATCGCCGACCTCGAACAAGGCTTTGCCGCCGCCCGCTGACCCGGTGGGTTGACCAGGGCTCAGTCGTCATCGTCGCCGCCCGGGCCCGGACCTTCTGGTGCAGGGTTGGCGGCGATCGCTTCGTCGAGGTACACGATGGTCACGCCGGCGATCGCTGGATCGAGTTCTTCGTCGTCGACCCATTGTTCGACGCGGTCTCGCAGGTCGTCGGCGCGTTGCGCGATGCGATTCGGTCGTTCGCGGAGCACCCGGTCGAGTTCCTTCGCGAGTTCCTCTCCGCGCTCGCCGACGAGATCGGGGTTCGCGTCGATCGTGGCGAGGAACTGCTGCACGTCGATCGGGATCGGAAAGCCGGGGATGATCTCGGTCGGTGGTGCAGGCGTAGTCGGTGGGAGCGTGGTCGATGCGACGGTTGTGGGTGCTGGTGTGGCGGAGGGCGCGGTCGGAGGGATCGTGATGCCGGGGACACTCGTGACGGCCGCCGCCTCGACGGATGTCTCGATCTCGAGCGCCACGGCTTCGTTCGAGTCGGTCGCGGCATCGGAGGTCGAATCGTCGCCGCGCCCGAGCACGTACGCGCCGATACCGAGCAGGAGCACGACCGCACCGATCGATGCCGCCATGCGTGACGCACGCTTGTGCTGATTCCGCTCCTCGGCCAGTTGGGCGCCGATCAACGGCGAAGCGGCACCCGCGATCACCCCCGGCGTCGGCAGTGCGGCGCTCGTCATCGGCGTCGTCGCCGAGTCCGCGAACGCAGCTGCCCTGATGTCCGGGCGGAGGTGTTCCGGCATGACCTGCGTGTTGTCACCGAGCACCGCTGCGCCCTGAGCACCGGTGGACGCCGGCGGGCTCGTAGCAGCACCCAGCACGTCGGCCATCTCGCCCGCGGACGCGAAGCGATCGTCGACGGACATCGCAGTCGCCCTACTGATCACGTCGGCGAGGTTGCTGTCGATCGTCGGGTCGACGTCGCGCACGTCGAGTCGGTGATCGGGTGCGCGTTCGATGGCCGAGAGCGGACGCACACCGGTCACGGCTTCGTACAGCGTGACACCGAGCGAGAAGATGTCGGTGGGCGGGCCGAGCGGCTGTCCGTAGGCCTGTTCGGGCGACACGTAGGTTCGGGTGCCCATCACCATGCCAGTCGAGGTCATCGACTCGGCGATCTCGTCGAAGCGGCGGGCGATACCGAAGTCGGCGAGCTTCGCGTCGCCGTCGTCGTCGAGCAAGACGTTCGCCGGCTTGACGTCGCGATGGATGATGCCGGCTGCGTGTGCCGCAGCCAATGCTGACGCGACCTGGCGACCGAGCACAGCAGCTCGATCCGATGTCATCGGGCCGGTGTCGCTGAGACGCTGCGCCAGCGAGCCTCCGGTCACAAGCTCCATGACGAGATACAGCGAACCGCCATCGGTGCCGGCGTCGAAGATCGTCACTGCGTTCGGGTGGACGAACCGGGCGGCGGTGCGGGCCTCGCTGTCGAAACGACGCCGGAGCGACGGGTCGGCGGTGTTGGCGGCGGCCTCGTCGAGCACCTTGACGGCCACCTGCCGGTCGAGACGCTCGTCATGGGCCTGGAAGACCCGTGCCGTGCCTCCCGTGCCGATCCGGTCACCGAGTCGGTAGCGCTGACCGAGCACGGTGTCCATTTCGTCGTCTCGTCTCAGTCGTCGCGTAGGTCTCGGAGGAACGTCTCGAACTCGTCGCCGAGGTCGTCGGCCGACGGGATGGCGGCTTCGGATCGGCGGTCGAATTCGGCTTCCAGCATCGTGACATACATCCGGAGCTGATCGTCCGCGGCCACGATCTCGTCGTGGACGTCGCGCCAACTGTCGATTTGATCGCTCAATTCCAGGTCAGCGTGCACGTCGAGCACGTGGCTGAGGTGGTGGGCCAGTGCGGCGGTGGCCATCGGATGCTCGGCGTTCGTGAGGTAGTGCGGGATGCCGACACGCAGCGAGATCGACGGGATCTGGCGCGCTTCGAGCTCTGCCTGGAGCACGCCGACCACGCCGGTGATCCCTTGATACGAAGGTGCCACGAGGCCGAGGCGGCGGGCGAGTTCGGCGTCGGCGGTGCTCCCCGTGACCGGCGGGGTCCGTGTGTGGGGGATCGCTTCGGCGGCAGACCCGACCGTGACGACCGCCTCGCACCCGAGTGCCTGGGCAACGGCGACGATCGCGTCGACATAGGTCTTCCACAGCAGGTGTGGCTCGACGCCGATCAGGCCGACGATGTCGCGGTGGTCGGGGTTGCGCTGGAGGATGAACTCATTGCTCGGCCAGACGATCTCGCGCACGTCGTCGTCGATCGACACGTGCGGACGCTGCTGCGTGAAGTCGTAGAACGGGTCGGGGTCGATCGCACCGACGGTCACGGCGTTGATGCCGTTGGTGAACGCGTTGATCGCCTGCGTCGCTGCGCCGGCCATGTCGAACCAGCCCTCGAGGCCGACGAGCATCACGGGACGATCGAGTCCACCGATCTCACCGGTCTGGAACGACAACACCTCCGACGAGTTCATCGACGTGAATTCTGCCAGCCGATTTCACTGGATGGGCTCTGCGCCTCCGGTTCAGTGCATCTGTTCGACGACGTAGTCGATGGAGCGGGTGAGCGCTTCGACGTCCGACGGGTCGATTGCCGGGAACATCCCGATCCGGAGTTGGTTGCGCCCGAGCTTGCGGTACGAGTCGGTGTCGACGATGCCGTTGGCACGCAGGATGTCGCACACCTGGTTGGCATCGACGCGGTCGTCGAGGTCGATCGTGCCGACGACGTTCGAACGGTCGGCCGGGTCGGTGACGAACGGGGTCGCCCAGTCGCGCTCGTCGGCCCAGCCGTACAGCGTGGCGGCCGAGGTCGCGCTGCGGGCGGCGGTCCATGCCAGACCGCCGTTGGTGAGCATCCAGTCGAGCTGGGCATCGAGCATCACCAACGTGGCCAGCGCAGGGGTGTTGTAGGTCTGATTCTGTGTCGAGTTGTCGAGCGCGATCGCAAGGTCGAGCGACGCCGGGCGCCACCGGCCGCTGGCGCCGATCGTCTTGATCCGTTCGACGGCCGCCGGTGAGCACGCGGCGATCCAGAGGCCGCCATCGGAGGCGAAGCACTTCTGCGGAGCGAAGTAGTAGGTGTCGACCTGCGACGGATCCCACTCGAGACCACCGGCCGCCGACGTCGCGTCGACGAGGACGAGTGCGTCATCGGCGGATGTGCCGGCGGGTCGCGTCAGCGTCATCGAGACGCCAGTGGACGTCTCGTTGTGGGTCAGGGCGTAGACGTCGATGCCGTCCTCCGTGACGGCTGTTCCGTGGCTGCCGGGCTCGGTCTTGACGAGGGTCGGCTCGCCGAGGTGCGGAGCCGCGGCGCACGCTTCGGCGAACTTCGAGGAGAACTCGCCGAACACGAGGTGTTGGCTGCGCTCACGCACGAGACCGAACGTGGCGGCGTCCCAGAAGACGGTCGATCCGCCGTTGCCGAGCACGATCTCCCAGCCGTCGGGCAGTCCGAACAGGTCGGTCAGCTTGGATCGGACGCCCCCGACGAGGTTCTTCACCGCCGGCTTCCGGTGCGACGTTCCGAGGATCGTGCTCTGCGCAGCGACCAGTGCCTGCACCTGCTCGTCGCGCACTTTGGATGGCCCGCACCCGAACCGTCCGTCGGCCGGCAGCAGGTCGGCGGGGATGGTGATGGCGGTGGCAGCGTCGACAGTGGTCACGGCCCCCAAGCATGGCCGATCCGTCTTCGATTGCCACTGCCCGTTCGCCGTCCCACCCGTCACAGCGATGAGCGAGACCCCTCCATTCGGTGGTTTGCCTCATCGCTGTGTGGATCGCGCCGGGACCGATGAGCCGGACCCCCGAATGCGGGGGTCCGGCTCATCGCAGGCTTGGTGGCGACGGGTCGGGCAGACTCGGAACTTCGTTGGGTGCGGGGGATCGCTGTGGCAGGCTGGGAGCGTGAAACGGACCTCCGCACGACTCGCCGCAATCGCCCCGTCAGCCACCTTGGCGGTCGACGCCAAGGCGAAGGCCCTGCAGGCCGAGGGCGAGAACGTCATCGGGTTCGGTGCCGGCGAGCCGGACTTCGCGACCCCGCAGCACATCGTCGACGCCGCGATCGCCGCCTGTTCCGATGTGAAGAATCACCGTTACACCCCGGCCGGCGGATTGCCAGAGCTGAAGGAAGCGATCGCGGTCAAGACCAAGCGCGATTCAGGTTTCGACTGCACGGCGTCCCAGGTGCTCGTGACCAACGGCGGCAAGCACGCGGTGTACACGGCGTTCGCTGCGCTGTGTGACCCAGGCGACGAAGTCATCTGTCCAGCCCCGTACTGGACCACCTATCCGGAGGCGATCACGCTCGCAGGTGGCGTGCCGGTGATCATCGACACCGACGCCGAGAGCGGGTTCCAGGTCACGATCGAACAGCTCGAGAGGGCTCGCACCCCGCGGACCAAGGTTCTGCTGTTCGTCAGCCCCGACAACCCGTCGGGCGCGGTGTACCCGCCTGCCGCTGTCGAGGCGATCGGCCGGTGGGCGGTCGAGCACGAGATCTGGGTGATCACCGACGAGATCTACGAGCACCTCACCTACGGCCCGCACGAGTTCGCCTCGATGCCCACGCTCGTTCCCGATCTCGCCGACCAGTGCATCATCGTCAACGGTGTCGCCAAGACGTATGCCATGACCGGTTGGCGCGTCGGCTGGATGATCGGGCCGAACGACGTGATCAAGGCCTCGACGAACTTCCAGAGCCATGCCACGTCGAACGTCGCCAACGTCTCGCAGCGGGCAGCGCTCGCCGCGGTGTCCGGATCGCTCGACGATGTGGCGATGATGCGGACTGCGTTCGAACGGCGAGCGAAGACGATGCACTCGATGCTCAACGCGATCGACGGGATCACCTGCCTCGAGCCGCAGGGCGCGTTCTACGCCTATCCCGATCTGACGGGTCTGCTCGGCCGCCCGATCGGCGGCGTCACGGCGACGACGACGCTCGAACTCGCCGACCTCGTTCTCGATCAGGCCAAGGTGGCCTTCGTCCCAGGTGAGGCATTCGGACTCGGCGGGTACGGCCGGTTCTCCTTCGCCCTCGGCGATGACGACCTGGTCGAAGGCATCACCCGCCTCGCCGCTCTCGTCAACTGACTCCCCTCCAACACCCGCACCCGCTCCCAAAATCCTCGTTTGCGACAAGAAGTCGGAGACCCGGTTCTCCGACTTCTTGTCACGAACGTGATCAACGTCAGGTCCACCAGAGTTGGTGGCGGGTCGCGAGGCCGGTGACGATCACGAGGACGACGCACTCAGCGACCTGCTCCGCAGCGCCGAGGGTGTCTCCGTTGATCGTCTCCAGCGCACGGAGCGCGAGCCATGCGATCGCACCAGCACCGAGGGCTGCAGCAAACGCGAGCGGAACCGCCCACCAACCCGTGACCAGGACTCCGATGGCCAGCCCGGCCACGATGCCTGCGCCCGCTGCACGCGGCCGCAGCTGGCGGATCGACTCCGAGCCGAGCCCGGCGCCGACCTCGACGTCGCGCCGAGCGATCATCACCCCGACGGCGGCCGAGCGCCCGAACGTGTGGGCCGTGACGAGCGCGGCGAACGCGACAGCCGGTCCGAGCGTGGCGACGCACACGATCCGCAGAACGATCGAACCGCACAGCGAAGCCACGCCGTAGCTGCCATGCCGTGAGTCCTTGAGGATCTCGCGTCGCTGCTCTGGCGTCCAGCCACCCATCGAGTCGGCGAGATCGGCAAGACCGTCCTCATGGAACGCGCCCGTGATGAGCACGCCGACGAGTACCGCGATCGCGGCCGCGACCGATGCCGGCACGAGTTCCATCATCCCCGCGGCGACGCCACCGACCGAGAGCCCGATACACGCTCCGACGATCGGGAACCACGGCACGCACGCGGCGTGGTGCGGCGCCTGCTGCAGTCTGATCGGCACCCGCGTGAGAAACTGTGCCGCGCCGAGGAAGTTGGCCGCCGGAGCGGTCATCGCACGGACGACTCGCCGAACCACTCGCCGAAGGTCGGCACCTCGGTGACACCAGCGCACGCCATCGCGATGAGGGGGACCGCCGCCATGGCTCCGGACCCCTCCCCGAGTCGCATGTCGAGGTCGAGGAGGGGTCGTTTGCCGAGCCGTTCGAGCAATCGGCGATGGCCCGGTTCCGCCGAGCAGTGACCGACGGTGCAGTGGTCGAGCGCCCGCGACTCGGCGATGTTGAGAGGGAGCACGGCCGCCGTCACGACGTAGCCGTCGAGGACCACCGGGATCGAACGGTGCCGCGCCGCGATCGTCGCCGCCGCGATCGCGACCAGTTCAGCACCTCCCACCTCCCGCAGGATCTCGATCGGATCCGTCACCCCCGCGATCCGCCGCACCGACTGCTGCACGGCCGCCCGCTTCCGGGCGAGGCCGTCGTCGTCGACACCAGTGCCACGGCCGACCCAGGCCGCAGTTTCCCCGCCGGCCAAAGCGGCGGCGATCGCTGCCGATGGCGTCGTGTTGCCGATCCCCATTTCGCCGAGCACGAGCAGGTCGCAATCGAGTGCCGACACGGCGTCGACCGCCGTGGACACGACGTGCTCGAACCGA
This sequence comes from Actinomycetes bacterium, assembly GCA_031398325.1. Classification (GTDB taxonomy): domain Bacteria; phylum Actinomycetota; class Acidimicrobiia; order Acidimicrobiales; family Ilumatobacteraceae; genus Sva-07. Next base: position 30,883 of record JANNNB010000057.1, read on the forward strand.
TCGGCGTCGAGAGCTGCCTCGAACCTGATGTCACCGGTCGGATGCCCGACGCCGACGTCGACCGCGCTGACCTCGGCACCGACGATGCGCGCGAACGCATTGATCGTGGAGCGACCCTGCCGGTATGCCGACAGCATCGCCTCGGTGACGCCCGTCGGATAGGCACTCACCTTCGTCGCAGCGGCCACGCCGTGGTCGGCTGCGAAGATCAGACCCGCTGGTCGGTTGATCGCAGGCCGTTCGGTGCGCTGCCATCCGGCGACCCATGCGGCGATCTCGTCGAGCCACGCGAGCGCTCCGCTCGGCCGGAGGATGTTCGCCGCGCGCTCGTGGACGGCGGCACGGGCTGACTCGTCGGGCTCTGGGAGATCGACCAGCAGATCGTGGAGGCGGCTCACTGGGGGGCGCTCCCGATCAGCTGTCCGGGGTCGTCGAGACGCAGTGCTCTGCCGGCGACCATGAGCAGTGCGTCGTCGGCGACGGCGGCCCACCGCTGGTTCATGATGCCGAGCATGTCCCGATACCTCCTGCCGAGTGGGTGGTCAGGGTGGATTCCCAGCCCGACCTCGTTCGTCACGGCGACGACCGGTTCGGGGAGATCGACCGCCACGGCTGCCGTGTCGCGGCCGAGCCGATCGATCTCCTCGTCTGACCTGCCTGCCCACATCAGATTCGACACCCAGAGGGTGAGGCAGTCGAGGATGACGAAGCTCCCCGCAGCGCGGCCCAACGCAGCAGCGAGATCGAGCGGCTCCTCGATCGTCACCCAGTCGGCCCGCTCGATGCCTGCTCGTTCGAGCCGGTGACGCGCGATCCGCGCATCCATGTCCGGGTCGGAGTCGGCCTGCGGTGCGGTGGCGATGAAGGTCACCGGGCGACCCGTGCCCCGACCCAGCTCGAGGGCGAACGTGCTCTTGCCGCTGCGCGCACCACCCGTGAGAAACGTGAGGTGACCCATCGGCACTCAGTAGTCGATGCCGCGCATCGCCCGGACGCCCTGTTGGTACGCGTGCTTCACCTCGACCATCTCGGTCACCGTGTCGGCGATCTCGATGATGTCCGGTGCAGCGTCGCGCCCGGTGATCACGATGTTGACGTGCGGCGGCCGGTGGGTGATCGCGTGGACGACCTCGTGCACGTCGAGCCAGTTGAAGCTGACGAGGTACGTCAGCTCGTCGAGGATCACGAGCTGGTGCTCCCCGGCGTTGATGATGTCGACCGCCTGCTGCCAACCGGCGGCGGCGTGGGCGCGATCGGCGGAGAGGTCCTCGGAATCCCACGTGAACCCGTCACCGAACGCGTACCAGTCGACCCCGAGCTGACGGCCGATCTTCTCCTCGCCCACCTTCCAGTCGCCCGACTTGATGAACTGCACCACCGCCACGTTCCAGCCTCGGGCCACCCCGCGCACCATCATCCCGAACGCCGACGACGACTTTCCCTTGCCGTTGCCGGTGTTGACGACCACCAACGACGAGGCCCGACGCAGGCCGTCCGGCCGCGGGTCCTGCGTGGGCGCGAGATCGTCAGGTACCGGATCGTCGGGTGATGGGCTCGTGTCGGCGACCGGACTGTTCGTCATGAGAGTGGGGAGCGTACGCAGCGCCAACTACTATGTCGAACTGTCGCAGTTGCAGCGAAGTTCGGTGAGAGTCCGACGCTGTCCCGCAACGGTGGTCCTCCGGCTTCTGCCAGGAGGCCAGTCCGGTCGCCTGCCTCTACGACGCGACTACATCCCTCGAGGCAAGGGACGGTTCGCACCCGGCACCGCGTGTCGGAAGTGGCCCAGCTTGTCCTCCATCCTTTGGAGGAACAACTCATGCGATCGTTCGAACGACGCAATCCGACCCGAACATCCACCCGAACACTGATCGGCGTCGTCGCCGGGATCTCGCTCTTCGTTGCTGCGGGATGTGGGAGCGACTCGGACGAGTCGTCGACGACGGACACGATCGCCGAGTCCGGTGCCGCGTCGACGGTCGACACGCCAATGGTCGACACGCCGCCCGTCGGCTCCGGTGAGTTGCCGCCGGTTGACACTGCGACCGAGGAAGCGATCGGCGACGTGCCCGAGCGAGTTGTGTCGCTGAGCCCGACCCACACCGAGATCATGTTCGCGATCGGCGCCGGCGACCAGCTCGTCGCCGTCGACGACTTCTCGAACTACCCGGCCGAGGCCCTCGAACTGCCGAACGATCTCTCAGGCTACGAGCCCAACGTCGAGGCCATCGCCGCGTACGAGCCCGACCTCGTGCTGATCGGCGGTGACTTCAACGGTCTCGGCGAACAGCTCGACGCGATCGGCGTCGCGTGGTGGGACGGCCCGGCCGCGATGACCCTCGATGACACATACGCCCAGATCGAGCAGCTCGGTGCGGTGACGGGCCATGTGGCCGAAGCCGCCGAGCTCGTGTCGCAGATGCAGATCGACATCGAGCAGATCATCGCTGACACGCCCGTGCCCGATGTTCCACTGACGCTGTACCACGAGCTCGACGAAGCGCTCTTCAGCGTGGACAGCACGACGTTCGTGGGCGAGCTCTACGCCCTGCTCGGCCTGCGCAACATTGCCGACGAGACCGAAGGCAACTCGGGCGGATATCCGCAGCTGAACGCCGAGTTCATCGTGTCGGCCAATCCGGATCTGATCTTCCTGGCCGACACCATCTGCTGTGGCCAGACCCTCGCAACCGTGTCGGCTCGTCCAGGCTGGGACGCGATCACCGCCGTCCAGAACGGCAACGTCATCGAGATGAGCGACGACATCGCCTCCCGTTGGGGCCCGCGTGTCGTCGACTACCTCGCGGCCGTTTCGGCTGCGGTGACCACGGCGGCCGTCCCGGCATGACCGAACGCCCGCGCGATGCGGGCTGGTTCGCCGGCGCGGGGCTCCTGCTCGCCATGGCGGTACTGGTCGGGGCGTCCATCGGCCCCGCCGGCCCGTCGTGGTGGCGGGTGCCCCTGGCGTTGCTCGATCATCTGCCGCTGATCTCGGTGAACTCCGGGGTCAGCGACGCGGACTGGAACGTCCTGTGGAAGATCCGGATGCCCCGGGTCATCCTCGGTGGGATGGTCGGCGGAATGCTCTCGATCGCCGGAGCGAGCTATCAGGGGGTCTTCCGCAATCCGCTGGTCGATCCATACCTCCTGGGTGTTGCGGCCGGTGCCGGCCTCGGCGCGACGATCGCCCTCACCATGGGCCGGGGCGTGACGATGAGTTGGGCGGTCGACCCCGTGCCCGCTGCGGCGTTCGTCATGGCGTTGGCGACGGTCGGCGTGACCTATGTGGTGGGGTCGTCGGCGGGCGGGTCACGGTCGGGCACCACCCTTGTGCTTGCCGGAATCGCCGTGGTGTCGTTCGCGACTGCGATGCAGACGTTCATCCTGCAGCGCCACAACGAAGTGATCCGCGAGGTGTTCCAGTGGGTGCTCGGACGATTGTCGGGCGCGACCTGGTCGGACGTGATGCTGATCGCCCCGTACGTGATCATCAGCTCGGTCATCCTGATCCTGCACCGCCGCCAGCTCGACGTGTTCCGCATCGGCGACGTCGAGGCCGCGACGCTCGGGATGTCGGTCGCGCGTTCGCGACTCGTCATCGTGGTCACGGCAACGCTCGGCACTGCGGCGGTGGTGTCGGTCAGTGGCCTGATCGGATTCGTCGGGCTCGTCATTCCTCACGTGATCCGACTGGTCGCGGGTGCGTCGTATCGTCGTCTACTCCCGCTCTCGCTGATGTTTGGCGCGACGTTCCTGATCCTCGCCGACGTGCCTGGGCGGATGCTGACGAATCCGGCCGAGACACCGATCGGCGTGGTGACAGCGTTCATCGGTGCGCCGTTCTTCGTCTACCTGTTGCGCACGAAACGGGTGCCGTCGTGAGCTCGATCGAGTTCTCCCGGGTCAGCGTGCGCTACGGCAAGCGCACTGTGCTCGCGCCGTTCACCGACCGGATCGAGTCGGGGGAGTGGCTCGGCGTGATCGGGCCGAACGGCGCCGGGAAGTCGTCGCTGCTGCGGGCGATCGCCGGCCTCGTTCCCAGTGGGGGCTCGATCGCCATCGACGGGCGCGACCTCACCTCGATGTCGCATCGCGAACGGGCGTCGCTCGTCGCGTACGTGCCGCAGGAGCCGCTGATCCCCGACGACATGAGCGTGTTCGACTACGTGCTGCTCGGTCGCACCCCGTACGTGTCGTACTTCGGCGTCGAGAGCGCCGACGACCGGAAGCTCGTCGCCGACGCGATCGAGCGCCTGCAACTCGAAACGTTCGTCGACCGGTTCCTCGGCGCGTTGAGTGGCGGCGAGCGCCAACGTGTCGTGCTCGCCAGGGCGCTGGCGCAGCAGGCCCCGATCTTGCTGCTCGACGAGCCGACCTCAGCGCTCGACATCGGGCACCAGCAGCAAGCGCTCGAACTGGTCACCGAACTGCGGCACCACGGCGGCTTGACCGTGATCTCCGCGATGCACGACCTCACGCTCGCCGGCACGTACACCGATCGGCTCACGATGCTGCACGAGGGCGGCGTCGTCGCGTCGGGTGCTGCCGCTGATGTCCTCACGGCCGAGCGCCTCGGCGAGATCTACCACGTGTGCGTGTCGGTCGATGTCGACGACGACGGCACCGTCATCGTCGTCCCCCGCCGCGGCTTCCCCCCGACGTCTGAAACCCACGCCGACGCCTGAAACCCACGTTTGTGACAAGAAATCGGAGACCCGGTTCTCCAACTTCTTGTCGCAAACGGTGATCTAGCATCGCCGTATGAGTGAGTCGCCGTATCCGCCGTTCTCCGGGGTCGAGCCGTACGACAGCGTGCGCTCGATCGAGGACGAACGGGCGCACCGCAAGCGGATGTGTGCCTTCGGGTACCGGATCTTTGCCGCGATGCGCTGGGGGCAACTCGGCGACGGCCACGTGTCGGCGCGCGACCCCGAGCTGACCGACCACTTCTGGCTGCTCGACTGGGGAGTGCCGTTCGGCGAGGCAACCGTCGACCAACTCGTGCTGGTCGGGCCCGGCGGCGAGGTCAAGGACGCCGACGGGAACCCGACCGGTGGGGTCAACACCGCGGGGTATCACATCCACCATCCGATCCTGGCCGCCCGGCCCGACGCGGTGAGTGCGTCCCACACCCACACGGCGTTCGGCACGGCGTGGTCGGCCAACGTCGAACCGTTCAGGGCGATCAGTCAGGAATCGTGTGCGTTCGTGTTCGACCAGGCGTTGTTCGACGACGAGGAAGTGGAGGTGCTGTCGACCGACGGCGGCAAACGGATCGCAGCGGCGCTCGGCGACTCGAAGCTGTGCATCCTGCGCAACCATGGCCTGCTGACCGTCGGTCGCACGGTCGAGGAATCGGTCGGCTGGTTCGTGATGGCCGAGCGGGTGGCCGAGGTGCACGTGAAGGCACCGAACGGCAAGGCGATCTCGGACGAATCGGCCGCGATCGCGGCCTCGACGCTGTCTCCACCCGAGGTCGGGTGGCGGATGTTCCAGTGGCTACGGCGCTCGCTGCTGTCCGGCGTCGTCGTCGACTAGCCGCCGCTCGTCGAGCTCGTCGCCGTTCGGGCGCTCGATCCTGATGTGCTCGAACGCGAGCGCGATGAGGATGACCACGTCGATCACGATGAACAGGACGATGCCGTCGACCGAACCGCCGAACACGGAGATCACGATGATGGCGGCGACCACCGCCAGACGTTCCTTGGCGACGACCCGGAACGCCCGATACACGCCGATGCTCATGCCCCCGAAGAACAGGGTGAACCCAGCTGCGCCCATCGTGCGGTACGCATCGGGAATCGGGTCGGTGGGGTGCAGCGTGACGTATTCGAGGGTGACGGCGATGAGCACGATCCCGGCCACGATCGGGATGTGCGCGTACGTGTAGATGTCGCGGACGAACCGGCCGCGCTGCACCCCGCCGGCGAGACCCTCGGCACGATGTTCGAACGCCGGCTGCACCCGGTCGAAGTACGACCACCACAACAGGCCGGCCAGCGCGCCGGCGGCGACGAGGGCGAGCACGGTGGAGCCGGGCACGGATCCTCGATTGCCCAGCTCGACGACCACGGCGTTACCGAGAGCGACGATCACCTCGCCGAGGGCGATGATCACGATCAGGCCGTGGCGCTCGGCGAAGTGGCCCGGCCGAACGATCCAGGCGTCCGAACCGGCCCGGAGGGTGGCCGCACCGAACACGACCATCCCGGCGATCCAGATCACCACTCGGGTCTCGTCGTCGAAGAACCCGCCCGCCACGATCAGGGCCATCGCGACGATGCTGGGAATCGAGTAGCGGATCGAGGAGCGGTACTCCTCGCTGCCGTAGTCGACGCCGCTCACGAGAACGGCGAGGGCGGCGAGGAAGATCGCCGCGAGGGGGACGGCGAAGAGCAGGCCGCCGCCCTCGAGTGCGGTGTCGATCGATGCGGCCATCGGCACGCTCGCCGCGGTCGCCGCGAGGAACAGCAACCGCACCGAGCGTGAGTTGCCGGACACGGCATTTGCCGACCACGTGAACTGCGACCACGGCATCCACATGAGCACGAAGAGCAGACTGGCCTGCCCGATGCCGTTCCAGGTTGCGTCGTCCAGGATGAGTGAGACGAGTTGCGAGAACGCGAACACGTACGCGAGGTCGAAGAACAGCTCGACCGGATCGGCCGAGAAGTCCTCCTCCCGTTCTGGCAGCACGAGTCCTCGCACGAACCCGGACAATAGTTGGTTCGTCGTCCACTGCGCCGGGGCCCCTCACCCGGCCGGAGCAGCGTCAGCCGACGACGATGACGCCGACCACACCGGCGAACACGAGCGCGCTGGCGGCGTACTCGGCTCGGCTGTGGCGCTCGTGGAGCCAGAACACCGAGATCGCGAAGGCCATCACGATCTCGATCTGGCCGAGGGTGCGCACCTTGGCTGCGTTGGTGAGCGTGACGGCGACCGCCCAGCCGGCGGATCCACACAGGCTCAGCACGCCGACGGGGAGTGCGGCTCGCCAGTGGCGGGCGACGTTGCCGATCTCGCGTCGATCCGTGAACAGCAGTTGTGCGCCGTTGATGACCGTTTGGATCCCGAGCATGACGGTCAATGTGAGCAGGGCCCGGTTCCACACGGGGTCGTCGCCGAGCGAGTTCGATGCGGCGCGGATGCCGACCGCGGCGACGGCGAATCCGGCGGCTGCAAGGACGCCCATCAGGGCGGCCGGATCGGCGGCGCTGGCGACGACGTCCCGGACTTGGCTCGGCGCGGCGAGCCAGATCACACCGACCATGCACACGGCGACGGCGACCCAGCCGGGTGGCAACAACGGTTCGCTCAGGGCGATCGCCGACACGATCGCGACGAGGATCACCTCGGTCTTGGCGTACACCGTGCCGATGGCGAAGTCCCGGAGATCGAACGCCCGCAGCAGAGCGACGGTGCCCAGGATCTGCGCGGTTCCTGCGACGACGAGGATGAGCCAGAAGCGGGCGGGAGGCGTCGGGAGCGAGGCACCGACCAAGCCGAAGGTGACGAGGCTGGCGATGAGCGCGAGTGGGAACCCGTAGGCGTAGCGGACGAAGCCGGCCCCGTTCAGGGAGAGCACGGAGCGAAGCACGTGCTGCCTGGATGTCCGCAGAATTTGGAAGGTCGCCGCTGCGAGCGTGATCGGGATCCACATGTCGTCTCACATATCGGGAACAGTAATCCGATATGTGGACAGACTATCCGAGGCGGTCGTCAATCCTCGTCGACCTCGGCACCATCGGCACGAGACGGCGGGAACCACGAGTCGTCGTTCACGAGAATCGAGTCGGCCTCCGACGGACCCCACGAACCTCGGAAGTACGGGTGCACGATGCCCGGGGCGTCGAGCGCAGGCTGGACGACCTCCCACGTGCCCTCGACGATGTCCTGACGGGCGAATCGGCGCAGCGAGCCCTGGAGCGCATCGCCGATGAGGCGCTCGTAGGCATCCTGGCGTTCGCCCAGGGCAGCGGCGAAGTCGACGTTGACGTCGACGTTCTGGCTGTCGAGGTGCGGCCCCGGCGTCTTGGCCTGCAGCACGAACGTGACCCCGTCACGCTCGCCGAGCCGCAGCCGGATCAGGTTGCGCTCGGGAGGCGGGCCGCCGGCCTCGTCGAACAACATGCGTGGTGGCTCGCGGAGTTCGATGACCGCTTCGGTGGCGTTTCGGGCCAACGCCTTGCCGACGCGTACGTACCAGGGCACCCCGGCCCATCGCCACGAGTCGATCTCGAAGCGCGCCGCGGCGAACGTCTCGACCTCCGACTCCGGCTCGACACCCGGCTCGTCGCGATATCCGACGTACTGCCCCCGCACGAGCGTGCTCGCATCCATCGGGCGCATCGCAGCGATCACCTTGGCCTTCTCGTCCTGGAGAAAGCCCGAGTCGGATCCGGCGGGGGGTTCCATGGCGAGCAGCGCGACCACCTGGAGGAGGTGGTTCTGCAACACGTCCCGAATCGCCCCGACGGAGTCGTAGAACGACCCGCGGCCCTCGACACCGATCGTCTCGGACATCGTCACCTGCACGCTGCGCACGTAGTTGCGGTTCCACACCGGTTCGAGCAGCGTGTTGGCGAACCGGAACACCAAGAGGTCCTCGACCGCCTCCTTGCCGAGGTAGTGGTCGATGCGGAAGATGTGGTCCTCGGGGAACACGGCGTGCAGCGTCTTGTTCAACTCGATCGCCGAGTCGAGGTCGCGGCCGAACGGCTTCTCGACGACGATTCGGCCGCGGCGGTGGAGGTCGACCGACGCGAGCTTGTGGGCGACGGTCGGGAACATCGTCGGGGGAATCGCCATGTAGAACACCGCGACCTGGGATTCGACCCTGTCGAGCGTCGCCGTCAGCTCGTTCCAGGTGGCTTCGTCGGAGTAGTCGCCCTGCACGAGGTCCATCCGCGCGCACAGTTCCGAGATGATCGACTGGTCGGCATCGTCGATGTGCTCCTCGATCGAATCCTTCGCATGCGCTCGGAAGTCGTCGTCGGTCCAGTCGCTGCGGGCAACTCCGATCACGGGCACATGCAGCGCACCGGACTTCTGCAGACGGTAGAGCGCGGGGAACAGCTTGCGCTTGGCGAGGTCGCCGGTCGCCCCGAACAGCACGAGGGCGTCAGCGTCAGGTTGTTCGGTCTGGATCTGTGTGGTGTCGATGTGTGCGTTCATCGTGTCGAATCCGTCCGCTCGTGGTGACCGCCGAAGCCGGCCCGCATCGCCGAAAGGACCTTGTCGGCGACGTCGGCGCGGCCACGTGACGAGAAGCGTTGATAGAGCGCTGCCGACAGGACCGGTACCGGGACTCCTTCGTCGATGGCCGCATTGATCGTCCAGCGACCTTCGCCCGAGTCGCTGACGACGCCCGAGTACTCTTTCAGTTCCGGATCCTCCCGCAGGGCGACGGCGGTGAGGTCGAGGAGCCAGGAGCTGATGACCGATCCCCGGCGCCACACCTCGGTGACCTTCGACAGATCGATGTCGTACTGGTAGTACTGCGCCGACTCGAGCGGGGCGGTCTCGGCGTCGATCGCGTGCACTTCGGCGCCGATGTTCGCCTTTGCCAGCACATTCAATCCCTCTGCGTACGCGGCCATCAGCCCGTACTCGATGCCGTTGTGGACCATCTTGACGAAGTGGCCGGCGCCGCTCGGCCCGCAGTGGAGCCAGCCCTGTTCCTCCGGACTTGGCGGTCCGTCTCGGCCCGGTGTTCGCTCGGCCGTGTCGACGCCGGGTGCGAGGGTGTCGAAGATCGGGGCCAGTCGTTCGACGGCGTCGGTGTCGCCGCCGATCATCAAGCAGTAGCCCCGCTCGAGGCCCTGGACGCCGCCGCTCGTGCCGATGTCGAGGTACTGGATCCCCGACGGCGCCAGCGCCGTCGAGCGGTCGACGTCGTGGTGATACCACGAGTTGCCGCCGTCGATCAGCACATCGCCCGGTTCGAGGAGCGCCGACAGGAGCACGACGGTGTCGCCGACCAGCGCCGCGGGGACCATCAGCCAGATCGTGCGGGGAGGGGCGAGCGAGGCGACGAGATCGTCGAGTGTGCGGGCGCCTGCCGACGCGACACCCTCGTCCTCGAGCATCGCGATGGGCGCTTCCATCACGTCGTACACCACACACTCGTGGCCGCCGGCGTGTAGCCGGCGCACCATGTTGGCGCCCATACGTCCGAGTCCGACCATGCCGATCTGCATGACGACAGGTTGCCACGCCCGAGCGTGGAACGTGCTCCGCTGCATCTCGATGGGCTCAGCGCCAGGTTCCGACGTCAGCTGTGGTCTTCGCGGAGTTCGCTGACCGCCGCATTCGTCATCACCTCGTTCACGAACTCGTCGAGCTCCGGCGTGCGCTGTGCGATGTAGTCGGCCATGTCGGAGACGTGGTCGTGATAGGCGCCGGCGTCACCATCGGCATCGAGTTCAGCGAGTCTGCTGAGGTAGCTGTCGACGACCGCCAGATCTTCGTGTTGGTCGCGCATGCCGTGCGACGGTCGGGTCGCGGCGTCGGAGCGGGCCAGCGACACCGTCGCCACCAGGATCGCGTCGTACGCGACATGACGAAGGAGACCGTTCGGCATGATCTCTGGATCGGGTTCCGACATGTTGTCCGTGCCCATCTTGATGACCCGAGTCACGGCGAGTCCGACGACGGGACCGGCACCGAGCGACGAGACAGCGGTGCTGCTGGCGAAGCCGATCGCTCCGGCGAGAATGCCCCACCGCGTCGCCGCGGCCGTCGCGACCGCCACCATTTCGGCTTGCTCGGCCGTGACCGCGTCGCCGATCAGGTCGGCGAACTGCGCCACCTCTTCGACCCCGGTACGCGAGCCGATCTCCTGGCCCACCCGTTCGGTCACCGTGTTCATGTACGCGCCGAGGACGACGCCGAGGGCCGCCTGTGCCTCGAGATCGCGAGCCATCGCACCGAAGAGTTCGCGCACCTCCTCGTACGTGCCGAGTTCGATCGTGAACGGGTGCTCGTCGATCGTCGTGACGCGAACGTCGCCGCCGTCCTCGGCGCCGATTCCTCGCCCGAGCGTGTCGACATAGCCGATCATCGAGTTGGCGACACCCCGCGCCACGCCGGGCGTGAAGCCGTCATCGAGCGAACCGTTCGCCAGTCGGGTCAGCCCCTCGAGCACGCCGTACCCCTCGCGGAGTCGCGATGGGTCCGCCGCGACGGCCTCGTACAGCCCGCAGTGGACGATGTCGGCGACGATCACCGGATCGAGCAGATGCCACGCTGCGAGTGCCTCGAGCGAGGTCGGATCCCCGAGGAGCGCGAGGGCGTGTGTCGGCGACGACGCGAGCTCGGCGAGCGCCGCGTTCGTGGCAGCGGCGCCTGCCCGGGCCTCCAGGTCGTCCATCCAGGAACGTCCGTGCAGCATCACGGTTGCCACGTCGTAGGTGAAGTCGATGGGAAAGTCGGCATGGCCGACGGCGAGACCGATGACCGGGTTGCGATCGGCGGCGCCGACGAGCCGTGCTGCGAAGCGCGCATCGTCCCGGACTCGACGGGCCATCTCGGCGGCGACGGTCGGGAACGTCGCGAGCCACCGCTCGTCGTGGAGGTCGAGCTGGTAATCGGCGTCGAGCGGGAGGCTGTCGGTGTCGAACGATCCAAGGTGATGCAGCAGTTCCGGGTCGCTCATCGACCTCAGCTGCTCGGCGTAGGTCAGGTCGTCGTGTGCGTGGATCCAGTCGCCGAGGAGCCGTCGGCGCTCCTCGGCGAACTCCATCACCGAACCAGCCGCTGACGCCGTCCACGAGATCATGGCGCGACTCGCCTCGATCTGTCGGAGGAGGGGCATCCAGAGGTCTTCGAGGTTGTGTCGCAGGAGGCGGACGGTGCGCAGTGCCTCTGCAGCGGCGGGGTCGGACGAGCTGATCATCGAAAGGGCGTCGATCGCCGCGACGGTCCTGACCGACAGCTCACGGATGCGCGTGGGGTCGTATGCGGTGTGCACGTCAACCCGAGCCGGTGACCATCGCTGGCACCTGGAACGAAGCCGCGGCGTCGAGATCGCGGGCCTGTCGTTCGAGCCGCCATGCGTGACCCCGGAGGTCGTCGGCTGCCCCGTGCAGCTGTGCGAGGTTGGCGACGAGGACGTTGCGGCAGAGCAGCGGGCGCGGGCCTCGCCAGGTCTCGTCGCCGGCGAATCGCTCGAGACTCGTCGCGGGCGTGCGTTCGATGGTGGCAGCGAGCGCTCGCAGCGTTGCCGCTCGATGGTGCAGGGACGAAGAGGTGGCGGTCATGCCGTCGTGCTCGCTTTCTCGTGCGTGACGAGGCCGGTTGCGTCGTCACTGCAACGTGGGCGCGCAGGAGGCGAAACCGGAACCAGTGCCTCAGCCCGGTGCGTCGAGCCGGTGGACGACGACGATGTGGGGGAGGCCGGTCGTGTCGTCGACGAACTCGTCGCCGATCGTGGTGAAGCCGTGTGCGACGTAGAAGGCGAGGGCGGTCGACCTGGCGCGCGCCCACACCAGTTCGGCACCGGTCGCACGGGAGCGATCCACCCCGGCCCGGAGCAACAGCGCACCGACACCGTTGCCTTGCATCTCGGGTTCGGTGGCCATGCCGCGCAGCTGGACCGCATTTGCATCGGACCGTCCCGGCGGTGCGGCCCGCACCCACGTCGACACCGCCACGACCGTGTCGCCCGAGGTGATTCCGAGGTGGGTCGTCGTCGGGAGATCATCGCCGTCGAACACGACGTCGGCCGATGGCGTCGACGCCCGGAGCACGCGCCGACGGAGATCATGCGTATCGCCCGCTTCGAGCTCGACCACCCTGAATCGCATCTGCAGATCCTCGCCGAGTTCGTGCAACTCGACGGTTCGAGATGCAATCGTCGCCGCCTCGTCACGGTCGTGGGTGACGAGCAACGCAGTCGTGCCCGCCTCGGTCAGTACCGCTCGGAGATCAGCCGCGAGGCGATCGTGGAGATCCCGATCGAGCCCGGTCAGCGGTTCGTCGAGCAGCACGACGAGGGGTTCGGTGATCATCGTGCGCGCGAGCGCCACTCGCTTGGCTTCGCCGCCCGACAGCGCACCGACGCGACGGTCGCCGAAGCCGGCGAGACCGACCCGTTCGAGCCATTGGTTCGCGCGCTCGTGACGCACCCGTCGATCGACCCGGTGCATCTGCAGCCCGAAGGCCACGTTGTCGATCACCGACCGGTGCGGAAAGAGCTGGTTGTCCTGGAACACCATCCCGACCTGGCGACGATGGGTCGGGACCTGCGTCACGTCGGCTCCGGCGATGCGGATGCTGCCCGCCGCCGGGCTGACGATCCCGGCGATCACCTTGAGCAGGGTGCTCTTGCCGCTGCCCGACGGGCCGACGAGCGCGACCGTGTCCCCGGATCCCACCGCCAGGCGGACGCGGTCGAGCAGCACGCGTTCGCCGAATCGAACCGTCACGTCGGTGACCTCGAGCGACGCCCCGGTCATCGGTCCGCCTCGTTCGGCGCGACCGGCACGACGGAGAACCCATCACGACGTTGGCGCGACGTGGTCAACTCGACGATCGCGACGAGTGCGATCGTGGCGGCGGCGAGCAACGTCGCGAGCACGTAGCCCTGGGCCTGCAAGATCGAGCCGGTGCGGCCGAGGAGCTGATCGATCACGATCGGCATCGTTTCGCCACCCGATCGTGACAGGAACGAGGTTGCGCCGAATTCGCCGAGCGAGATCGCTGCAGCGAGGGCGGCGCCGGAGGCGAGCGGCCGCCAGAGGTACGGCACCATGACATGACGCCACGCACGGGACGGCGACGCGCCGAGCGTCATCGCTGCGTCACCGAGTGCGGGATCCACCGAACGCAGAACACCGACGCAGTTGCGCACGACGAACGGAAGGGCGACCAACGCCTGTCCGACCGGTACGAGCCACGACGATCCACGCCAGTCGACCGGGTCGGCGTCGAAGGTGATGAGCATGCCGAAGCCGATCGTGACGGCCGACGTGGCGATGGGCAACATCGACCCGGTGTCGAGCACCCTGCCGAGTCGACCCGAGGAAGCGATGGCGAGGCTCGCGACCGCGCCGATCGTCACGGCGATGATCGTCGCCCACATCGCGGTGCCGAGCGAGTTGCGGATCGCTGCGATCGGGTCGACCCCGATGCTGATGCCGGGCCGCACCTCGACGCGCCCGAGCCGGGTCCACGCCGCCGTGGACCATCCCGAGGGTGTCGACAGCGACCGCAGGAGCAGTGCCCCGAGAGGTACGACCGTGACGGCGGCGGTGGCGCCGACCACCACCGTGACGATCCATCGCTCGGCTGTCGTGGTGGGGGCACGGCGCGACGGTGTGTCGTCGATCGCGATCGCCTGTGCGTGCCGGCGCTGGCTGCGGCTCGCCCAGCTGACGGCGACGGCCAGCACGGCCAGTTGGATCATCGCCAGGACGGCGGCGGTGCCGACGCGACCGAGCTGCGTTGCGTTCCTCCACACCTCGACCTCGATCGTGCGGGTGCCGGGCGCCGCCAACACACGGATCACCCCGTACGACGTGAACGTGAAGACGAACACGATGGAGGCGGCGGCCACCAGCGATGGTCGAAGCAGCGGGAGCAGGACATGCCGGAAGACCGCGAGCCGTGTAGCGCCAAGGGTGGCGGCCGCGTGCTCCATGTCTCGGGGCAGGCGCTCCCACGTGGCGCCGGCGACACGGACGACGACGGCCAGGTTGAAGATCACGTGCGCGATGAGCACCGCCCAGATCGTCCTGTTGAACGAGTCGGGCACGAGCGCCAGGATCGCCGCGCCCATCACGACCGTCGGCAGGACGAACATCGCAGTCATCAGCCCGAGGAGCGCCACGCGACCGGGAAACATGTACCGGGCGAAGACGTAGGCCGGTGCCAGGCCGACGACGATCGTCGACACCGTCGACACGACCGCCTGCCAGAAGGTGAACCACACGACCCGCCAGGTTCGCCCCGACGACAAGGTGTCACCGATCACCTCGCGGTCGACGGCGGTGGTGACCAGCGTGACGAAGGGCCACGCGTAGAAGACGAGGAGCAGCGCCGCCGGCGCCGCTGCCAAGGTGATCGGCAGCCAGCGTGGCAACCGGTTCACCCGATCACCAGCTCCGTCCACTCGTCGATCCAGATGCTGCGGGAAGCATCGATCTCGGCGGGGTCGACCGTGAGTGGGTCGGTCGGGATGACGGCCGCCTCGACGAACTCCGCTGGCAGCTCGACGTCCATGTTCGCCGGATAGACGAACAGGTTGAGCGCGAGTTCCGACTGGAACCGCTCGGCGACGAGGAAGTCGACGAGTCGCTTCGCTTCGGCGAGGGCGTCGGTGCCGCGCAGGATGCCCGCGAACTCGACCTGGCGGAAACAGGTCGACTCGATCACACCGGTCGCCGGATCGCCGAAGATCACCCCGGCCGGAGGACTCGAGCCGTAGCTCACCACGAGCGGTTTGTCTCCCGCTCCGGTGGCGGTGAAACGTTCGTAGTAGGCCTGCGTCCAGCCCTCCACGACCTCGACACCGTTGTCGACGAGTGACTGCCAGTAGGGCTGCCACCCCGGGATTCCGAGGTCGTCGGGTTCGTCGCCGTACTTCGCGATCGTGGCGAGCAGGAAGGCGAGGCCGGGCGATGACGTCGCCGGGTTCTGTACGACGAGGAGGTCGGCGTATTTGGGATCGATCAGGTCGTCGAACGAGGTCGGCACGTCGAGGTCGTTGTCGGCGAACCACGCCACGTCGTAGTTGACGCACACGTCGCCGTAGTCGACCGGCGTCGCCTCGCCGTTCGGCGCGAGTGCGGTCAGTTCGTCCGGAATGCGGCTCGCAGCTTCCGAGATGTAGGGCTCGAACACGCCGTCCGCGACCGCCCGGGACAGGAACGTGTTGTCGACGCCCCACATGACGTCACCCTCCGGATTCCCTGCCGTCAGCGAGGCCTTCGACAGCATCGTGCCGGTGTCACCGGCCACGAGGATCTCGACGTCGATGCCGGTGTCGGCGCTGAACTCGTCCAGCGCTTCGTTGAGGCTCGTGTCTGCGGTCGGGAACGAGTCGTAGGTGACGAGGGTGATCGAGTCGCTCGATGCCGATGCCGATGACGATGCAGATGGCGTCGACGCAGCTGGCGTCGACGAGGCGGTTGCGACAGCGGTGTCGTCGGATGTTCCGCCCGACGTGTCGGCGGGATCGGCGTCGTCGCTCGAAGAACACGATGCGGTGACCCCGGCAATCGAGACGGCGAGCAGCAGGACGGCTCTGCCCGCCGTCCTGGCGGGGCGACGGTGGTTCATGACGTCGCTCCGGGCTCCACGGCCGGCACGTCGAAGATCGTGAGTACGCCCGACGACAGCGAAACCTCGACCTCGACAGCATCCTTGCCTGCATCCTCGACGCCGTCGGCGGACTCGCTGGATCCGTTCGATTCGGGAGCCTCGTTGCTGATACCGCGGCCGATCATCGGTTCGAGTGTGATCTTGTCGAGCGCCCACCTGGCGCCGTGGATCGACACCTTCTGGCAGCGTCCGTGGAGCGCGAGCAACGACAGCGTCGAACCCGGGACCAGCCGCAACCTGGTCTTGCCGGGCCCGTGCAGTACCTCGAGGTGCTGGTCACCCCACCACCCGTCGATGGTCGGGATGCTGGTCAGAGCAGGCGCGCCGAGCGCCCCGATCGCTGCCATCGAGTGGTCGAGTCGGTCACCGCCGCCGATCATCGTCAGGTGCAGGGGGTCCATGGCGGCGGCGAACGCCAATGCGAGTTCAGTGTCCGTCTGCTCCTTGTCGGTCGGGTGCCGGTCGATGGTGGCATGGCGCGCCGCCCAGGCGAGGCCCTCCTCGGTGATCGAGTCGAGATCACCGATCAGTCCGGACGGCTCGAGTCCGGCGGCCCGCGCATGGTCGAGTCCGCCATCGACGGCGAGGACGATCGCGTCGCCCGGTATCCGATCGACGACCTCGGGCAGAAGGGGGGATGCCCCTGTGATGATGACGATTCGTTCGTTCACGCGACCGTGACCTTTCCTCCGCCGGCATTACCCGGATCAGGTTCTCGGGTCGGTGACGGCGTGTCACCCTCTCAGCCCAACGATCCGTGAGCTCCCCGTGTGTGGACCACTGATCGTACCTAGACGAACGTCTCGATGCCGAGCGCGATCGCCGAGATCGTCAACACGGCGATGATCGCGAGGTCGAATCCACGCACCGACACCTTGTCGCGAAGCCGGGTACCGAGCGGGATCGCGAGGAGGACCGGGATGCAGGCGAGGAGCGTTGCGGTGACGCGCCCGGACAGCTCGCCGTTGGCGATCAACACGACCAACTGGGTGAGGCCGGTCAGCATGAACAGGGTGGTGACCGACAGGATGTGCGCACTGCGTGACAGCCGATAACTGTGGATCCACGACCCGACGATCGGCCCGGAGATGCCGATCGCTCCTTGGAACAGCCCGGCGACCAGCCCGACCGGCGGCGCCAGTTTGCGGGAACGCTTGGGGCCGGTTCGCAGGTCGGGGTGGGCGAAGAACAGCACGACGTAACCGAGGATCGCGATGATCACGGCGACGACGAGCGGGGTCTCTCGGATGTTGACGAACAGCAGCGTTCCGACGACGGCGCCGACGATGCCGGCGACCGCGAGGGTGGGCAGGTCGCGCGTCTCGTGCCAGCTGTGGCGTTCGCGAGCGCCCAGGATCGTGTTGATCAGTACGTTCGGGAAGGCGATGACGACCACGGCGGTCTCGATGTCGACGAAGAGCGCGGCGATCGGGATGGCGATCACCGGCAGCCCCATCCCCGTGACCGACTTCGCGATCGACCCGACGACCACCGCCACCAGCACGATCGCCAGCTCGGTCCCGCTCACGGCCGCATCACCCCCGCAGTCTGCCCGCTCACCGCCAGCGCACGTCACTCCTCGTTTGCGACAAGAAATCGGAGACCCGGTCCGCAGATTCCTTGCCACAAACGTCGAATGAGAGTAAGTTCGGTTGTTGAACTGACCGACGGAGGGACTGCGGATGACCATCACCGAGCCGAACACGATCGACGCGATGGCCGAGGGTGCCGCCGCGACACCCGAGTGGCACCAGACCGCGTGCATCCTCTGCTCGATCAACTGTGGGATCGAGGTGCGGGTCGACGGACCGACGATCGTGCGCGTGCGGGGCGACAAGGCCCATCCCGCGTCGGAGGGTTACACGTGCGAGAAGGCCCTACGCCTCGACCACTACCAGAACGGCTCGCACCGCTTGACGACGCCGCTACGCCGGCGCGACGACGGCACGCTCGAGGAGATCGACTGGGACACCGCGATCTCGGAGATCGCCGCCCGGTTCCAGGACGTGGTCGACGAACACGGAGGGGACAAGATCCTTTTCTACGGGGGCGGCGGGCAGGGCAACCATCTTGGCGGCGCGTACGGCAGCGCGTTCCGTTCGGCGCTCGGGATCACGTACAGCTCGAATGCGCTCGCACAGGAGAAGACCGGAGAGTTCTGGGTCGACGGCCAGCTGTTCGGCAAGTCGACCTGCCACACCACGGGTGACTACGAACATGCCCAGGTGGCGGTGTTCTGGGGCAAAAACCCGTGGCAGTCGCACGGTTTCCCGCAGGCGCGACGGATCCTGAAAGCGATCGCCAACGACCCGGATCGCACACTGATCGTGGTCGACCCGCGCCGAACGGAGTCCGCCGACCTCGCCGACATCCACCTGCGGCCAGTGCCCGGAGGCGATGCCCATCTGCTCGCGGCGCTGCTCAAGGTGCTCGTCGACGACGGCCTGCTCGCACGCGGCTGGTTGGGCGACAACGCCAACGGACTCGACGAGTTGCTCGCCCACATCGAAAGGGTCGACGTGGCCGCCGCGTGCGAGAAGGCGGGAGTACCGGAGGCACAGGTGCGCGAGGCGGCGCGGGTGATCGGCAGGGCCACGGGTGGCGTGTCGATCTTCGAGGACCTCGGAATCCAGCAGGCGCCGCATTCGACGTTGAACAGCTACCTGGAGAAA
This sequence comes from Actinomycetes bacterium, assembly GCA_031398325.1. Lineage (GTDB taxonomy): Bacteria > Actinomycetota > Acidimicrobiia > Acidimicrobiales > Ilumatobacteraceae > Sva-07. The sequence continues at coordinate 49,881 of JANNNB010000057.1, forward strand.
CTGATCGTCCTGCTGACCGGCAACTTCGGAGTGCCGGGTGGGATGAACCTGCACACCCACTTCGCCGCCCTCATCGGGGGGAAGTCGACCCGCCCGATCAACGGTGCGGAGCCGTCGACCCCGGTCACCGGGCATCGCCTGGTGACCGGCCTCGTGCCGTGCAACGTGATCCCCGACGAGATCCTGACCGACCACCCGGACCGCTTCCGAGCACTGCTCGTCGAGTCGGGCAATCCCGTGCACTCGATCGCCGACAGCCAGCGCATGCGGGAAGCGCTCGGCGCGCTCGACCTCGTGGTGGTCATCGATGTCGCGCTCACCGAGACGGCCCGCTGTGCCGACTACGTGCTGCCGGCGGCGTCGCAGTTCGAGAAGTGGGAGTGCACGTTCTTCAACCTCGAGTTCCCGCACAACTACTTCCACCTCCGCCGTCCCGTGTTCGAGCCGATGGAGGGCACGCTGCCCGAGGCCGAGATCCATGCCCGCCTCTGCCGCGCGCTCGGCGCGTACACCGACGACGACCTCGCGCCGCTCCATGCCGCCGCAGCGGTCGGTCGGGCGGAGTACACCGCTGCGCTCTTCGGGCTCGCCGCCGATCGCCCCGAGTTGGGCAAGCTGCTGCCGGTCATCTTGTACGAGACGCTCGGACCGACCCTGCGCACCCCCGATGGCGCGGATGCCGCCGGCGCAGCAGCGGTGTGGGGTCTGGCCCTCACGGCGGCCGGGTTCTGGGACGCGTCGGTCCGTCGCGCCGGATTCGCGGAACCGTCCGGCGGCGGATCGCTCGGCGACGGTCTGTTCGACGCATTGCTGGCGACGGCATCGGGCGTGACGTTCTCGGTCGACGACTACGACGAGACGATGCGCCGGCTGGCGACGAGTGACGGTCGTGTGAACCTGCTCATCCCGGTGTTGCTCGAGGAGTTCGATGCGCTGGCGTCCGAGCCGGCCTCGGTCTCGGCGACGGCTCGCCCCGGTGACGCGTTCCCGTTGGTCCTGTCGGCCGGTGAACGTCGATCGTCGACCGCGAACACGATCTATCGCGACCCCGCCTGGCGCAAGAACGATCAACAGGGAGCGTTGCGCGTGTCGCCTGCCGATGCCGAACGGTTCGGGCTCACCTCGGGCGAGCGGGCGAGGGTGACGACCAAGCGGGGCAGTGCGGTGGCGGTCGTCGAGGTGACCGACATGATGCGCGACGGCCACATCTCGCTTCCGAACGGGCTCGGGCTCGGCCGGAACGGCGACGGGTCGGACGCCGTCGGCGTCGCGCCGAACGAACTCACGTCGTCTGACGACCGGGATTGGTTCGCGGGTACTCCGCTCCACAAGCACGTCCGCGCCCGCGTGGAGCCCGTTCCCGCCGAGCCGGGGGTCTCGCGGTGAGGCGCACACGCTTCGACGACTGGCCGTGCCCGATCGCCCGTACGACCGATTTGATCGGCGACTGGTGGACGCCGCTGGTGATGCGCGAGGCGTTCAGTGGCCGCCGCCGGTTCGAGGAGATCCAGACTGCGCTCGACGCGCCCCGTGCGGTGTTGACCGCCCGGTTGAATCGGTTGGTCGAGGAGGGAATGCTGGAGCGCGTCGAGTACCAGTCGAACCCTCCCCGGTTCGAGTATCGACTCACGCCCAAGGGACTGGCGTTCTGGGACGTGCTGGCGGCGATGTGGCGCTGGGGGAGCGACTGGCTGTGGCCCGACGGGCAGGAACCTCCCGTCGTGCTCAAGGACCGCGAGACCGGTGCCATCGTCACCCCGTTGGTGATCGACGAGCACACCGGCGAGCCGCTCGACGTCCGCCGCCTCCGCATGGGCCGCAACCCCGCAGCCAACCCCACTTCCTGAACCACCGCCAACACCCACCTCCGAACGTCATTCACGTTTGTGACAAGAAATCGGAGACTCGGTCCTCGGATTTCTTGTCACAAACGTGGAATGACGGGGCTCAGGGGTTCGGGCCGGTGGCGATCGGTCTGTCGGGGTCGGCGGTCCAACCGGACCAGGACCCGACGTAGACGCGAGGCGGTGGGAATCCAGCGGCCTCGGCCGCGAGGGCGTTGTGGCAGGCTGTCACGCCCGACCCGCAGTAGACGATCGCCGCCGGATCGGGTCGGAGCACGTCGAAGCGCTCGGCCAGGTGTTCGATGGGCCTGAACGTACCGGTGTCGCTGAGATTGTCGGCGAACGGCCGGTTGATCGCGCCGGGGACGTGCCCGGCGATCCGGTCGATCGGTTCGGTCTCGCCGAGGTAGCGAAGGCGCTCGCGGCTGTCGACGACCACGCCGCCTGCTGCGATGTGGGCGACGACCGCATCCGCATCGACGATCCGCTCGGACGGCCACTCGATGGCCCGGCGCTCGACCGACTCGACCGATCTCGTACCGGTCTCGACAGGTCCGGCCCATGCGCCGAGTCCACCGTCGAGCAGTGCCGCCGGTTGTCCGATGGTGCGCAGCATCCACACCAATCGACCCGCAAACGCGCCACCCCGATCGTCGTATGCGATCACCACGACGTCGTTGCCGACGCCGAGCGCTCCGAGCGACTCGGCGAACTCCTCAGGTGCGGGGAGCGGATGCCGCCCGGCGGTATCGCTCGGTGGCGTGGCCAAGACCTCGTCGAGCGAGACGAAGCGGGCACCGGCGATGTGGCTGTCGAGGTAGGCGTCGAACTGCGCCGGGCCGGCCATGGTCGAGCGCACGTCGCACATGACCACCTCGTCCAGATGCTCGAGCAACCACGCCGCACTGACGACCGGGGGGAACACCTCCATCGACCCGACGGGCTCCGACGCGCTCACCGTTGCAGCCTGCCACACGCCAGCGCTCGCCTCGCATCGACGTTTGCGACAAGAAATTCGGAGACCCGGTCCTCGGATTTCTTGTCGCAAACGTGGATTTCGCATCGCCGGGCTGGGTGGTGGCAGGCTGCGGGGATGACCGAAACGTTCAACGCTCTGGTGCTCCGCGACGCAACGACGGAAGCTGATCCCAAGGCTCCGCCGACGGGTGCGATCGAGCAGCTGAGCGACGATGACCTGCCCGAGGGTGACGTCACGATCGACGTCGACTACTCCTCCCTCAACTACAAGGACGGGCTTGCGCTGACCGGCCAGGGTCGGATCGTTCGCAGCTATCCCATGGTGCCCGGGATCGACCTCGCCGGCACGGTGGCCGCGAGCGAATCGCCCGACTACTCGGTCGGCGACGAGGTGATCCTCACGAGTTGGGGAATGGGCGAGCGTTTCTGGGGCGGCTACACCGAGCGTCAGCGGGTGAGTTCCGAGTTCCTCGTGCCGCGACCCACCGGGATGTCGAGCCTCGACGCGATGGCGATCGGCACGGCAGGACTCACGGCGATGCTCTGCGTTGCAGCGATCGAGGAGGCCGGAGTCACGCCGACGAGCGGTCCCGTGATCGTCACGGGCGCAGCGGGCGGGGTCGGCTCGATGAGTGTCGCACTGCTCGCTCGTCTGGGCTTTGAGGTCGCCGCCGTGACCGGCCGACCGGCAACCCACGATTATCTCGCCGAACTGGGAGCCACGAGGTTCCTGACGCGCGAGGAGATGAACGAGCCGGCGCGACCGATGGAGACCGAGACCTGGGCAGCCGCCGTCGACACCGTCGGTTCAGCGATCCTCGCCAAGGTCATCAGCCAGACCAAGTACCACGGCGTCGTGACGGCCTGCGGGCTGGCCGCTGGCCCTGACCTCCCCACGACCGTCCTGCCGTTCATCCTGCGGGCGGTGCGTCTGATCGGCATCGAGGGAGTGATGACACCGACCCCGGTCCGCGTCGCCGCGTGGAACCGGCTGGCCGAACTGCTCCCGTCCGACGTGCTGGCCTCCATGGCCGAGGTGATCCCGATGAGCGAACTCCTCGAGCGGGGTCCGAGCATCCTCGGTGGGCAGGTCCGGGGGCGTTGGGTCGTCGACCCACACCGATGACGATCGTCGACCCACACCGCTGACGGTCGTGGACCCACACCGATGACGGTCGTCAGCTGGCGGCAGACGTCGGGGTGGAGCCCAGGGAAACCGGCTTGCGATCGTGGTAATCCTCCCACTCCCACTCGCTGCCGTAGGCGTCGAGCAGGTCGAGGAACGGCTTCGCGGGGAGCGCCTCGGGGCCGACGATACCGACGGCTTCCCACACTCCGGTGGCCATGAGTTCGATCGCAACCGCCGGCATGCACGCCGTCTGCCAGACGACCGCCTGGTGGCCGAACTCACGCATGGACCAGGCGTTGTCGACGATGTGGTACACGTACACCTCGCGAGGCTCGCCATCCTTACCGATGCCGCGCACCCACGAACCGGCACACGTGCGACCGCGCATCTTGTCGCCCAAGGTCGCCGGGTCGGGCAGCGTCGCCGCCACCACATCGCGCGGTGACACCTCGACGCCTTTCACGTTCACGGTCTTCGTCGAGTGCAGTTCGAGCTTCTGGATCGTCTTCAAGACGTCGATGAACTCCTCGCCCAAGCCGTACTTGAACGTTACGCGGTCCACCTGGATCCAGCGAGGCATGAGGATGACTTCCTCGTGCTCGACGTTGACGCACTGCAGTTCGCCGATCCCCTCGGGGAACGTGAAGAGCTCTGGTTCGCTGAAGGGCTCGGTCGTGTACCAACCCCGCTCCCGCTCGTAGATGACGGGCGGGTTCAGGCACTCCTCGATCGTCGTCCAGATCGAGAACGTGGGAGCGAAGTCGTAGCCGTCGACGACGAGGTCGGCGCCGTCTCGCACGCCGATCTCGTGGATCTCGCTGAACAGCTCGTCGGCCGCGTACCGGGCAGCGACGTCGGAGAAGCCGGGCTCGACGCCCATGCCGACGAGTGCCATCAGGCCGCGGTTCTTCCATGTCGGATGCTCGGCGAACTGGCCGTCGCCGAGACGTATCCCGGTCTTGGAGAACGGATGCGTCGGGTGCGGCACGGACAGGTTCATCGCCATGTCGACGTAGTTGCACCCGGCGGCGAACGCCCCGTTGAAGATCGGCGGGTTGAAGCGCGGGTCGCAAGCGTTCAGGATGACGTCGGCCCGCACCTCGAGCGCGAGCTCGGTGACCGACTCTTCGGACGTGGCGTCGATGTGGGCCGCCACGATGCGTCCACCGTCGATGTTGGTCGCGATCGCGACCGCCACCTCGGCCTTCGCGATGTCGATGTCGGCGACCGTGATGTGGTCGTAGGCCTCTCGTTTCGAGGCGATGGCGACGAAAGCCGACCCCACGCCGCCTGCCCCGACCACGAGTACTCGCATACCCCAAACCTACTGCGCCGCCCGCCGCCATGAAGGCGTGATGAATCTGCGCAAATCGACCGCACATTGTTCACGCCTTCGCAGCACGGTTCTACGATCGGGCTCGGCGCGACGAGGCGTCGACCACCCGAACCGCTGGAGGACAGCAACCATGAAGACGTTCCGCAACTTCGTCAACGGTGAGTACGTCGATGCGCTCGACGGTGCGACGAGCGATGTCGTGAATCCGGCGACCGGGGCCGTGTATGCGACGGCGACCGCGAGCGGCGATGCCGACGTCGATCGGGCGATGCGTGCTGCCGACGCGGCGTTCGCGAGCTGGCGTGACGCGACGCCGAGCGAGCGTTCACTCGCCCTGATCCGCATCGCCGATGCCGTCGAGGCGAGAGCTGACGAACTGATCGCCTTGGAAGTCGAGAACTGCGGCAAGCCGGCGCACCTCGTTGCGTCGGAGGAGATCCCGCCGATGGTCGATCAGATCCGTTTCTTTGCCGGTGCCGCCCGAAATCTCGAAGGCAAGAGCGCGGGCGAGTACATGGCGAACATGACCTCGTTCGTGCGTCGTGAGCCGGTCGGCGTCTGCGCGCAGGTCGCACCCTGGAACTACCCGATGATGATGGCGATCTGGAAGCTCGCGCCGGCGATCGCCGCCGGCAACACCGTGGTCCTCAAGCCGAGCGACACCACCCCCGCATCGACGACGCTGCTCGCTGAGATCGCCGCCGAGTTCCTTCCGGCGGGGGTCCTGAACGTCGTCTGCGGTGACCGCGACACCGGCAGGGCGATGGTCGTGCATCCCGTGCCGGCCATGGTGAGCGTCACCGGTTCGGTACGCGCGGGCATCGAGGTTGCGACGGCCGCGGCGCAGAGCCTCAAGCGGTGCCACCTGGAACTCGGTGGCAAGGCGCCGGTCGTGGTGTTCGACGACGCCGACATCGCAGCTGCGGCGGAAGGAATCGCCCTTGCCGGCTACTTCAATGCCGGTCAGGATTGCACGGCGGCGACTCGCGTGATCGCGGGGCCGAACGTGTACGAGGACTTCGTGGCGGCGCTGGCCGAACAGGCCCGCGGCACGAAGACCGGGATGCCCGACGACGAGGACGTGTTGTACGGCCCGCTCAACAACGCCAACCAGCTCCAGCGGGTGGGCGACATGGTCAGCCGCACTCCCGGGCATGCCGAGGTGGTCACCGGCGGCACACGGCCGGCCGGCGACGGGTTCTTCTACGAGCCGACGGTGATCGCGGGCCTCGACCAGCACGACGAGATGATCCAGCAGGAGATCTTCGGTCCGGTGATCACGGTCCAGCGGTTCGGCGATGAGGCCGAAGCGATCGAGTGGGCCAACGGGGTGGAGTACGGGTTGGCGTCATCGGTGTGGACGAAGGACTTCGGCCGGGCGATGCGGATGTCCAAGGCACTCGACTTCGGGTGCGTGTGGATCAACACCCACATCCCGCTCGTCGCCGAGATGCCGCACGGGGGTTACAAGAAGTCCGGATACGGCAAGGATCTGTCGGCCTATGCCCTCGACGACTACACCCGCATCAAGCACGTGATGGCCAACCTCGAGTCCTGACCGGTTGGTGGGGCGGGGGGCGCGCAGCCCCCCCCCAAAGAACCCGCGCGGG